>DASSDL010000065.1:0-2887 GCA_035697145.1 Acidimicrobiales bacterium
CAGCCGTTCCGAGATCGCCACCTGGGCGACCCGCGATGCCCTGGCTGACGCCCCCACGGGATCAGGTACGCGATCACATACCTGATCTCGGCGATGGTCGGCTCCCGACCCTCTTCGTACGGTCCCAGCAACGACCACGAACAAGGGGGAGACCGCCAGTGAGCAGCACCGAGATCAACCACGACCACGACTACAAGTCGAGGGTTCGCCGCGAGTGGACCGCAGCCGCAGCCGGATGGCAGAAGTGGCTCCCGACGCTCGAAGCCGACGACGCCGGACGGGCCGTGACCCGCGTCCTGCTGCAACAGGCCGACGTGCAACGCGGCGACGTCGTGCTCGACGTCGGCTCGGGATACGGCGAGCCGGGCCTCACCGCCGCCAGCGCCGTCGGCCCGGACGGCCACGTCACCTGTCTCGACATCTCGGGCGACATGCTCGCCTACGCCGAGACCCGCGCCCGAGGCGCCGGCCTCTCCAACGTGTCCTTCGTCGAGGCCGACATCGAGGGCTCGAGCTGGCGCCCGCCAGCCTCGACGTGGTGCTGAGCCGCGCAGCGATCATGTACGCCAGCAACCCACTCGAGACACTGCGCGATCTTCACACCGCACTGCGACCAGGCGGCCGGCTCGCGGTGGCGGTGTGGGCGACGCCGGACAAGGTTGCGTTTGCGACACCGGTCGCCGTCATGATCGAGACGCTCGGCATCGAGCCCCCGGCCGCCGGCCCGGGTCCCTTCGCGCTCGGCGCAGACGGCGTGCTCGAAGACCATGTCCGCGGCGCGGGCTTCACCGACGTGGTGCCCGGCACCGCGCTCGCCGTCTACGAAACCGCCAGCGCCGAGGCGTGCACCGAGTGGGTCCGCGACGTCGCGCCACCGATCACCGAGCTCATCGCCGACCAACCCGAACCGATACGGCAAGACGTCTGGGACCGCGTCACGCGTGCGTGGGCCGCCTTCCAAGGCCCCGATGGTGCCGTCCGGCTTCCGTGCACCGCGGTCTGCGTCTCAGCCAGGAAGCGGACAGACATATGAGCCATGGGTTTGACCAACAGACTGACTGGTCTATCCGTGACGCGCCCCCCAACGAGGCCGCCTCCTGCGGCGGCGATGGCCAGCGTGTCTATGGGTTTCGCCGTCATGTGCACCAGGATCTGGTGCAACGTCACCTCGCTTCGGTCCTTCGGCCAGTGGGGCACGTGACCGACCGCGTCCAGCTCCAAGATGTTGACCGTCACATCCGACGACAGGCCCGTCGCCGCAGACGAGTCACGCCCACCAGTAGGCCTCTGACCAGGTCTTATATGCAAGGCGGCGACCCGAATCGAACCGGTGTACAGGGCTTTGCAGAGCGTTTCCTAACGTCCAGCGGGTCTCGGATGGTTCCGAACCATGCCGCTGAGCAGGGAGGTTCGTCCGGCGCGTGTCGGCGAGTGAGCCGGCGTTCCCAGCCGATTGTGGGATGAGAAATGGGATGGGCGGTGCCGGCATCCGATAGGCCCGCCGGCAAGTTGCCCGATTGACCTCCGTCGATTGTCAGCGGGCGGGCGCGACGAGGTGGCGCAGCTTGTCCGGGTTGGCGATCGAGCGCACCGCCTGGATCTGGCCGTCGGCGATGTCGAGCACCACGACGGCCAGCAGCTTGCCGGCGGCGTCGAAGACCATGGCGCCGGGTTGGCCGTTGACCTCTACCTTGCGTAGCGACCATCCGCCGAACGCCTCGGCAGCCCGAATCCCCGACATCAGCACCCGGGCAACCTTGGCCCGACCATGGACGGGGCGGGGGATGGCCCGCACCTTGCCCCCACCGTCGCCGTGGAGCACGACGTCGTGGGCCAGCAGCTCCTCGAGAGCTTGCAGGTCGCCGTTGCTGACCGCGGCCAGGAAGCTGCGCGCCAGTTGCTCACGCTGCTGCTGTGACGCCTCGAAGCGTGGCTTGCCCTCGTCCACGTGCCTACGCGCCCGGGACACGAGCTGGCGGGTGTTGTCCTCGCCCGTGCCGATGATGGCGGCGATCTGCTCGTAGGGGTAGTCGAAGACCTCGCGCAACAAGAACGCGGCCCGTTGCTCGGGCGTCAGGCTCTCGAGCAACACCAGGAAGGCCAATGACAACGAGTCCGCCATCTCGGCCTGGTCGGCCGGGTCGCTGCGACCGCCGTCGTCGACCAGCGGCTCGGGCAGCCATTCGCCGACGTAGCTCTCGCGCCGGGCTCGAGCCGATCGCAGCTGGTCGATGCACAGCCGGGTGACCACGGTCGAGAGATAGGCGCGTGGCGACTCGATCCGCTCGCCCTGCTCCAGCGTGTTGTGCAGACGCAGCAGCGCCTCCTGCACGATGTCCTCGGCCTCGCTCACGCTGCCGAGCATCCGGTAGGCCACCGCGAACGCCCGGGGCCGAAGCTCCTCCAGGATCGACACCCCGGACATGGTTTCAGCCGAGCCCTTTGGTGACGCCCAGCCGCCAGCTCGGATACCGCAGCTGCCAGCCGAGCTCGCGCTTGGCCTTGGCGTTCGAGGCACCACGCACGTCGGTCATCATGAGCGTTGCCATCTCACCGGCCGCCAGCCGCCCCAGCCAGCGTGGGATGCGCCTTGGTGGTTTGGCATCCAGCGCGCTCGCCAGCACCGGCAGCCACTCCCGCACGGGCGCGGGCTCGTCGTCAACGATGTAGTAGATACCCGGCTGGCCGCGCTCGACCGCGATGGCGGTCGCCGCCGCGGCGTCCTCGATGTGGACGTGCGACCAGATGCCCCCACCATCGCCGACGATCGGGAACCGCCGCTTGCGGATCGGCCCCGCCATCACCGCATCCGGATCCAGGCTGATCCCCGTCCCCGGACCGTAGAAGCCGCCGTAGCGCAACGCGAGACCCTCGCCCCAGTCGATCG
>DASSDL010000066.1:0-29457 GCA_035697145.1 Acidimicrobiales bacterium
CCGTCGCGCCAGGCGGCGGCGGTGACGGGTAGGCGGGCGAGTTTGCGGGCCCGGGCCGCCATCACCGCGGCGCGGGGGCGGGGCATGCGGGCGCGGTCGCTGAGCCAGGCGGTCATGGAGGTGGCGCCGTCGAGTTCCCACAGGCCCGCTTGGTCGTGGGCGGCGACGGCGTCGCTGATGTGGGCGTCGAGCCGGTCGCGGAGCGCGAGCACGGCCGCCAGGGCGGTGCCGTCGATGGGGATGTCGAGCCCGTCGATGGCGTCCCGCAGCTGCTCGAACATACCCCATAGCGTACACTTGTTCGCATACCCGGATCAAGTCAAAATCCCTGCTCAACGGCCATTTTCGCGAGCCACCAGCCGCCGTCAAGCCGGGGTCAAGGGCGGCCGCCAGGCCGGCGCAGCGCACCCTTGACGCCGGCGCAGCCAAACCCGTCCGAGACCCAACAATCACCACAGGCCCCGGCCCCGCCGGGGCCTGGATGCCATCGTTGAGCCATCGACCTCGACCGCCATGGTCACGAACCCGGTGGACCGGCATCGGGTACGAGAGATGCGGCACGCCGGGCACCGCAAGTACATTCCCAAACGATCGGTCGGTTGCGACGGGGAGTCTGATGCTCGATCACGCCATCAGCGGAGGGACGGTCGTGGACGGCTCGGCGACCTCTCGGGGGCGACGCGCCGACCTCGGCATCAAGGGCGGCCGCATCGTCGCCGTCGCCGAGCCCGGCCAGCTCGACGAGCAGGCGGCGCAGACGATCGACGCCACCGACCTGGTGGTGACGCCGGGGTTCGTCGACCCCCACACCCACTACGACGCGCAGCTCTACTGGGATCCGTTGGCGACGCCGTCGAGCTGGCACGGTGTCACCAGCGTCATCGGCGGCAACTGCGGCTTCACCCTGGCGCCGCTGCGCGAGCGCGACGCCGACTACACCCGCAGGATGATGGCCCAGGTCGAGGGGATGCCCCTGGTGGCGCTGGAGCAGGGGCTGCCGTGGGAGTGGGAGACCTTCGGCGAGTACCTCGCTGGTCTGGACGGTTCGCTGGCGGTGAACGCCGGGTTCATGGTGGGCCACTGCGCGCTGCGTCGCTACGTGCTGGGCGACGACTTCGGCCGGGAATCCACGCCGGCCGAGCTGCGGCAGATCAGCGGGCTCCTGCGTGAGTCGCTGGCCGCCGGCGGGCTGGGCCTGTCCACCACCCGGTCGACCACACACGTCGACGGCGACGGCGAGCCGGTGCCGAGCCGCCATGCCTCCGAGGACGAGGTCCTGGCCCTCTGCGAGGTCGTCGCCGAGTTCGAGGGAACCTCGCTGGAGGCCATCGTGCAGGGCTGCCTCAGCCGCTTCAGCGACGAGGAGATCGAGCTGCTGGCCCGCATGAGCGGCGCCGCCCGTCGACCGCTCAACTGGAACGTCCTGACCGTCGCCGCCGACGATCCCGGCAAGATCGACCACCAGCTCCAGGCGGCGACCCGGGCCAACGAGTTGGGCGGCCGGGTCGTGGCCCTGACGATGCCGATCTTCGCCGACAACAACATGAGCTTCCTGACGTTCTGCGCGCTCTGGCTGCTCCCTGGTTGGCGCGACGTGCTGGCCGTCGACGTGCCCGAGAAGATCCGCCGCCTCCGGGACCCGGCGGTGCGGGCCGACATGATGGAGAAGGCGGAGTCGTCACCGCTGCGCCGGCTCGCCGACTTCGCCAACTACCTGATCGGCGACGTGTACTCCGAGGCCAACGAGCCGTACCGCAACCGCAAGGTCGGAGACATCGCCGCCGAGCGGGGCGAGGACCCGTTCGCCACGATCGTCGACATTGTGGTCAACGACGAACTGAAGACGGTCCTCTGGCCCATCCCGGCAGCCGACGGCGACGCCGATTGGGAGCTCCGACGTCGCGTGTGGGAACACGAGGACGTCCTGCTGGGCGGGTCCGACGCCGGTGCGCACCTCGACCGCATGCTGGGCTCGGCCTACCCGACCCGCTTCATCGCGGACTGCCTGCGCGGGCGCCAGCTGGTGCCCCTCGAACGGGCGGTGCACCTGATGACCGACGTGCCGGCGCGGCTCTTCGGCCTGCGCGACCGCGGCCGCCTGGCGCCCGGCTACCGCGCCGATGTCGTGGTGCTCGACCCGGCCACCGTGGACGCCACGCCCGCCCGGATCGCGTTCGACCTGCCGGGGGAGAGCAAGCGGCTGCTGGCCGATCCTCTCGGCGTCGTGCGGGTGCTCGTCAACGGCAGCGAGACGATCGTCGACGGCCGGCCGACCGGCGCGCTGCCGGGCGCCGTGCTGCGCTCGGGCCGCGACACCGCCGGGACGGAGACCTCGCGGGCCAGCTGACCGCTCAGGCGATCGCGCCCTGCTCCTGGTAGCGGGCGATGTCGTCCCAGTCGAGACGAGCCCGAGGCAATAGCGGTCGGTGGGGCGAGCCGGAGGCAATGACTGACGGATCTCGTTCGTCATTGCCTCGGGCTTTGGTGAGCGTCCGCTATTGCCTACGAGGCGATCAGCACCGCCGCCAGGCCGGCGACGGCGAGGCCCGTCCGCTGCACGCCGCTCAGCCGCTCGCCGAGCACGTAGCGGGCGAGCAGCACGGTGCCGGCCGGGTAGAGCGCGGTGAGCACCGACACGACCGACAGGAGGCCGTGCGACAGCGCGAGCACGTACAGCACGTTGGCGGCGGCGTCGAGAAGCCCGCAGCCCAGGGCCGCACCCAGCGCAGCCCGCGGCGGGGCGGCCGACGTCACCCGGGCGGCGCCCAGGGCCGCGAACAGCGACACCGATGCCACCCGCGCACCCACGAGAGGCCAGATCCCTGCGTCGCTGCCGGCCCGGTCCACCGCCACGAAGAACAACCCGAAGGCGATGCCGGCCCCGATGGCGAGCAGTAGCGGCTGCAGGCGCAGCGCCCGCTCGCCGTGGCCTTGCGGCTGTTCCCTGGACACCATGGTGACCGCCACCAGAGCCATGCCGATGCCGGCGACGGCCGCCACCGGGGGCCGTTCACCGGAGCCCAGCCCAGCCATCACCGGCACCGCCGCCGACAGCAGCGCGGCGATGGGGGCGACCACGCTCATCGATCCCAGCGAGAGACCTCGGTAGAACAGGGCCACACCCGTCCCGCCGAACAGGCCGGCGACGCCGCCGACCGCCAACGCCCGCGGCGTGGCATCGCCACCCACGGCGGGCGCCGCCACCAGAAGCATGACGAGGCCGACCACGTGTGACCACAGGACGACCGCGCTCGACGGCTCCCGGCGCGCGGCCATGCCGCCGAGGAAGTCGCCGACGCCGTAGGCGGCGGCAGCGGTGAGGGCGAGGAGTGCGGCCATGGGAGCGGATTCTCCGGTGCGGTCAGCGCGACGCGGCGACTGGTACACCACACTGACCGCTCGGTGCACTCTAGTCATCGGTCGCTGTGACGCACCACACGGTCGGTACGATGCACCACATGCCCGCTCCTGCGGCGGTGGCCGCCGCCGTAGCCCGCAACACCCGCCGCCTCCGCACGGACCGCGGCTGGAGCCTCGACCAGCTCGCCCTGCGCAGCGGGGTGAGCAAGGGCATGCTGGTCCACGTCGAGGGTGCGCGCACCAATCCCAGCCTGGGCACGATGTGCAAGATCGCCGAGACGCTGGGGGTGTCGCTGGCGGCGCTGGTCGAGCTGCACGAGGCACCCGCGGTCCGGGTGGTCCGGCCGGCGGAGACCGTCCGGCTGTGGGCCGGGCTGGAGGGCAGCTCGGCCGACCTCCTGGTGGGCTCCGACGAGCGGGACCACATCGAGCTGTGGCGCTGGGCGTTGGCGCCCGGCGACCGGCACGCATCCGAGGCCCACATCGAGGGCACCCGGGAGATGCTCCACGTCGTCGACGGGACCCTCACGCTGGAGGTGGACAGTGCGGCCCACACGGTCGCAGCCGGTGGGGCGGCGTCGTTCCACGCCGACCGACCGCACGCCTACCGCAACGACGGCAAGCGCCCGGTGCGCTTCGTCATGCTCGTGCTGCAGCCCGACGCCGACCTAGACGAGTGGACCGCCGCGCTGGCATCGGACGACGAGCCCTAGCGGGACCAGCCCCCCGGGCTTCGGCCCAGATCTACGGCGCGCGATCCCGCAGCTGGTGGTAGGCGGCCCGCAGTGCCTCCCGGTCGATGTCCGTGCCGGGCTCGTCGACCCCGTCCGGGTCGGGCCGCCAGGCGCGGGCGACCTCGGACGGATGGCCGCCCGCCAGCGTGGCGGCCGCCTGGACGGCCGCACCCCTCGCCACCGTCTCGGCGTCGGCATGCACCTCGACGGCGCGGCCACTCAGGTCGGCGAACGCCCGCCGGACGGCGCGTGACTTGGCGCCACCTCCGGTCAGCACGAGCCGGCCGTCCAGGGTGATGCCCTGCGCCGCCAGTGCGTCCAGCCCGTCGAGGAGCCCATGGACGACGCCTTCGACGGCGGCTCGCGCCAGATCCGCCCGATCGTGCGAGGTGCGCAGGCCCGCAAGGATCCCGGTGGCGTCCGGTCGGTTCGGCGTCCGTTCGCCGTCGAGGTAGGGGAGCAGCGTCAGCCCCTGCGCGCCCGCCGGCGCCTTCAGGGCCAGGTCGTCGAGCCCGTCGTGGTCGACCCCGAGCAGCGTGGCGACCGTGTCGAGGACCTTGGCCGCGTTCAGCGTGCACACGAGCGGCAGGAACCGACCGGTGGCGTCCGCGAAGCCGGCGACGGCCCCGGTGGGGTCGGCGACGGGTGTGTCGCTCACGGCGTAGACGGTGCCCGACGTGCCGACGGACACGGCCACGTCGCCGGGGGCGAGCCCCAGCCCGAGGGCCGCCGCCATGTTGTCGCCCGTTCCCGGCCCCACGATGGCGGGGCCGAAGAGGCCGCGGGCCTCGCCCACCAGGGGCCCGACCGGCTCGCTCGGCGCCTTGACCTCTGGGAGGCAGCGTGCCCAGTCCCGGCCGTCGTCGATGAGGGCGAGCAGGTCGGTCCGCCATTCGCCGCTGGCGGGGGACCAGTAGCCCGTGCCCGAGGCGTCGCCCCGATCGGTCGCGGCCGCGCCGGTGCAGCGGAGGTTGAGCCAGTCGTGGGGCAGGACGACGCGTGCCAACCGGCTCCACGCGCCGGGCTCGCAGCGTCGCAGCCATGCCAGCTTCGTGACGGTGTACGACGCCAGCGGGACGAGGCCGACCGCCTGGCTCCACGCCTCGGCGCCCAACCGTTCGACCAGCGCCGCGGCGTCCGGGGCCGACTCGGTGTCGTTCCACAACTTCGCCGGCCGCACCACCGACCCCTCCGCGTCCAGCACGACCATCCCGTGCTGCTGGCTGCCGATGGCCAGCGCTGCGATCGGCGGCCGACCCAGCTCCGCGCCGGCTCGGCCGAGTGCGGACCACCACGCGCCTGGGTCCTGTTCGCTGCGTGGCGGGTGCACGGGCGGATGGGGGGCCCGTGCCGACGCCTCGAGGCGCCCGGTGATCGCGTCCCGCAGCTCGAGCTTTGTCGCCTGCGTCGAGCTGTCGACCCCCAGGACGAGCGCCACGCGAACTCGCAGGTAGGGCGGCCGTGCTAGCGGGCGCCGAGGAGCAGTTCGGTCACGAGCTGATCGAGTCGCTCGTGGCCATAGCCGCGGGCCGCCAGCGCCTGCTCGTCGTAGCCGGCCACCTCGGCGCGAAGCCCGGCAATGCTCTCGGGCGTCGGACCGCCGGGCAGCGAGGGCTCGCTCAGCCGGTCGGCTTGGGCGATGCGAAGCGCCTCCTGGATGTCGGCGTCGGCGGCGAAGCGCTGTGCCGCGGCACGCAGGATGAGGTAGGTGCGCATGCAGCCCCGGGCGAAGTCCCAAACGCCGTCGGCATCCTCGGTGCGGTAGGCGTGGGCGTCGAAGTGCCGCATGCCGTCCCAGCCGGACTCCTCCAGGAGTTTCACCAGGTAGAAGGCGTCGCGGATCCCCTCGCTGCCGAAGCGGAAGTCCTGGTCGAACTTGCCGATGCGCTGGGCGTTGAGGTCGATGTGGAAGAGCTTGCCCTGCCAAAGGCACTGGGCCACGGCGTGGTGGAACGAGAGGCCCGACATGGTCTCGTGGGCGAACTCGGGGTTTAGCCCGACCATGTCGGGCCACTCGAGCTCAGCGACGAAGGCGAGCGCGTGCCCGACGGTGGGCAGGAACAGGTCGCCCCGCGGCTCGTTGGGCTTGGGCTCGATGGCGAACCGCATCTCGTAGCCGCGGTCGCGGACGTGGGCGCAGCAGATGTTGACCGCCTCGGCGTAGCGATCGAGGGCGGCGCGCACGTCCTTGGCGGCGTCGGCCTCGACGCCCTCCCGCCCGCCCCACATCACATAGGTGGTCGCCCCCAGCTCGGCGCCCAGCTCGATGGCGTCGAGCGTCTTGACGATCGCGAAACGGCGGACCGCGGGATCGTTGGCCGTGAACGCACCCTCCTTGAACACCGGTCGTGAGAACAGGTTGGTGGTCGCCATCGGCACCCGCATGCCGGTCTGGTCCAGGGCGCGCCGGAAGCGCTTGAGGATCTCTTCCCGCTCGGTGGACGACGAGCCCGGCGGCACCAGGTCGTCGTCGTGGAAGTTCACCCCGTAGGCCCCCAGCTCGGCGAGGCGGTTGACGGCGTCGACCGGGTCGAGTGGCGGGCGGACCTCGTGGCCGAACGGGTCGCGACCGCGGTTGCCGACGGTCCACAATCCGAACGTGAAATGGTCGCCGGGGGTGGGCGTGTAGCTGTCTGCCATGGCCGGCACCTCCTCCCCGCCGCCTCGGCGGGCCAAACTAGCGGCACAGCCCGATCGACGTCGACGGAGGGTGCGGGTGACGGAGGCCAATGGAGAGCGACAGCGGTCTCCGCTCGCCGGCGTGCCACGCCTCGACGCGCGGGGGATCACGAAGCGCTTCGGCCGTCTCACCGTGCTGCGCGACGTGTCCCTGTGGATCGGCGCCGGGGAGGTGGTCGCCCTGGTCGGGGAAAACGGCGCGGGCAAGTCGTCGCTGGTGGCCTGCCTCGCCCGCATCCTCGAACCCGAGGAGGGTGAGGTCCGGGTCGACGGCGCCCCGCTGCCCTCGACCCCGGACCAGGTGCGCCAGGCCGGGATCGAGGTGCTCTGGCAGGACCACGGGTTGTGCGACGACCTCGACGCCGTCGCCAACGTGTTCCTGGGCCGCGAGCCGGGCCGCTGGCTGATCGCCGAGAGCGACATGCGCGAGGGCGCGGCGTCGGTGCTCCGGCGGGTCGGGGCCGAGACGCTGCCGCTGGACCGACCGGTGCGGGGGCTGTCGCGGGGCCAGCGCCAGTTGGTGGCGCTCGCCCGCGCCCTCAGGTGCGCTCCCCGGCTCCTGCTTCTGGACGAGCCGACGGCGTCGCTCGGCGTCGCCGAGACGTTATGGGTCCAGGGGGTGATCCGGCAGTGCCGCGACGAGGGGGCGGGCATCCTGCTTGTGACCCACGACCTCGATCAGGTGTTCGCGCTCGCCGACCGGGTGGTCGTCCTTCGCGACGGCCGCGTCGTGGCCGACGTCTCGCCCCTCGAGGTGCACCGCGACGACATCGTGGCGCTCATGTCGGGCATCGAGATGGACTCGATGGCCCGCCGCCAGCTCCAGCGACTCCGGAGCCTCGTCGACCAGCTCTCCGACGTCGAGCCGGCGGCGTCGTTGCCCCTGATCGTCTCGGCCATGGCGGCAGCGCTCGACCAGGAGATGGTCTGCGTCCACCTGCTCGAATCCCCCGACGGCGCCGGCCCGGTCCTGCGCCGAACCGCCGCCATCGGGCTGCGCGGACCCCTCCTCGAGGTCAACGACCGCCTAGAACTGGGCGTCGGCGGTGGCTGTGCCGGGCTGGCCGCTGCCGAATCCGAGGCCGTCGTCGTGGAGGACCTCGCGAACCATCCGGCCCCGGAGCGTTACCGCCAAGCGGCGGCGGCGTCCGGGATCCGCAGCGAGTGGGCGGCGCCGATCGTCGGCACGCACGGCGTCCTCGGCACCGTGTCCGGTTTCGCGACGTCGGTCGGCCGACCCGAGCCGGCACAGCTCGAGCTGGCGCGGCTCTACCTCGGCTACGTGGCGTCGGCCATCGAGCGCGAACGGCTGCTGACCGAGGTCTCGCGCCGCAACCGGGTGCTGGAGTCGCTGCGGGCGATGCTCGAGACCCTGGTCGCCACGCCCGACCGGGTCGTGGGCGGGCTGGGTGCGTCGCTGCTGGCGCTGAGCGGGGCCCTGGGTGCGGCCGGGGTGGCCGTACTGATCGAGAAGGACGGTGAGCTGGAGCCCCGGGTCATCCACGACGGTGGGGCGGGCGACTCCGCGGCGATGGAGGTCCGGTTCAACGACGCCGCCAGGCGCGTCCTGGCAGGGGGAGCCGGCGGCCAGGCGCAGTTCGTGGAGCCGGACCTGGCGGCCGTGGAGCTCCGACACCCCGAGGGCCGAGCGGTGCTCGTGGCCCACCTTCCGACCGGCGGCACCCCCGCCGGCGACACCCTCGAGCTGTTGGACGACGCGACGCGGTCGCTCGCCCTGGCCATGGAGGGCGAGGCGCTCGAACACACCCGGCGGGAGGCCGCGGCGCTGCGCCGCTCGCAGGCCGTCCAGCGGGAGCTCCTCTCGTCGCTCAGCCACGAGCTCCGCACGCCGCTCACCGCCATCCAGGGCTACGCCTCGACGCTGCTCCAGCCCGACCTCACGTGGGACGCGGCGTCGACCGACCGCTTCCTGCGGTCGATCGCCAGCGAGGGGGCGCGCCTCGGGCGGCTCGTGGGGGACCTGCTTGACTCGACCGCGATCGAGTCCGGTGTCCTGCGCCTGCAGCGCCACTGGTGTGAGGTCCGCCTGGTCGTCGAAGCCGCCGTTCGACTCGTAGCGGACGGGTCGACGATCCGCGTCCACGCCACCTCCGACCTCGAGCCGGTGTGGGGGGACCACGACAGGTTGGAGCAGGTGTTCGTCAACCTGCTCGAGAACGCCGTCGCCCACGGCGGGTCCGCCGACGGCATCGACGTCACCCTGCGGCGCGGGGCGAGTCGAGGCACGGTCGAGGTCGAGGTCGCCGATCACGGGCCCGGGGTCCCCCGCTCGCTCGCCGCCCACATCTTCGAGCCGCGGGTGCGGGGCCCCGCCGAGAGTGCGGGCGCCGGGCTGGGCCTGCCGATCGCCAAGGGGATCGTCGACGCCCACGGCGGCAGCCTGACGGACGTGCCCGTCGCCCGCGGCGCCTGCTTCGTCGTCGCGCTTCCCTGCGAACCGCCGACCGACGCGTCGGATGTACCGCTGGATGCGTCGTGGAGCCTGGTGGACGCGGTGAAGGAGCCCGACGTTGTCTGATCGCACGACCGTCCTGCTCGTCGAGGACGACCAGAACATCGTCGACCTCGTGCGGTCCAACCTCATCGCCCGGGCCCACGACGTCGTGGTGTCGAAGGACGGTTGCGACGCCGTCGCCCTGCTCGAGGCCAGGGAGCCCGACGCCGTCCTGCTCGACCTCATGCTTCCGGGCGTCGACGGCTTCGAGCTGTGCCGCGAGCTGCGCGAGCGGTCGTCGGTGGGGATCATCGTGCTGTCGGCCCGGCGGGGGGAGACCGACAAGGTGCGGGCCCTCAACCTCGGCGCCGACGACTACATGACCAAGCCGTTCGGAATCGAGGAGCTGCTGGCCCGCATCAACGCCACGCTCCGCCGCAGTCGGCCGGCGCCGCTGGCGCCCACTGCGCCGACGCTGGTGCGGGCCGGCGACGTCGAGATCGACGTGGCGGCCAGCAAGGTCACGAAGGCGGGGAGCCTCGTCCATCTCACGCCCACGGAGTTCGCCCTGCTGCGCGAGTTCGCCACCAACCCCGGCGTGCTGTTGACGCACGCGACGCTCCTGCGTCGGGTCTGGGGCCACGGCTACGAGACGCAGACCGAGTACACCCGCGTCTACATGGCGCGACTGCGCGCCAAGCTCGAGGATGCCGACGGACCGCCGCTGTTCGTCACGGAGCCCCGCTCGGGGTACCGGTTCGTGGCAGACTGACCAACGCGGGCGGTCCTTCACGGTTCGTTCACGCCGACGGCACAACGTTCGCGTTCTGTTCGCGGTCGCCGTCGTACTTTCACGCGTTGAGGGCGACATGAGGGGGAACATATGTCCGTAACGAAGCGCACCTGGCGGGTGTTCGCGATGCTGGCCGTGCTCGGCCTGATCACTGCCGCCTGTGGTGACGACGACGACGACGGCGGCCAAGCCGCGACGGACGGCGGCGGCGAGGGCAGCATCTGGGTGCTCCTGCCCGACACCGCGTCGTCGGACCGGTGGGAGCAGGAAGATGCGCCGTTCTTCGCCGAGGCGTTCGAGGCCGCCGGGCTCTCGGAGGGCGACGACTTCACGATCGTCAACGCCGAGGGCGACGCCTCCACGCAGCAGTCGCAGGCCGAGCAGGCCATCGCCGACGGCGCCAGCGTGATCGTCCTCACCAGCCTCGACACCGGGTCCGGGGCCACGATCATCGACCAGGCCAAGGAGGCCGACGTCCAGGTGGTCGAGTACGACCGGTTCAACACCGGCGGCTCCGGTGGTGCGGCCTACGTGAGCTTCGACAATGTGGCCGTAGGTGCGGCCATGGCCGAGGCCGTGGAGCCCGCCATCGACGCGCTCGGTGTGGCGCCCGCCCGGGTGGTGGAGCTCAACGGCGGCGAGGAGGACAACAACTCCTTCCTGTTCAAGCAGGGCTACGACGAGACCGTCCAGCAGCGGGTCGACGCCGGGGACTGGGAGCTGGTCGCCGACCAGTTCGTCCCGGGCTGGGACAACGCCGAGGCCCAGACCCTGATGGAGCAGATCCTGGTCGACGCCAACAACGACGTCGACGCCGTGTTCGCGGCCAACGACGGCCTGGCCAACTCGGTGATCAATGCACTCGAGGCCGCAGGTGTCGGGCCGGTTCCGCTGAGCGGGCAGGACGCCACCCAGGCCGGCATCCAGAACGTGCTGCTCGGCAAGCAGACGGTGAGCGTGTACAAGCCGATCCAGGACGAGGTCGGCGTCGCAGCTGCGATGGCGCTGGCGCTGCGGGCCGGTGACGACATCACGGAGGCGGCCGAGTCGTACCAGTCGGAGCTCCCGTCGGGAGGCTCGGATGTGTCGGTCATCGGCATCGAGGCCGAGTCCGGCGAGCCAGCCGACTCGGCCGAGGGTGACGGGATCGTGCCCTACGTGGCGCTGGTGCCGATCGGCGTGACCGTCGACAACGTGGCCGACACTGTCATCGCCGATGAGTTCCGCACGGTCGAGGAGCTCTGTACCGGCGACGTGGCCAGCACCGAGTTCTGCCAACAGAACTCGTGACGGCACGGTCGAGCGGTCACGAGGTGCCCTCGTGACCGCTCCGCTCCTCGAGTGCGAGGGCGTCTCGAAGGCGTTCGGCGCGGTACAGGCCCTGTACCGCGTCGACTTCGAGGTGCGCCCTGGCGAGGTCATGGCCCTCGTCGGCGACAACGGAGCAGGCAAGTCCACGCTCGTCAAGGGGGTCGTGGGGATCTACCCGTTCGACGAGGGGCAGGTGCGGTTCGAGGGCGAGCCCGTCGCTATCCACGGCCCGAGGGACGCCGCTCGCCTCGGCATCGAGGTCGTCTACCAGGACCTGGCGCTGGCCGACAACCTCGACGTCACGGCCAACATGTTCCTCGGCCGCGAGCGGACGCGGGGCTTCGTGCTGGACGAGTCGAGCATGGAGCACGCCGCCCAGGACACGCTCGAGGGCCTGTCGGTGACCACGCTCGGGTCGGTGCGCCAGACGGTGGCCGGCCTGTCGGGCGGCCAGCGGCAGGCCGTCGCCGTGGCCAAGTCGGTCATGTGGAACTCGAAGCTGCTCATCCTCGACGAGCCGACGGCCGCGCTCGGCGTCGCCCAGACCCGCCAGGTGCTCGACCTCGTGCGACGCCTGGCCGATCGCGACCTGGGGGTGGTGATCATCTCGCACAACCTCCAGGACGTGTTCGAGGTCGCCGACCGGATCACAGTGCTGCGCCTCGGGCAGCTCGTGGCCGTGCTCGACCGGGCGGATACGACTCAGCAGGAGGTCGTGCAAGCGATCACGGCGGGCACGCTCGACCAGGCGCCGGGAATGGCCGACGCCGGAGTCACGGAACCATGACGATCGATCCCCGTACCGAGTCGCAGGTAGGCACCGATGCGGGCGCCGAGCCCGTGGTGACCCCCGAAGAGCCGCTGCCGGCCGCCACCCAGCCCGCGCTCGAGGCGCCGGCCGAAACGCTCGGCGGGTACGTGCGCCGCTGGTGGCAGGGGGTACGTGCCGGCGAGCTGGGCTCGCTCCCGATCGTCGTGGGGCTGGTCGTCATCGGCCTTGTGTTTGGGACGCTCGACGACACGTTCTTCACCGAGCGCAACTTCACCAACCTGCTCCTGCAGATGGCCGCCACCGCCACGATCGCCATCGGGGTGGTGTTCGTCCTGCTGATCGGCGAGATCGACCTGTCGGTGGCGTTCGTCAGCGCGGTGGGGGGCGTCACGATGACTCTGCTGCTCCGCCCGGACGCATCCGACTGGCCCTGGTGGCTCGCGGTTGCCGTCGCACTGGTCGTGACCACGGCCATTGGCCTGCTGCAGGCGTTGGTGATCACCAAGGCGGGCGTGCCTTCCTTCGTGGTCACGCTGGCGGGGCTGCTCATCTGGTCCGGGGTCGTGCTGATCCTCACGACCGAGTACTCGACGTCTGGCACCATCCGCATCCAGGACGACACCGTCGTGGGCATCGCCAACAACTTCCTCAGCGATGCCGCAGGCTGGGCGGTGGGCGCCGCCGGGGTGGCCGGCTATGCGCTGTCCCAGGCCTTCACGGCCCGCTCGCGCCGGGCCCGCGGCCTCGACGCCAAGCCGGGCGTCGTGATCGTCCTCCAGGTGGCCGGCCTCGCCGCTGTCGCGTTCGTCGCCGTCTGGTACGCCAACCGCGACCGCGGTGTCCCCCAGGTGACCGTGCTGGTGCTGCTCCTCTTCGTGTTCTGGTCCTTCATTGCGTCCCGGACGCGGTTCGGGCGGCACGTCTACGCGGTGGGCGGCAGCGCCGAGGCCGCCCGCCGCGCCGGCATCAACGTCGACCGCGTCCGGATCGCGGTGTTCATGATCGCCGGCTTCATGGCGGGCCTCGGCGGGATCATCCTCGCCTCGCGCCTGCGGTCGGTGGCCACCAACACCGGCGGCGGCAACCTGCTGCTGAACGTCATCGCGGCCGCCGTCATCGGCGGCACCAGCCTGTTCGGGGGGCGGGGTCGCGTCATCTCGGCCCTGCTTGGCGCGCTGGTGATCATCGGAATCGAGAACGGCATGGGCCTGCTCAACCTGGCCACCGGCACCAGGTTCGTGATCACCGGCCTGGTCCTGCTCGCAGCCGTGCTCGTCGATGCCCTGTCGAAGCGCCGCCGGGCGGCGCGCGGCGTGGTGTGAACGCCCATCGGCTGACCGGCGCGGCCATCGCCGCCGCGCTGCTCATGGCCGCGTGCTCCTCGGACAATGCGGACCGGGACGGCGATGCGTCGGGCCGCGCCACGCCGCCGCCGTCGGCGGCCACCACTGCGGACGCGCGACCCGGTCCCTCGCGGATCGAGCTCGTCGACGTGGCCGCCGACGTCGGGCTGGACTTCCGGCATGGCGCGTTCCGCTGGGGTGTGACCCCCGAGCCCGCGGCGATGCAGGGTGCGGGGGTGTGCTGGCTCGACTACGACGCCGACGGCTGGCTCGATCTCTTCGCCGTCAACTCCTATGCCGAACGGGAGGCCGGCCGCTGGGAGGAGGCGGGCGGCCTCCCCCGGAGCGCGCTGTTCCACAACGTCGAGGGCTCCTTTGTCGATGTCAGCGACGGCTCCGGCGCCGACGTAGCGATGCAGGGCAACGGCTGCGTGGCGTCCGACTTCGATCTCGACGGCCACACCGACCTGTACGTCACGGGGGCCGAGCGCGCTCACCTCCTGTGGAACGAGGGCGACGGCACGTTCACCGAGGGGGCCGAGGAGGCCGAGGCCCCGGCGATCGGCTGGTACGCAGGAGCGGCCGTCGGCGACGTCGACGGCAACGGCTGGCCCGACCTGTTCGTCGCCGGGTACGCCAACCTCGGCAGCCCAATCACCGGAGCGACGCAGGGGTTCCCGAACACCCACACGGGGGTCCGCGACCTGCTCTACCTCAACCGGGGACGCGCCGACGGCGGGCGCGTCGCCTTCCGCGAGGCGGGCATGGAGGCCGGCCTCGAGGTGGCCAACTTCGAGTACGGGCTCGGCGCCCTGTTCTCCGATCCGGACGGCGACGGCGACCTCGACCTGTACGTCGCCAACGACACCAAGCCGGACCGCCTGTACGACAACGTGCCGTGGCCGGGCGGCGCCGACGGCGACCCGGCCGGGCTCGGGTTCCGGTTCGAGGAGCTGGCGGCCAGGGCCGGCGTCGCCGACCCCGGTGCGGGAATGGGCGTGGCCGGTGCCGACTACGACGCCGACGGCCGGGAGGACCTGTTCGTCACCAACGCCCGCGGTCAGGTCCACGGCGCATTCCACGGCCAGGAGTCCGACCTGGTCGACCCCTCGTTCGCGGACGTGCGCGGCGACCTCGGCGTCGACCTCGGTGCCGCCACGGGCTGGGGGGTGTCCTGGGCCGATCTCGATCTCGACACCGACCTCGACCTCGTCGTCGCCAACGGGGACATACCCGTGACCGACCTCGGCGGCGACGCCGAGGCGCTGCAGGTGTTCGGCAACCTGGCGGCGCAGGGATCGACCGCGCGCTACGAAGACGTGGGGGCCGCGGCCGGGCTCGCCGATGTTGGCCCGCTGCTCGCCCGTGGGTCCGCCACCGCCGACTACGACAACGACGGCGACCTCGACGTCGCCGTGGGCACGATCGGTGGCCCGCTCGTGCTGCTCGAGAACCGGGCGGCCTCGGGCAACTGGCTCGAGGTGGCGCTCGACGGGTTCTTCCCCGGCGCGGTGGTCACGCTCTCGCTGGCGGACGGTCGCGCATTGACCCGTGAGGTGCAGGCGGGCAGCAGCTACCTGTCCTCGGAGGATCCCCGGGCCCACTTCGGGCTGGGGGACTCGGCGGAGGTGTCGGAGCTCCTGGTCAGGTGGCCCGGCGGCGAGGAGACGACCATCGACGACGTGGCGGCCAACCAGGTCGTGGTCGTGGAGCCGGCGGAATGACCGTCACCCGCGTCACCGTCGCGCTGGTTGCCGTCGCTGCGCTGGCGCTGCCCGCCTGCACGTCGGACTCGACTGAGTCGGTGGACGCCTACGCGATCGACGGCTGCGAGCGTGCCGATCTCGAAGGACGATCGGTGGCGCGGGTGTGGGACGAGGCGCTCCTCGACGCCATCCGGCGCGACGTGCCGGCGCCGACCGTCCACGCCCGGAACCTCTTCCACACCTCGGCGGCCATGTGGGATGCCTGGGCCGCCTACGCCCCCGACGCCGACGGCTACTTCGTCGACGAGAAGCACGAGGCCGAGGACGTGGGCGCCGCCCGCGAGGCGGCGATCAGCTACGCCGCCTATCGCATCCTGCTCCACCGCTACTCGCTGGCCACGGGGCTCCAGGCGACCTTCGACGAGCTGGTCGCCACCATGGAGTCGCTCTGCTATCGGATCGACTTCACCAGCACCGAGGGCGACTCGCCGGCGGCGCTTGGCAACCGCATCGCGCAGACCGTGATCGACGGCGGGCGATCCGACGGGTCGCTGGAGGAGCGCCGCTACATCGACACCGACTACCGGCCGGTGAACCAGCCCCTGGTGGTGGCCGACCCGGGCGCCCAGATGCGGGACCCGAACCGGTGGCAGCCGTTGGCGCTGGCCCAGCTCGTGGCGCAGAACGGCCTGCCGATCCCGGGGAACGTCCAGCGTTTCGTGGGGCCGCACTGGGGCCACGTCGAGGCCTTTGCCCTACCCGGGTCGGGAGCGGCGGACGGCCTGCCGGTCGACCCCGGACCGCCGCCGCAGCTCGGCGCCGATCCCGCCGGCGAGGACGCCTTCAAGCAGGCCGCAGTCGACGTGCTCCGCGACAGCGGCTACCTGGACCCGGGCGATGGCGCGACGATCGACATCAGCCCCGGCACCGCCGGCGACAACCCGCTTGGCACCAACGACGGCGACGGCTACGACGAGAACCCGGCGACGGGCGAGCCGTACGCGCCCAACGAGGTGTTGCGCGGCGACTTCGCCCGCGCGCTGGCCGAGTTCTGGGCCGACGGGCCGGAGTCGGAGACGCCGCCCGGACACTGGAACACCATCGCCAACGAGGTGTCGGACACGCCGGGCCTCGAGCTGCGCATCGCCGGCGACGGCGCCGAGGTCGAGCGGCTCGAGTGGGACGTCAAGCTCTACTTCGCCCTCAACGGGGCCGTCCACGACGCCGGGGTGGCGGCCTGGGGCGTGAAGGGCTACTACGACTCGGCCCGGCCGATCTCGATGATCCGATACATGGGCGGCAAAGGGCAGTCGAGCGATCCGGCCGCGCCCGCCTACGACCCCGACGGCCTGCCTCTCGTCAACGGTCTCGTCGAGGTGGTCACGCCGGAATCGAGCGCCCCCGGCCAGCGGCACGAGCGCCTGGCCGACCACGTGGGCGAGGTCGCGGTCAAGGCCTGGCAGGGCAACCCGGACGACCCCTCACGCGCCAGCGGAGTCGGGTGGATCCGGGCCGTCGACTGGGTCCCCTACCAGCGCGCGACGTTCGTGACCCCGGCGTTCGCCGGCTACGTGTCCGGCCACAGCACGTTCAGCCGGGCCGCCGCGGAGGTCATGGCGGCGTTCACCGGCGACCCCTACTTCCCCGGAGGCATCTCGCACTGGACGGTCCCTGCCGGCGAGCTCGTCACCGAGGCCGGCCCGAGCCGCGACGTGACCCTGCAGTGGGCCACGTACTTCGACGCCGCCGACCAGGCCGGTACCTCGCGGATCTTCGGTGGCATCCACATCCGTGCGGATGACTTCGAGGGCCGCAGGATCGGATCCCAGTGCGGCAAGGATGCCTGGGCGCTCGCCGAGCGCTACTTCGGCGGCGACGCCCGCTCCTGAACGGGCGCGGTTCGCCCGCTTGACCGGCCAGTCAATACAGTCCGGGCATGGAGCTCAACGGGATCTCTGCCATCGTCACCGGCGGCGCCTCGGGCCTCGGTGCCGCCACCGCACGGGCGCTAGCCGGACGTGGCGCCCAGGTGGTCATCGCCGACCTCGATCGCCAACAGGACAAGGGCGACCACTTGGCCAAGGAGATCGACGGCCTGTTCGTCCCCTGCGACGTCACCCAGACCGAACAGATCATCGTCGCCGTGGACGCGGCCAAGGAGCTCGGCCCGCTGCGAGCCATGGTGACCGCCGCCGGCACCGGCGCCGCCACTCGCACGATCGGCAAGGACGGGCGGTACGAGTCGGCCCACGACCTCGACCTCTTCCGCAGGATCGTCGACATCAACCTGATCGGAACCTTCGACTGCATCCGCCTGGCCGCAACCGCGATGTCGCAGACGGAGCCGCTGGCAGACGGCGAGCGCGGCGCCATCGTGACCGTCGCCTCGGTGGCCGCCTTCGACGGCCAGATCGGCCAGGCCAGCTACTCGGCCTCCAAGGGTGGCGTCGTCGGCATCACCCTGCCCATTGCCCGGGACCTATCGGTGGTCGGCGTCCGGGTCAACTGCATCGCACCGGGGCTCATCGACACCCCGATCTACGGCGAGGGGGAGGCCAGCGAGCAGTTCAAGGAGAGGCTCAAGCGCGACGTGTTGTTCCCCGATCGCCTCGGCACCGCCGACGAGTTCGCCAGCATGGCCGTCGAGCTGCTCTCCAACAGCTACATGAACGCCGAGGTGATCAGGGTCGACGGCGGCGTGCGGATGCAGCCGAAGTAGCCCACTGGCTCCGCTCGGTTCGCGCGGCCCGGCGCCCGACCCAGGTGGGATGGTCGGCGATCGCCAGCAGCTCGGCGTCTCCCGGCGAGTCGCCGTAGGCCCACAGCTCAACCTCGGTCCCGGGGCCGAACCGGGCATCGATCCAGGCGTTCAGTCGGGCCACCTTCTCCGGGCCCCGGTTGTTGAGACCGCCCACCACCTCGCCGGTGAGCGTGCCGTCGGCGTCCGCCACCAGCTCCACCGCCAGGGCCCCGTCGAGCCCGAGCCGGTCGGCGAGTGGTCGGAGGTAGGCGCCGAGCGATGCCGAGACGATCACGACCGCGTGGCCCCGCCGCCGGTGCCAGTCCAGCCGGTCGAGGGACCCGGGACGCAGCGCGGCGAGCAGCGTGGGCACATGGGCGCGCCCCAGGGAGTCGAGGCGCGCCGCCGGCCATCCCCGGAACAGCTCGCCGACGAGCGCCACCTTGAGTGCGTCGCGCCCCGGGGCCCGGCGTGCGGCGAACACTGCCCGAGCGATCGACCAAGGGCCGCAGGCCCGCCGAAGGAACGGCACCAGCGTGTCGCGCTGCGTGAGGGTGCCATCGAAGTCGAACGCCGCCACGCCCGGTCGGCCCGTGGCCACGCCGGGGTCGGGTCGGCTCACGATCGAGTTCCGAGCACCGCCCGCAGGGCCGTCGCCACGTCGCGGTGAGCGAAGTCGTAACCGGCGCCGGTCAGCACGGAGGGCACGGCCCGCTGGCTGACGAACAGGAGCTCGTCGGCCATCTCCCGGCCGAGGACCAGGCCGGGGCCGAAGCGCGGAACGGGCACGACGGTCGGACGGTGGAGCGCCGCTCCCAGCGCCTCGGTGAACTGGGCATTGGTGGCCGGGGACGGGCCCGTCACGTTCACGGGCCCCGACACGTCAGCGCGCTCGAGCAGGAAGCGGATGACGCCCACCTCGTCTTCGATGGACACCCAGCTCATCCACTGCCGGCCCGAGCCCAGCCGCCCGCCGACGAAGAAGCGGAACAGCGTCACCAGCCGGGGCAGCATCCCGCCGTCGGCGGAGAGGACGACGCCGTTGCGCAGGAACACGGTGCGGATGCCGGCGTCCACCGCCGGCTGGGCGGCCGCCTCCCACGCCCGCACCACCTCGGCCAGGAAGTCGGCACCCGGCGGCGATCTCTCGGTGAGCTCCTCGTCGCCTCGGTCGCCGTAGAAGCCGACGGCAGAGCCGGATACGAACACCCCGGGCGGACGGGAGAGCCCGGCCAACGTGCGGGCGAGCAGGTCGGTGCCCTGCGTCCGGCTCTGGCGGATCTCTCGCTTGCGCGCCGGCGACCAGCGCTTGTCGCCGATACCGGCGCCCGCGAGGTGCACGACGGCGTCGATCCCGTCGAGGGCGTCCCTGTCGATCGTGCCCGCCGCGGGATCCCAGCGGATGGCGTCCGCCCCGCTCTCAGGACCGTTCGATGCCGGGCGGACGAGGGGCCGCACGGTGTGGCCGTCGTCCCGCAGGGACCGGGACAGTGCGGAGCCGATCAGCCCGTTGGCGCCTGTGATCGCGACCTCCACTGATCCCTCCCTGGGCCGTTGGTGGCTGGGTACGGTACGGCGTCGACTCAGCAGCCACCCAACTCCGGGGAGGACGAGCGGTGACGGACGTGTACAAGGAGTTCAAGGAGTTCATCTCTCGGGGCAACGTCATCGACCTGGCCGTCGCGGTCGTCATCGGCCTCGCCGTCGTCGCGATCGTCAACGCCATCGTGGCGGGGCTGATCACGCCGCTGATCGGCATGATCGGGGGCCAGGACTTCAGCGACCTCGACTTCACGATCAACGACAGCACCTTCGAGTACGGCGAGGTGATCAACGCGATCATCCAGTTCCTGTTCATCGCCGCGGCGGTGTTCTTCTTCATCGTGAAGCCCGTCAACGTGCTCAACGAGCGCCGGCGTCGGGGCGAGGAGCCCGACCCCGCCGAGCTGTCCGACGAGGCCGCGCTGCTCACCGAGATCCGCGACCTGTTGCGCGATCGCTCAGGTGTGTAGCTGCTGGCTCAGGTAGAGCTGCTCACCCAGCGACTCGACCAGTCCGAGCTGGGTCTCCAGCCAGTCGACGTGGCCCTCCTCGGACGTGAGCATCTCCTCCAGGAGGTGACGGGTGCCGTTGTCACCGTGCTGCACGGCCAGCGCGATGCCCTGGTTGAACCGGGCCACGGCCTCACGCTCGAGCTCGAGGTCGAGGCGGAACTGCTCCACCGGGTCTTCCCCGAGCCGCACCGAGCCGAGGCGTTGCAGGTTGGGCAAGCCCTCCAGGTAGAGGATGCGCTCGATCAGCTCCTCGGCGTGGCGCATCTCGTCCATCGACTCGCTCTGGGCGTGCTCGGCCAGGCGGTGGTAACCCCAGTTGGCCTGCATCTTGGCGTGCCCGAAGTACTGGTTGACGGCCGTGAGCTCGGCCGTGAGCACGTCGTTGAGCAGCTCGATGATCTCGGGGGGCGCGTGCATGTGGGTGTGGCTCCGAACGGCGTACGACAACCCGCGAGGCTAGTGGACCATCGCCGGGGTGCCGGGGGGGCCGGCGGGGGGACCGCCTAGGCCGCGGGCTGGGCGGGTTCGGCCGCCGGCAACGCCGCGTGCATGGCGAGGAGCGCACCGATCGTGGGACGGCAGCCGCCGCAGCGGGCGCCCGTGCCGGCGCCGCAGCGGCGGGCAACATCGCCCACGGTGCAGGCGCCGGATTCGATCTCGGCTCGGATCGCCTTGTCGGACACGACCTGGCAGTGGCAGACGATCATGGGGCCGTCGTGCCCTCCTGCTCCAGCTCAGAAATGGCCCTACGCATGGACTGGTAAGGATGCCTTACAACCACGCGGTGGCGCAAGAGGTTCGTCAGAAGCGAGGCGGCGGGTTCCGGTCCCGCCCAAGGTGTGAAGTAGTTTCGCCGGCCATGCACGTGGTGATCGTCGGCTGCGGGCGGGTCGGCTCGGGACTCGCCCGCATCATCGAGGACAAGGGCCACTCGGTCGCCATCGTCGACAAGGACCCGAGAGCGTTCAGGCGGCTGCACAGCGGGTTCGCCGGCAAGCAGGTCGTCGGCGTCGGCTTCGACCGGGAGCGGCTGGAGGAGGCGGGCATTCACGACGCCGACGCCGTGGCGGCAGTGACCAGCGGCGACAACTCCAACATCCTCACCGCCCGCGTGGCACGCGAGACGTTCGGCATCGAGCGGGTCGTCGCGCGGATCTACGACCCCCGGCGGGCGATCATCTACGAGCGCCTCGGGATCCCCACGATCGCCACCGTGCAGTGGACGATCGACCGGGTGGTGCGCCGGCTGATCCCGGAGGCCGAGGAGAGCGACTGGATCGATCCCAGCGCCGGCGTCGTGTTGGTGGAGCGGGAGGTGGCCGCGAGCTGGGCCGGGCGCCCGTTGAGCGAGATCGAGATCCCGGGCGTGGCTCGGACCGTGGCCGTGTCCCGCATGGGAGCCGCCCAGATCGCCACGCCCGACCTGGTCACGCAGGACGGCGACCTCGTCTACCTCGCCGTCGCCATCGGCCACGTGTCCGAGATCGACGACTACCTGGGCGGGGCGGAGAGCGGCCGGAGCGTTCACAAGTGAAGGTCGTCATCGCCGGGGGCGGCGCCGTCGGCAGCTTCATCGCCGACGAGCTGCATCGGGCCGGCCACGAGGTGCACATCATCGAGCAGGATGGCGACCACGTCACCCGCATGCGCTCGACCGGCTACCCGGCGGGGGCCACCTGGCACGTGGCCGACGCCTGCGAGGTGGAGAGCCTCCGCAGCATCGGGCTGACCGACGCCGATGTCGTGGCCGCCGTCACCGGGGACGACGAGGACAACCTGGTCATCAGCCTGCTGGCCAAGCAGGAGTTCGCGGTCCCGCGGGTCGTGGCCAGGGTCAACAATCCCAAGAACGAATGGCTGTTCAACGAGAACTGGGGGGTCGACGTGGCGGTTTCGACCCCGCACCTGCTGACTGCGCTGGTGGAAGAGGCCGTCAGCGTCGGGTCACTGGTGCGCCTGCTGTCCTTCGAGGGCGGCCGAGCCAGCCTCATCGAGGTGACACTGGCCAGCGAGAGCCCGGCGGCCAACCGCGAGGTGGTCGGGCTCGACTTCCCGCGCGACTCGACGGTGGTGGCGGTCCTGCGCAACGACCGCGTGGTGGTTCCGCGGGGGGACACGCGGCTGCTGCCCGGCGACGAGGTGCTCGTGCTGGTGACGGCCGACAGCATCGACGATGTGCAAACCATCCTCACCGGGGCGTGAGTTCATCGTTACCCGAGTCGGCGATGGAGGCGGCCGTCGATGTAGATGCCGGAGGCGTCGGCCTCGCGGGACCAGGCGAACACGACCACTTCGTCGACCCCCGTGCGGGGATCGAGGGTCAGGAAGGTGCCGGTCTCGGGATCCAGCGGTCGGAGGTCGAGGCGCATGGGCTCGATGCCGAGGGCACGGAGCACCCCCGATGGCTCCGTGGTGGCGACGAGGCTGCCGGTGTCGGCGTCCAGGGTCACGTCGACCCGTTGATGCAGTCGCTCATAGCTGCCGCTGAGTCGCTCCGGGTTCAACGGCGACGCCCCGGGTGCCGGGGACGCCACGGGCGAGGCGTCGACGTCGAGCAGGTCGGCCGCGACGCCGGGGATCAGCTCCTGGGCCAGGGCCGCTCCGGGGGGACTGTTGGTGAGCACGCACAGGGCAAAGCGCCGCTCGGGCACCACCCGCAGGAAGGCCCTCTGGCCGATCGTGTCCGCGTCCTGACCCAGGCAGATGAGCGAGCCCCAGTGGCGGACGGTCCAGCCCAGGGCCTGCTCCTCGCCTGGAAACGGCGACTCCACCTGCGGCTCCTGCATCTCGGCGATCGCCGCTGGAACCAGCAGGTCGGTGCCGTCGGGGGCCCGTCCCTCCTCGACGTGCAGCCGGGCGAAGGTAAGCAACTCGGTAGCGGGCGCCATCACCCCGCCCATCGGACCGTTGGAACGTGCCAGCGACCAACGCTGCTGCCTGGCGGCGGCGCCGCCCGGCGCATGGACGTGACCGGCGGCCACACGGTGCAGCAGTGCGTGCTGGGGCAGCGTGAGCGTCGCATTGCAGCCGAGCGGTCGCGCCAGCCGGCGCCGGAGCACCCGGTCGAAGTGATCGCCGGTGGCCACCTCGAGCAGGCGGCCGGCCACCCCGAAGCCCGTGTTGCAGAAGCTGTAGGTCTCCTCGGGGGGATGGATCTGGCCGAGGCCGGTGAGGGTGGCCACGTAGTGCTGCAGGGCGTCGTCGTTCCAGCCGGTGTCGATCAGGTGGTCGCCCTCGATGCCGCTCGTGTGGGTGACCAGGTGCCCCAGGGTGATCTCGATGGTGGCGCCGGGGTCGGCCACCGAGAACTCCTGCAACTGCGCGCGCACCGGCTCGTCGAGCGACACGAGCCCCGCCGCGTGGGCCTGTAGCAGCAACGTGGTGGTGTACAGCTTGCTGAGCGAACCGAGCTGGAAGAGCGTGTCGGGCGTGACCTCGACGCCCGTGGCCGTGTTGGCAACACCCCAGGTGGCGACGGTCGTCTGGTCGCCCGACAGCACGCCACACACGGCCCCCGGAACCCCGTGCCTGGTGCCCAGCTCGGCAAGCAGGTCTTCGAGTCGGCGTGCGAAGGCGTCCGTGAGTTTGGCGGGCGCGGGCATGCGGCGCGCACCGTAGCCCGACAGCCGTGAGCGCCGGGCCCTGAGTGGTGGGCCTAGCGTGTGGGGCTGGGAATGAGCACCCGGCGCCTGATCCTCGCGGCCCTCATCTGCGGCCTTGCCATCCTGGTGGCCTTCGCCATCCAGGTGGCCCTCGTGCTCTAGCGCCGCCCCCCACCAGCCCGGTCAACGGGCGGGGTCGGGCCGGTAGAGTCACGGCGTACGGCCCACCACTCGATCCTGGAGGTGGTTCCCACGGCCGATCACTTCGATGTCGTCGTCATCGGCGGCGGTCCCGGTGGATACGCGGCGGCGCTTTACGGCGCCAGCGCCGGGCTCAAAATGGCCCTGGTCGAGAAGCGCTGGATCGGCGGTACCTGCCTCAACGTGGGCTGCATCCCCGCCAAGGAGCTGCTCGAGACCGCGCACGTCTATCGGACCGTGCGGGAAGCGGCCGCGTTCGGCATCAATGCCGGCGAGCCCCAGGTCGACTGGTCGGTCACCATGCAGCGCAAGCAGGCGGTGGTCGACGAGCTCGTGGGCGGCGTCACCACGCTGCTCAAGGGCCGGAAGGTCACGATCTACGACGGCCACGGCCGGCTCCACGCGGGGCGGCGGGTCTCGATCTCGGGCGGCGAGTCGGGGGACCCGGCCCGAGCGGCCGAAGGAGCGGGCGATATCGAGGTCACCGGTGACGCCGTCATCATCGCCGCCGGGTCCGAGGTCCGCACCATCCCCGGCTTCGACATCGACGGCAAGATCGTCATGACCTCCGACGAGGTGCTGTCGATACCCGAGGTGCCCGGCACCGCGGTGATCATCGGCGGCGGTGCGATCGGCTGCGAGTTCGCCTCCATGCTGTCCGACATGGGCAGCCAGGTGACCGTGCTCGAGCTGTTGCCGAAGATCCTGCCCGGTGTCGACAAGGACGCGGCCCAGGTGGTCGAGCGGTCGTTCAAGAAGCGGGGGATCGAGGTCCGCACGGGTGTCAAGGTCACGGGCCATGAGCCGTCGGACGGCGGCACGGTCGTGAACGTCGAGGGCGGCGATCCGATCAAGACCGACGTGGTCGTGGTGTCGGTGGGCCGCAAGCCGGCCACCGCCGACCTCGGCCTCGCCGGCACGGGCGTCCAGATCGACGACCGCGGCTTCGTCGTGGTCGACGAGCTGTGCCGCACCGGCGAACAGGGGGTCTGGTCGATCGGCGACTGCATCGACACACCCCAGCTGGCGCATGTCGGCTTCGCGGAGGCGATCGTCGCCATCACCGACATCCTGGGTGAGCCGGCGGTGCCCATCGACTACGGCCGGGTCCCGTGGGGTATCTACTGCCAGCCCGAGGTGGCCTTCGCCGGGCACACCGAGGAGTCGGCCAAGGAGGCCGGATTCGACGTGGTCGCCTCCAAGCACCGCTACAGCGCCAACAGCCGAGCCAAGATCATCGGCGACGTGGAGGGGCTGGTGAAGGTCATCGCCGCCAAGGGCCCCGACGGGCGGGCGGGCCAGATCCTCGGCGTGCACATGGTCGGGCCATGGGTGACCGAGCAGCTGGGCCAGGGCTACCTGGCGGTCAACTGGGAGGCGACCATCGACGAGGTGGCCCAGTTCATCCAGCCGCATCCCACGCTGTCCGAGGCGTTCGGCGACACCGTGCTCGACATGACCGGCCGCCGGCTGCACTGATCGAGAGGACCCGATGGCCGACATCCAGATGCCCCAACTCGGTGAGACGGTTACCGAGGGGACGATCACCAAATGGTTCAAGCAGGTCGGCGAGCAGGTCGCCGAGGACGAGCCGCTGTTCGAGGTGTCGACCGACAAGGTCGACTCCGAGGTGCCGTCGCCGGTGACCGGCGTGCTGTCCGAGATCCTGGTGCCCGAGGGCGAGACCGTCGACGTCGGCGTCGTGCTGGCCCGCATCGGCGACGCGCCCGCCGGTGAGGGCGAGGCGCCGGCCCCGGCCGCCGAGCAGGCCCGGGCCGAGGCCGAGGCGCCAGCGGAGCCCGAGGCGCCGGCCGAAGCAGTTCCTGGCGCCGAATCGGTCGCTGAGCAGCCAGAACAGCGCCAGGAACCCCCCGAGGCGCCGGCGGCTCAGGCTCCGGCTGGTCAGCCAGCTCCCGCTCCGGAGGCACCGGCGGCCGCTCCGCCGGTGCCGGCGACCGAGGGCGCGCCGGCCAGCAACGGGCGGCTGCTGTCGCCGGTCGTGCGTCGCCTGATCTCCGAGAACAACCTCGACCCTGCTGCCATCGTCGGCACGGGCCCGGGCGGGCGCATCACCCGCAACGACGTGCTCTCCGTGCTGGACCAGGGCGGCGCGGTTGCGCCCGCGCCCGCCGCCGCGGCTCCCGCCCAGCCGGTGGCCCCGGCCCAACCCGCGCCGGCTAAGCCGGCGGCGGCACAGCCGACGGCCCCTGCGGCCCCGGCACCCGCGCCGGCCGCCCAGCCGGTGGCACGCGCCGGGGAGCGCGACACCACCATCGCCCACACCAACATCCGGCGGCGCACCGCCGAGCACATGACCCGGTCGAAGCAGACCTCGGCGCACGTGTACGCCTCGATCGAGGTCGACTTCGAGGGCGTCGAGCGGGTGCGGTCCGCCGAGCGCGAGGCGTTCAAGGCGGCAGAGGGCTTGAGCCTCACGTACCTCCCGTTCATCAGCCGGGCCGTGGTCGACGCCATCAGGGAGTACCCGGAGGTGAACGCCAGCTTCGGCGAGAACGAGCTGATCGTGCACAACTACGTCAACCTCGGCATCGCTGTCGACCTCGACTTCAAGGGGTTGATGGTGCCGGTCATCCACGACGCCGACGGCAAGCGGCTGCGGGCCCTGGCCCGCGAGATCAGCGATCTGGCGCGCCGGGCACGCGGGAAGCAACTCGGGCCCGACGACATCGCCGGGGGCACGTTCACCATCACCAACCCAGGCCCGTTCGGCACCACCCTGACGCTGCCGATCATCAACCAGCCGCAGGTGGCGATCGTCTCGACCGACGGGGTCAAGCGGCGACCGGTCGTCGTCGACCTGCCCGACGGCAGCGAGGGCATCGCCATCCATTCGGTGGGCAACATCACGCTCACGTGGGATCACCGGGCGTTCGACGGCGCCTACGCCGCGTCGTTCCTGCGGGAGATCAAGGAGATCATCGAGACCCGCGACTGGGCGCCCGAGCTCGCCTGACCGAACAATGACGCTGCGAATCCGTTGGCTCGGCCGGGTGCCCTACCGGGAGGCTTGGGCACTGCAGCGGGCGATGCACGGTTCATCGCCCGACGATCACCTGCTCCTGCTGGAGCATCCGCACGTCTACACGCTCGGCAAGCGGGCCGACATGCGGCACGTGCTGGTCCCGCCGGCCGACGTGGGCGCCGAGCTGGTCCGCACCGACCGGGGCGGTGACGTCACCTACCACGGTCCTGGCCAGCTCGTCGGCTACCCGATCGTGTCGCTGCCCGCCAAGCGAGGGGGCGGGAAGCACGGGATGTCGGACACCGTGGCCTACGTGCGGTCGGTCGAGCAGTTGCTGATCGACGCGCTGGCGGACCTCGGGCTGCCCCACGCCGGGCGACTCCGCGAGTACCCGGGCGTCTGGGTCGATCCCGGTGGGGTCAATCCCCGCAAGATCGCCGCCATCGGCGTGCGGCTCACACGGGGCCGCTCGATGCACGGCTTCGCCCTGAACGTCGCGCCCGACATGCGCTACTGGGGCTACATCGTGCCCTGCGGGATCCCCGACAAGCAGGTGACGTCGCTGGCCGACGAGGGCATTGACGTCGAGATGCGGGAGGTCGTGGACGTCGTCGCCGCCCGGGCGGCGGTGCTATGGGGGAAGGGGGCCGGCGCCGATCGCCAGGATGTCGTCTGGCGCGACTCGCCCGGCGACCTCTCGGCCTTCAGCCGGGGCGAGGGCCCGGGGGAGACCGTGCCCCTCAGGCTCCGGGGACGACTGACGCAGGCGGGCGTGACCGAGGGCCTCGAGATCGCCGCCCGCAAGCCCCAGTGGTTGCGATCGACATTCCGCATCGCTCCCGGCTACCTGCGGCTCAAGCACACGATGCGCGACCTGGGGCTGGTCACCGTGTGCGAGGAGGCCGGCTGCCCGAACATATTCGAGTGCTGGGCCGACGGAACCGCGACGTTCATGATCAACGGCGAGCGCTGCACGAGGGCGTGTGGGTTCTGCTTGGTCGACACCCGCCACCCCGAACCGCTCGACGCCACCGAGCCGGAGCGGGTGGCCGAGGCCGTCGAGCGGATGGGACTGGGCTTCGCCGTGGTGACCGCCGTGGCCCGTGACGACCTGGAGGATGGGGGCGCGGGGGCGTTCGCCGAAACGATTCGTGCCATCCGGCGGCGCACGCCGGGCGTGCAGGTCGAGGTGCTCGTTCCCGACTGCAAGGGCGACGAGGTCTCCCTGGCCACGATCGTGGAGGCCCGGCCCGACGTGTTCAACCACAACGTCGAGACCGTCCCCCGCCTGCAGCGCGCGGTGCGCCCGTCGGCCGGTTATGCCCGCAGCCTGTCGGTCGTCGCCCGGGCCAAGGAGGCCGGGCTGGTGACCAAGTCGGGCCTCATCGTGGGGATGGGCGAGTCCGACGATGAGGTGGAGGCCACGCTGGCCGACCTGCGGGCCGTGGGCATCGACATCGTGACCATCGGCCAGTACCTCCGCCCGACCACCCACCACCTGCCGGTGGCGCGCTGGGTCGAGCCGGCGACGTTCGACCGCTACCGCGAGGTGGGTGAGGCGATGGGAATCCCCCACGTCGAGTCGAGCCCGCTCACGCGTTCCAGCTATCACGCCCGCCAAGCGGCGGGAGCCGCGCCTGGGGGCAGCTTGGCGGTGGCCCGCAGTCACTGAGTAGGCGTGGGGCAGCCCGGCCGGGTGGAGCAGCACCCGTACGATGGTGCGCATGCTCACCGAACGTGCCGACCGGGCCCGCAGGCGCATGGCCGAGCTCGGCGTCGACGTGCTGCTGCTGTCGGTCGGGCCCGACCTGCCGTACCTCACCAGCTACACGGCCATGCCCCTCGAGCGGCTCACCATGCTGGTGCTGCCACGCGACGGCGACGCCACGCTCGTGGTCCCCCGGCTCGAGGCGCCGCGGGTGGCCGAGCGGCCCGAGGTATTCACCCTGCGCCCCTGGGAGGAGACCGACGATCCGATCGCCATGGTCGCCGAACTGGTGGGCGACGCCGCCACCCTGGCAGTCGGCGACCACACCTGGGCCCGGTTCGTGCTCGACCTCCAGGCCGCGCTGCCGGCGGCGCGGTTCATCGCGACGAGCAGGGTCCTCGGACCGCTGAGGGCGGTAAAGGACAAGTCCGAGGTCGAGGCCCTGCGCCGTGCCGCCGAGGCCGTGGATCGCATCGCCGCCGACCTGCAGGCCGGTGCCATCCCGTTGGTCGGGCGCACCGAGGCCGATGTGTCGGCCGACCTGGGCCGCCGCATCGTGGCCGAGGGCCACCAGCACGTGAACTTCGCCATCGTGGCGGCGGGCGAGAACGCCGCCAGCCCGCATCACGAGGCGGCCGACCGGGTCATCCGTCCCGGCGACGTCGTGCTGTGCGACTTCGGGGGCACCATGCTCGATGGCGACGGCGTGGGCTACTGCAGCGACATCACCCGCTGCGTGCACGTGGGCGAGCCGCCGGCCGAGGTGGCGGACGCCTACGCCGTGCTGCACGAGGCCCAGCGGGCGGCTGTCGCCGCCGCCACCGTTGGCACCCCGTGCGAGGAGGTGGATGCGACGGCCCGACGGGTCATCGCCGACGCCGGCTTCGGGGATCGGTTCATCCACCGCACCGGCCATGGGATCGGCGTCGAGGCCCATGAGGACCCGTACATCGTGGCGGGCAACGCCGCACCCCTGGAGCCCGGCCATGCCTTCTCGATCGAGCCCGGCATCTACG
>DASSDL010000067.1:0-18404 GCA_035697145.1 Acidimicrobiales bacterium
GGGGACGGGGCCGGTCGCAGCTTCAGCGGCGGCGTTCAGCACCGCGAACCAGGCACCGCTCCGGGGTCGTGCCGTCACCTCCGCAAGACCGGTCCGACACGCTCACTCACATCAGGCCATCGCGCCGGTCGCGGCGCAGCGCCGCCACCAGGCACGATGCCGCCGCCGTGCGGGACCGAGTGTCCGGGGGGACACGACAGTCTCACTCACCTCGCCTTCACCACAGACTTCGAGTGCTAAGGAGGCACCACCACTCCCCCGCTGTCGCCGTAGCCCTGCGCCGAGGGCTGCGAGATCGAAGCTCGTATGTATGTCAAGGGGCGTACTCGCCCACAACATCTACCGCTAGACCGCCCAACTCGGCGGCATCCCGCGACGGCGACGAGCTCACCGTCGCCCGCACCCTGCGCACCCGACTCATCGCCGTGCCCGCCCACCTGGTCAACCACGCCGGCACCCCCACGTGGCGTGGCCCGCTCGACTGGCCCTGGACCGCACCGTTCCGCACGGCGTCCTCGCAGGCGTCGAAGTGGCCGTAGCGGCGCACCAGCGCACCGAGCACCTCGCGGAACCTCGCGGACCAGCCGCCGGACGGGCCGCCAGTCGGTCACGGCTCCACGTTGGCCTCGTGCATGAGGGGCCGGACCTCGACGCCCCAGTAGCGCGCCGCCGGGTTGCGGGCGGCGATCTCCAGGGCTCGCTCCAGGCTGTCGCAGTCGACGATCGTGAAGCTGCCCAGGTACTCCTTGGCTTCTGCGTAAGGGCCGTCGGTCACAACCGGCGTCCCGGCCGTGGCCCGGACCATCTTGGCGTTCACCTGGTCGGCCACGCCGTAGGCGCCGACCAGTTCACCCGACTCGAACAGCTCCTGGTTGAGGGCGTCGGTCTCGCGCACGATCTCGGCGAAGGTCTCCGCACCCACCGAGCTGAAGGCTTCCTCGTTGCCGTAGATCAGCAGCATGTACTTCACGGGGCGCTCCTCTCCTCACTGCTTCGGCTGGGCTGGCCCGACCAGATCGCCGCTGGCGCCGCGATCGTCCAGCACCAGCTTCGACCGGCCGCTGACGGTGTAGCGAATGTGGGTGACCTCCGGCGCCTCGACGACCCGGGTCGAGACCAGCTCGATGCCCTCGCCGGCACCGAGCCCGAGGCTGGGGTCGAACAGGCGCTGGCCGTCGCCCAGCAGCACCGGGGCGATGTGCAGCTCGAGCTGGTCGAGCACCCCGGCGGCCAGCACCTGGCGCAGGAGCTCCCCGCCGCCGGCCACCGCCACGTCCTTGCTACCGGCGGCGTCTCGGGCCAGCTCGATGGCCCGCTCGATGCCGTCGGTGACGAAGGTGAACGATGTGCCACCCTGGCGCTCAAGCACCTCCCGGGGGCGATGGGTGAGGACCAACACGGGGGCGTGGAACGGCGGCTCCTCGCCCCAGGGGACCTCGCCGGCGTCGAACATGCGCCGACCCATGACGTAGGCACCGGCGGCCGCGAACGTCTCCTCGATGATCTCCGAGTTGACCGACCGCTCGCCGCCAGCGAAGCCCAGCCGCCCGCGCCAGGCCATGGCGTCGACGACCCAGCGGGTGACCCGGAAGAAGCCGGGCGCTTCCGGCCCCTGCATCCAGCCGCTCATGTCCTTGGGATCCCGTGCGTCCCGCGGTCCGGTGTAGAAGCCGTCGAGGGACACCGACATCTGGGCGGTGACCTTGGTCATCGTTCGTGCTCCTCTCATGGTGGCGGCCCCCTTGGCCGCCGGTACCCAGAGGTCGGAGCCGACCCACCGTTCTCGACACACGCCGGCAAGAAAATCCGAGGGGAAGGCCCGCCGGCGTCTTCTGCCGTCCCGGCCTCCAGGACGGTGAGGTCGCGCACCGCGTCGCAGTGGTGCTCGCAGGCCGGTCGCGGTTGTCGCTACAACGTGTAGCTGACGGCACTCGCAAGGGGGAGCTGCTGTCCAACCTGGGTGTCCTCGTCAGCTACGACTCGCTCACTCGAAGGGCTCGGGTGACCTGTCGCCCAAAAGTAAGTGAGAGTGTCGTGTCGGAGGGGGGACTTGAACCCCCACGCCCGTAATCGGGCACCAGGCCCTCAACCTGGCGCGTCTGCCAATTCCGCCACTCCGACGTGGCTGTCCGGGACCCCGGGCAGGAGGGACACTTTAGCGCGGCGCCCCTGGCCTCCCACTGGCGTCGCCTGGACCACCACGGTGTCAGCGGCGGCGCCGGCGGCGCAGGAAGACGCTCAGCAGCCACAGGACCGTGAGGCCGATGAGGGCGGGTGCGAGCCGCTTGGCGACCGGGGCGCCGGCGGCTTCGAGGAGGTCGACGGGCTCGGCTTCTGGTGAGTCGACCACACGGATCGAGGGACCGGACGTGCCGTTGGCCCGCGCTCGGTCGGCGTCCCCAGTGGACGGTGGGGTGGCCTCGGCCGTTTGGGCCGTGGGTCGGGAGGACCCCGCCTGCCCGGGCCATGTTGCGCCTTGCGGCATGTCTTGCAGCGTCGCGGCCGCTCCCTCCGAGGCGATGTCCCGGGGTCCGCCCGTGGCCGACGCCGCCGGGGACGAGCCCGCGGAACTCGGCGAGTCCGCAACGCCGCCCGCAACGCCGCCCGCATCACCTGTTGCAGCACCGGCTTCGGCGCCACCTCCGCCGGCCTCCTCCCCCGCCAAGAGCTTCGACTCGAGGCAGTCGGCGAACTGGCCGAGCAGCTTGGTCGAGACGTCGGCCAACACGCCCCGGCCGAACTGGGCCACCCGCCCGGTGATGGTGAGATCCGTGGTCACCGAGATCTTGGTGCCGTCGCCATCGCGATCGAGCTGTGCGGTGATGGTGGCGTTGGCGTTGCCCTGGCCCCTCGTCTCGCGACCTTCGGCCCGCAACACCGCCCGATGCGCGGTCTCGTCCTGTTCGACGAAGCGCGCCGCGCCCTTGTACTGCGCCGTGATGGGGCCGACCTTGACCTTCACGACCCCGCGGTACTCGTCGCCCTCGATCTCCTGGAGCTGCGCGCCCGGCATGCACGGGGCGATGCGCTCGACGTCGGTGAGCACTTCCCAGGCTTGCTCGACGGGTACGCCCACCCGGAACTCGTTGGTCAGCTCCACGGCATCAGCTCCATTCCCTCAGATCGTCGACCGTATCGATGTCTGCGGCACCTCCCGGACACGGTACTTCCACCACGAGGTCCGGCCGACGGCGCATCACGACTCTCGCACCCTGGTCGCCCGTCACCGGCAACAGTGGCCAGACGAGCGACGACAGGCGTACCGGGTTCCCCCGCGTGCCTTTGTACGTCGCCACGCCGATGGGCTTGGCCTTCGCCCCGGCCACGCGTTGCCACGACTCTGCCAGCACCAGCGGCTGGTCGCCCAGCCCGACCACCACGGCGTGGTGGCCGTCCCGGCGCGCCCGCGTCAGGCCGGCCCGCAGCGACGTTGCCATGCCGTCCTGCCACCGGTCGTTGGCGACGAACTGCACGGCGTCGGCCGCCAGTGGCGGGACCGGTAGGTCGGTGGCGCCCCGCACCACGTAGACCGTGTCCAGGCCGCCGGCAGCCGCGTGGTCGATGGCCCACTCCACCACTGTGCGCCCCTGGAAGGGCGCCAGCAGCTTGTGGCCATCGCCGCCCGATGCCGTGAACCGTGATCCCCCGCCCGCCGCCAGCACGATCGCCGCAACGGTCACGGCGTCAGCGGCCGACGAGCGGCTCGGGTTCACCGCCGTGGATCGGACCGTCGGTGTCGCGCAGAGGACGGGCGTCGTGGCGACCGGTGTGCTGGGCGATGATCTCGGAACAGATCGACACCGCCGTCTCCTCCGGTGTGCGGGCGCCGATGTCGAGGCCGATCGGCGCCCGGATCCGGAGGAGGGACGTGGCGGCGACGCCGGCCTCCTCGAGGCGCGCGATCCTCTCGGCGTGGGTCCGCCGGCTGCCCATGGCGCCGATGTAGCCAACGTCGGTGGCCAGCGCCGCCACGAGGGCGGGAACGTCGAACTTGGCGTCGTGGGTCAGCACGCAGACAGCGTCGCGCGCGGTGAGCCCGCCGCCGACGCGGCGCAGCAACCGGTCGGGCCAGTCGACTACCACCTCGTCGGCCTGCGGGAACCGGGCCCGGGTCGCGAACACCTCGCGGGCGTCACATACCGTGACCCGGTAGCCGAGCACCTTGGCCACCCGCACCAGCGCCGCCGTGAAGTCCACCGCCCCGAACACGAGCATCTGCGGCGGGGGGGCGAAGCTCTCCACGAACACGGCCACGACGGTCTCCCGCGCCTCGCCGTGCTCGCCGTAGTGGCGGACCACCGTCGTGCCCGCAGCCAGCTCGCCCAGGGCGTCGCGGGTGACGACCCGATCGAGATCGGCGTTGCCCAGCGAGCCGATGGGACTGCGCCCGGGACCGACCAACAGCTTCCCGCCCTGCCCCGGACCGGCGATGACCGTGGCCAGCGCCACGGCCTCCTCGGCCCGGATGGCCGCCGCCAACTCCTCGTATAGACGCCCGGAGCCGTCCGACGCCACGCCCGTCACCAGTCCATCGGCTCCAGGAACAGGTGGATGGTGCCGCCGCAGGTCAGCCCAACGGCGAACGCCTCGTCGTCGCTGTAGCCGAAGGTCACCACCTTGCGCTCGCCCGTGCGCAGCACATCCAGCGCCTCGCTGACCACCGCTCCCTCGACACAGCCACCCGACACCGAACCGATCACCTCGCCCCGCTCGTTGACGGCCATGGCGGCGCCCGGCGCCCGCGGGCCCGAACCGTCGAGGTCCACCACCCGGGCGATGGCGACCGGCACACCCTCGGCGCGCCAGCGGTCGAGCTCGTCGAGCAGGTCTCTCATGGAACCGTCCCTTCGGCTTCCCCCAGCAGTGTCATCGGGCCACCAGCTCGGCCAGCGCCTCCAGCGAGGCCACCGAGTGCCCCTCCACGAACTCGTCCACGTGCGGTAGGGCCGCCGCCATGCCCTGCGCCAGCGGTGCGAACCCGGGCGAGGCCTTGAGCGGGTTCACCCATACCAGGCGGTACGCGACGCGCCGCAGCCGGGCGAGCTCGGAGCCCAACAGGGCGGGATCGCCCCGATCCCAGCCGTCGGACAGCACGACCACCACCGCTCCCCGCGCTAGGCCCCGCACGCCCCAGCGGTCGTTGAACGTGCGCAACCCCTCGCCCAGCCGAGTGCCGCCCGCCCAGTCGGCGACCGCATCGGAGGCCCGCCGCAGCGCGGCGTCGGGATCGTGCGTGGCCAGCTCGTGGGAGATGCGGGTGACGCGGGTCCCCAGCGCGAACACCTCCACCTGGCCGCGCTTGCGCGCCGCCACCGCCGCGTGGGCGAAGCGGGCCAGGGCCCGGGCGTACGGCTCCATCGAGCCGCTGACGTCGAGCAACAGGACGAGCCGGCGCGGCCGCTCACCGCGTTCGCTGGCCGCCGGGCGCACCACCTCGCCGCCGGTCCGCAGCGATCGGGCCACCGTACGGCGCAGGTCGGGGTGGCCGCGATGCCGCGACGTCGACTTCCTCCAACGGCGGCTGCGCCGGAGCGCGGCGTGCACGCGCAGGTCGGCCATCAGCCGGTGCGCCTCGGCCAGCTCGTCCGCCGTGCACTGGGACAGGTCCTTGTGCCGGAGCAGCTCGGTGGCGCTCCAGCGCAATGCCCGCAGCTCGCCGGCCGGTGACTCGTCCTCGTCGCCGTCCTCCTGAGGATCGTTCGCCTCCGGATCGTCGGGGGCGTCGACCTGGAGCTGGACCGGGACCGACAGCCGTCTCACCGGCGCGTCGCCGGCGCCCTCGAAGAACGCCGCGAAGGCGCGGTCGTAGGCGGCGATGTCGTCGGGCCGACGTACCAGGGTGGCGCGACCCGCCCAGTAGAGCGCCGACAGCCGCGTCGACCGCAGGGCGCCCAGCGCCCGCCCGTACTCGACCGCCGAGCCCGGCGGCACCGCCAGGCCCTCCGCGCGCACCCGGTCCACGAAGTCGACCACCAGGCGCTCGGGTCGGGCGGTACCCGAGCCTCGGGTGTCAAGCGCCATCGCGCACCGCATGCCGCACGAGCTCGTCGATCCCGTGGTCGCGCACCCTTTGCTCGTCCTCGCGGTACTTGACCACCGACCCCAACGTGGCCGACGCGGTCGCGGGATCGAGAGATGTCCTACCCAGCGTCGACAAGGCCCGCGCCCAGTCGATGGTCTCCGCGATGCCGGGTGGCTTGTAGAGGCCGAACGTCCGCACCTCGGCCACGGCCATCGCCACGTCTCGCGCCAGGGTCGCCGGCACCTCCGGCGCCCGCAGCCGCACGATCGCGACCTCGCGCTCGACCTCGGGCTGGTCGACCCAGTGGTAGAGGCAGCGGCGCTTGAGGGCGTCGTGCACGTCGCGGGTGCGGTTGGACGTGAGCACGGTGACGGGCGGGACGGTGGCGCACACGGTGCCCAGCTCCGGGATGGTCACCGCCCAGTCGGACAGCAGCTCGAGCAGGAAGGCCTCGAACTCGTCGTCAGCGCGGTCGATCTCGTCGATCAGCAGCACCGGGGGCGCGCTGCCGTCGCCGGCCCCGTCGAGCGCCTGGAGCAGTGGGCGCCGCACCAGGAAGCGCTCGGCGTAGAGCTCGTCCTCGAGCGCCTCGACGCCGGCGGCGCTGGCCCGCCCGGCGGCCTCGGCCGCCCGTAGGTGGAGGAGCTGGCGGGCGTGGTCCCACTCGTACAGCGCCTGGGAGGAGTCGATGCCCTCGTAGCACTGGAGGCGCACCAGCCGGCCCCCGGTCCACGCGCTCAGCGCCTTCGCGACCTCGGTCTTGCCCACGCCGGCGTCGCCCTCGAGGAACAGTGGCCGCTGCAGGCGCAGCGCCAGCAACACGGCGGTGGCCAGTCCCTCGTCGGCGAGGTAGTCGTGCGCGGCCAGGCCCGCGACCACGTCGTCGACGGTCTCGGCGACGGCGGCTCCCCTGGCGACAGGGACGCCAGAGACGGGGCCGGCGGGGCCGGCGGATGCGGCGGACATGCCCACCAGCCTACGGCCGGGAACCGCGGAGTTTCCCCGCGGGATCGGCCGCAGTGACGACCACTCCCGCGGGGAAACGAATGGGTCAGGGCTGGGTGGACTCGAGCGCCCGGCGGACCAGCACCTGGGCGAGGTGGCGGCGGTACTCTGCGGAGGCGTTGAGGTCGTCGGGCGGGTCGGTGCCCTCGTCGGCCCTGGCGGCCGCGTCCCTCGGCGACGCCCCGCTTCGTAGCGCATCCTCCACGCCCGGGGCCCGCAACGGCGTCGCGCCCATGTGGACCAGCCCGACGCCGGGCTCGGCGGACGTGCCGTTGCCGAGCACCGTCGCGCACCCGACGATCGCCCAGTCCTGCGCCCGGCGCACGAACTTCTGGAACCCCCACGGGGCGGCCCCCACCGCGGGGACCCGGATCTCCGTGAGGACCTCGTCCGGCGCCAGCGCCGTCTCGAGGAAGCCCGTGAACATCTCGTCGGAGGCGATTTCGCGCTCACCACCGGGGCCGCGGGCCACCACCGTCCCGCGCAACGCCAGGAGCGCCGCCGGCAGGTCGGAGGCCGGGTCGCCGTGAGCGATCGAGCCGCCGATCGTGCCGCGGTGACGCACCTGCGGGTCACCGATCTGGCCCGCGATGTGCGCAAGCAGCGGCACCTGGTCGCGGAGCTCGTCGGACGTGGCCAGGTCTTGGTGACGGGTGAGCGCGCCGATCAGCACCTGGCCGCCGTCGCTGCGCACGTACGACAGGTCGTCGAGGCGGCCGATGTCGATGAGCACCGCCGGGGCGGCAAGCCGGAGCCGCATGAGCGGCAACAACGAGTGGCCACCCGCCAACAGCTTGGCGTCGTCGCCATGCTCGCCCAGCAGCCCGACGGCCTCGTCGACGCTGGACGCGCGTTGGTAGTCGAATGCTGCGGGGATCATGCCTGTGCCTCCCGAGCCTCTCGGATGGCCGCCCACACCCGTTCGGGTGTGGCCGGCATGGCGATGTCGGTGATCCCAAGCGGTGCCAGGGCGTCGACGATGGCATTGATGACGGTCGGCGTCGACCCGATCGTGCCGGCCTCACCGATGCCCTTCACACCGAGCGGGTTCGTCGGGCTTGGGGTGACCGTGTGATCGAGCTTGATGCTCGGTACCTCGGCGGTCGAGGGCACGCAGTAGTCGGTCAGCGTGGGGTTGCGCAACAGTCCGTCGTCGTCGTACATCGCCTCCTCCCACAGCGCCTGGGCGGCGCCCTGCACGATGCCCCCGTGGAGCTGGCCCTCGACGATCATGGGATTGACCTGGACGCCGCAGTCGTCGACGGCGGCGTAGTCGAGCAGCTCGACGCCGCCGGTCTCCTCGTCGATCTCGACCACCGCCACGTGGGTCCCGAACGGGAACACGAAGTTGGGTGGGTCGTAGGTGACCTGGCCCACGAGGTTGGGCTCCATGCCGTCGGGCAGGTCATGGGCGCTGAACGCCTCGAAGGCGACGGCCTGGAGCGTCATCGCCTTGGTGGGCGTGCCCTTGACCCGCAGTTCCCCGTCGACGAGCTCGAGGTCGTCCTCGGCGCACTCGAGCTGGTGAGAAGCGATCCTGCGGGCCTTGTCGAGGACCTGGTCGGAAGCCATGGCCACTGCCACCCCGCCGACCGGCAACGAGCGACTGCCGTAGGTGTCCATGCCGATGGGGCTGACGGCGGTGTCGGAGTGCAGCACCTCCACGCTGTCGGGGTCGACACCCAGCTTGTCGGCCACGATCTGCGACCAGCAGGTCTCGTGGCCCTGCCCGTGGGGCGTGGTGCCGCTCACCACCTGAACAGTGCCGGTCGGAAGCACCCGCACCGTCGCGGCCTCCCAGCCGCCGGCGGCGTAGTTCAGCGACGCCAGCACCCGGCTCGGCGCCAGCCCACACATCTCGACGTAGGTGGCGATGCCGATGCCCAGGTGCTTGGTGTCGCCGGCGTCGCGCCGCCGTTGCTGCTCGGCCCGCCGACCCCCGTGGTCCACGAGCTCGAGCGCCCGATCGAGGGTCGGCTCGTAGTTCCCGGAGTCGAAGGTCAGTCCGGACGACGCGTCGTAGGGGAACCGGTCGGACGGGATGTAGTTGCGCCGACGGATCTCGGCGGAATCGACGCCGACCTCCCGGGCCAGGGACTCCATCGCCCGCTCGATGGCATAGGTCGCCTCCGGCCGCCCCGCCCCGCGGTACGCATCGGTGGGGGTCTTGGTCGTGAACACGCCCGTGCATTCGAACGAGTAGGCGGGCACGTCGTACACGCCGCCGTAGAGGAAGGCGCCCAGGAGCGGGATCCCGGGGGTGACCAGCTGCATGTAGGCCCCCATGTCGGCCAGCAGCTTGACCCGGACGGCCGTGACCTTGCCGTCGGCATCGGCCGCCAGCTCGATGTCCTGGATCTGCCCCCGGCCCTGGATCGTGGCGACCGAGTTCTCGCTGCGCCCCTCGGTCCAGCGCGTGGGCACGCCCAGGCGCCGGGCGAGCGCCACGGCGATGAGCTCTTCGGCGTAGATGTTCAGCTTGGACCCGAACCCCCCGCCCACGGCCGGCGCGATGACCCGCACTTTGGCCTCGGGGACCCCACAGGTGGCGGTGATCATGATCTTGAGGATGTGGGGTATCTGGGTGGCCGAATAGACGGTGAGGTCGCCGCCGTAGACGCCCGGGACGGCGGCCACGCCGCGGGGCTCGATCGCCACGGGGATCAGCCGCTGCTGCAGGTAGCGCTCCCGCACGACGTGGGCGGCCTCCGCGAACGCCCGCTCGACGGCGTCGGGATCGGGTACCAACGTCCACGTGTAGCTGCGGTTGGTGCCCAGGCCGTCGTGGATCACGGTCCGATCGCTGGCCGCATCCTCGAGGTCGACCACGGCCTCCAGGGGGTCGTAGTCGACCTCCACGGCGTCGACGCCGTCGACGGCGGCGTAACGGCTGTCCGCCACCACCACCGCCACGATGTCGCCGACGTAGCACGCCTTGTCGACGGCGATCGGCCAGTGGTCGGGGGCCTTCATGTCCTCGGTGACGGGCCACGCGCATGGCATGGCCGCCGCCCAACCGTCCCGCAGGTCGGCGCCGGTGAACACATGGCGCACGCCGGGGATGGCCAGCGCCGCGCTGGCATCGACGTTGCCGAGGCGGGCGTGGGCGAACGGGCTGCGGACCATGCCCAGCCACAGCGCGCCCGGGATGGACAGGTCGTCGACAAAGCGGGCCTCGCCGGTGAGTAGGCGGGCGTCCTCCTTGCGGGGTAGGCGAGCCCCCACCCCTCGCTCGACGGCCTGGGGAACGTCGGTGGCGGTCATGCGGGCACCTCCTCGGACTCCGGCAGCTCGCCGGCGGCGGCCAGCACCGAGCGCACGATGTTGTGGTAGCCGGTGCAGCGGCAGAGGTTGCCCTCGAGGCCCAGTCGCACGTCGGCCTCGCTGGGATGCGGGTTCTCGGCCAGCAGCGACACCGCGGCCATCACCATCCCCGGGGTGCAGTACCCGCACTGCAGGCCGTGCTGCTCGTGGAAGGCCTGTTGCACCGGATGCAGTGCGCCGGCCTCACCGTCACCCGCGGGCGCGAGCGCCGCGAGGCCCTCGATCGTGGTGATCTCGTGACCGTCGGCCTGCACCGCCAGGATCGTGCACGACTTCACCGACTCGCCGTCCATCAGGACCGTGCAGGACCCGCACGACGACGTGTCACAGCCGACGTTGGTGCCGGTCAGCCCGAGGTCGTCCCGCAGGTGGTGCACCAGCAGGCGGCGTGGTTCGACGTCGCTCGAGCGCTCCTCCCCGTTGACCGAAAGGGTGATGTTCACAGCGGCGGCCCCTCGCGTTCGGGCGCAACGGTCGTCACGACCCGGTGGTGCTCATCCTGCCCGTTTCCCGGATGGCCTGCCACACCCTCGCAGGTGTACAGGGCATGTCGATGTGCCGCACCCCCAGGTGCGCCAGCGCGTCGCACACCGCGTTGTGGACCGCGGGGGTGGAGCCGATCGTCCCGGACTCGCCGATGCCCTTGGCACCGAGCGCATTGACCCACGTCGGCGTCTCCAGGTCGACGAGCTCGAACGGCGGCAGCTCCGCCGCGGAGACGATCGGGTAATCGGCGAAGGTGGCCGTCAATGGGTTCCCTTGCACGTCGAAGGCGACCTGCTCGTACAGCGCCTGCGCGGCGCCCTGGGCCAGCCCACCGTGCCGCTGGCCGTGGGCGAGCAGCGGGTTGAGGATGCGACCGGCGTCGTCGCAGGCGACCAGCCGGACCAGCCGGACGTCCCCGGTCTCGGTATCTACCTCGACGACGGCCACGTGTGCCCCGAACGGATATGTCGGCTGCGACACCTGGAAGTCGTGGTCGGCCGCCAGCGGCGTGCCGGCGCCGTCCGCGGCCGCGGCCACCTCGGCCCACGTGCGGGTCACCGCCGGCGTTCCCACCACGCGGAACGTCCCTGCGGCCGCGTCGTGCACCACGTCGTCCACGGCGGCCTCCAGGAGGTCGGCGGCGACCCTCCGGGCCTGTTCGACAACGTCGACTGCGGCGCCGCACACCGCCGACCCGCCCAGCTGGACCGACCGTGATCCCATCGTGCCGCCGCCCCTCGGGACCGCGTCGGTGTCGCCGTGGTGGACCCGGATGCGCTCGAGCGGGACGCCCAGCCTGTCGGCGACCACCATGGCGAACGCCGTCTCCAGGCCCTGCCCGTGGGGAGAGCTGCCGGTGGCGACGACGACGTCCACGCCGTCGGGCGCGGCGGTGAAGTCGACCCGTGGTCGCACGTCCACGCGGGCAAACTCGCTCCCGCCCGACGGAGCGGCGGTCACCTCCACGTAGGCGGCGACGCCGATGCCCAGGACCATGGTGTCGCCCCGCCGGCGGCGGCGGCGCTGCTCGGCGCGCAGCTCGTCATAGCCGGCGGCCAGCAGCACTTGCTCCAACGCCCCGGGGTAGTCACCACAGTCGTACGTCTCCCCGGTGGGCGTGGTGAGGGGCTCGTCGAAGCGGGGCAGCAGGTTACGCCGACGCACCTCGGCGGGCTCCATCCCCACCTCGGCAGCGAACAGGTCGATCGCCCGCTCGATGGCGGCCCTGGCCTCCGGCCGGCCCGCGCCCCGGTAGGCCCCGACCGGCGGGGTGGTGGTGACCACCACCCGGGCGTCGGCCTCGACCACCGGGATGGCGTACGTGCCGGTTGCCATGGCGCGGGTGAGCATCGGCAGGTAGGCGCCCATGCTCGGGTAGGCGCCGGCGTCCTGCACGATCGATAGGCGGTAGGCCTCGATGGTGCCGTCGCGCCGGCCACCGATGGCCACGTCCTGCACCTGGGCACGGCCCTGCACCATCGCCAGCAGGTTCTCGCTGCGGCTCTCGACCCAGCGGACGGGCCGGCCGCACCGTCGGGCCAGCCACGGGAGCAGCAGGTCCTCGGGATGCAGGTCGATCTTGGCCCCGAACCCACCGCCGACGTCGGGGGCAACCACCGCCACGTCCCCGGCGTCGATGCCGTAGTGGCCGGCCAGCGCGTCCCGGACCCCATGAGGGTTCTGCGTGGAGCACCACATGTGCAGCCGGCCGTCGACCCAGGCCGCCGCCGACGACCGCACCTCGAGCGGACAGGCGGCCACCCGCTGGTTGACCAGGCACCGGCGGACCACGACCTCGCAGTCGTCCAGCGGATCGGGCCCATCGCGGGCGGGCTCGCCGAACTCGCACACCACGTTGGTCCCGACCTCGGGGAACAGCACGACGCCGCCGGTCAGTGCCGCCATCGGGTCGACGAGCGCCGGCAACGGCTCGTAGTCAACGGCCACGGCCTCGGCCGCGTCCTCGCCCTGATCGGGGCGCTCGGTGAGCACCACTGCCACCGGCTCCCCCACGAACCGCACCCGGTCGCAGGCGAGGTGGGTCCGGACCATCGCAGGGTTGAACCACCCGGGGATCGGTGCCAGGTCGACGTCACCGCCGACGATCACCTCCACCACGCCCGGCAGGGTGCGGGCGGCGTCGACCTCCACCGAGCCCAGCCGCGCGTGGGCCACGGTCGAGCGCACGTACGTGGCGTGGACGGCACCGTCGAGGCGGCGATCGCGCACGTCGGCGCAATACGTGCCGCCGTCGGTCAGCAGGCGCGGGTCCTCGACCCTGAGCACCCGGCTGCCGAGGATGCTCATCGATCCAAACTGGTCGTAGTCATGCGGTGTATGACCGTATAGCTACGACCAGAACGAGTTTCAGCCGCGCATCAGCGAGAGAGCCATGACCGTGAACCCCCACACGAGCGCCACGATCACCGTCAGGCGGTCGAGGTTGCGCTCCATCACGGTCGATCCCATGGCGCTGGAGCCCATGCCCCCGCCGAACATGTCGGAAAGCCCGCCGCCTTTGCCGCTGTGCAACAGCACCAGCACGATGAGCACCAACGAGGCGAGGATGTTCAGCGCGGCGGTGACGGCAGTGATCACGGGAGTCCTTTGACCGGTGCGAGGGGACGACCCAGGCTAGACGACCTCGCGCTGACGCGCGAAGTGGCACGCCGCCGGATGGCCGACCCCGCTGGACGCTCGGATCTCCAGCAGGGGTTCCTGCTCGCTGCACACCGACGTGTCCACGCCCCCGTCCTCTAGCTCGCGCTTGAGCCAACACCGGGTGCGGAACCGGCACCCCGACGGAGGGTTGGCCGGGCTCGGCACGTCGCCCGTGAGGATGATGCGCTCACGCGTGCGCTCGCGCTCGGGATCGGGCAACGGTATGGCCGAGAGCAACGCCTGGGTGTACGGGTGGCTGGGGTTCTCGTAGATGTGCTTGCGCTCACCGAGCTCCACGATCTTGCCCAGGTACATCACCGCCACCCGATCGGAGATGTGCCGCACCACCGACAGGTCGTGGGCGATGAACACGTAGGCCAAGCCCAGCTCGTCCTGCAGCCGCTGCAACAGGTTGACCACACCCGCTTGGATCGACACGTCGAGCGCCGACACCGGCTCGTCGAGCACGATGATCTCGGGATCGAGGGCGAGGGCCCGGGCGATGCCGACCCGCTGGCGCTGGCCGCCCGAGAACTCGTGGGGGAACCGGTTGGTGTGCTCGGGCGATAGCCCCACCGTGCGCAGCAGCTCTCGTACCCGGTCGTCGATCCGCTCCTTGGGCCAGTCGTAGTGGACCCTGAGCGGCTCGGCCAGCGCAGTGCCGATCGTGATGCGGGGGTTGAGCGAGGCGTAGGGGTCCTGGAAGACGATCTGGAAGCGGCGCCGCATCTCTGAGAGCCGCTTGCCCTTCATGCGGCTGATCTCCTCCCCGTCGAACACGACGCTTCCCGACGTGGGCGTGATCAGATTGAGGAGCAGGCGTCCGGTCGTCGACTTGCCGCACCCGGACTCGCCCACGAGTCCGAGCGTCTCGCCTTGATTGACCGACAGGCTCACGCCGGCCACGGCCGACACGTATCCCACCGTGCGGCTGAGGACCCCGCCACGAATGGGGAAGTCCTTGACGAGGTCGTGGGCGACGAGGAGGTGCCCGTCGGCTCCCGGCTCGGCGTCCGTGCCCGCCACGGCGGTATCGGTCACAACGGCTCGCCCCGCTCGCGGTGGGTCCTCCCGGGCCTGGTGTCGGGGCGCTCCCCCTCCAGGCTCCGCTCGACCATGCCCTGGTGGGCCACTCCCTCCTCGACGAGCAGGTCCGTGGGCACGACCTCGAGGTCCTCGTCGCCATTGGGGCCGGGTCCGGCAACCTCGACATCGAGCAGCTCTGCCTCGGCCGTGACGTCGACGGACTGCCGCAGCGATTCGATGGAGACGTCGGCCAGCTCCTCCGCGTAGTGGCACGCCGACATGTGGGCGTCGCCGGCCACCAGCCGCAGGGCGGGGGTCTCGGTGTCGCACAGGCCCGGCACTCGCGCGAAGCGGCAGCGCGGGTGGAAGGCGCAGCCGGACGGCCTGCGGATCAGCGAGGGCGGCGACCCGGCGATGGGCACCAGCGGCTCGTCGCCGACGTCGTCGAGGCGGGGCAGGCTGGCGAGGAGGCCCAGGGTGTAGGGGTGCCGGGGCTCGTAGAACACCTCGGGGGTGGTGCCGAGCTCGACCGCACGGCCCGCGTACATCACCATGATCCGATGGGCCAGGCCCGCCACCACGCCCAGGTCGTGCGTGATGAGGATGATGGCCGAGTCGATCTCGTCCTTGATCTCGACCAGGACCTCGAGCACCTGAGCCTGCACCGTCACGTCGAGGGCGGTGGTGGGCTCGTCGGCGATGAGCAGGTCGGGTTTGCAGGTGATGGCCATGGCGATCATGGCCCGCTGCCGCATGCCCCCCGAGAACTCGTGTGGGTACATGCTGGCTCGATTGCGCGCCTCCGGGATGCCGACGAGGTCCAGCATCTCGACCGACCGCTCGAAGGCCTGCTTCTTGTTGGCCCCGTCGTGGATGCGGGCCATCTCGCCGATCTGGTTGCCGACCGTGTGCACCGGGTTGAGCGCCGTGAGGGGGTCCTGGAAGATCATCGCGATCTCCTTCCCCCGTACGGCGCGGCGCTCGTCCTCGGGCAGGGTGAGGAGGTCACGACCCTTCCACAGGATCTCGCCCTCGGTGACGTCGAGCGTCGGTTGCAGGTCCAGGATCGACATGGCTGTCACCGACTTGCCCGAACCCGACTCGCCCACGATGGCGAACACCTCGCCGCGTGCCACGTCGAACGACACGCCGTCGATCGCCTGCACGCGGCCGTCATCGGTGTTGAACCCGGCCCGCACGTTCCGCAGCGACAGCAGCACCTCCTTACCTGGCGCCACCGATCGCCCTGCGACTTCGTCGATCAGGTTGGTCATGGATCTACTTCAGCTTGGGGTCGAGGGCGTCGCGCAGGCCGTCGCCGATGAACACGAACGCCAGCACGGTCAGGACGATCGCACCCGCAGGGAAGAACAACATGTGTGGCGCGCTGGTGAGCGCGCCCTTGCCGTCGAAGACCATCAGGCCCCAGGACGGGGTCGGTGGCTGGGGGCCCACGTTGAGGAACGACAGGGCCGCCTCGGACAGGATCACCGCGCCAACCGTGATCGTGCCGATCACGATGATCGGCTGGAGGGCGTTGGGGAGGATGTGTCGGAACATGATGCGCCGGCGCGAGAAGCCCAGTGCGGTGGCCGCCTCGACGTATTCCAGGCGGCTCAGCGACAGGAAGCTGGCCCGCACGATCCGGGCGATGTAGAGCCAGCCCGTGAGCCCCAGCACGAGGATGACCGCGTTCTCGCTGCGCCCGAACACCGACGCGATGGCGACCGCCAGCACGATGTACGGGATCGAGAGGAACACGTCGATCACGCGGCTGATAACGGTGTCGGTCTTGCCGCTGAAGAAGCCGGCCACCGCCCCGAGAAGCAGCCCGATGACGACCGAGATGGCCGTGGCGGCGAAGCCGATGCGCAGCGACACCCGGGCACCGTAAACGATGCGGCTGAACAGGTCGCGGCCGATCCCGTCGGTGCCGAACCAATGATCGGCCGACGGCCCCTGGCGGAACTCGCCCGACGCCCGCTCCGTGATGCTGTAGGGCGCGATCAGCGGGGCGAAGACCGCGACGAGCCCGAGGAGGATGAGGAACACCAGACCCACCATGGCGAGACGGTTGCGCTTGAACCGCCTCCACACATCGGCGCGCAGAGGGCGCGCCTCGCCGAGCTCCTCGGGCGCCGCGACCTCGGGGACGCCGGTAACCGTCGTTGGGGTCCCGGGCTCGACGAGCGTCATGAGGAGTCTCCCTTCCCGAGCCGGATACGTGGGTCGAACCAGGCGTACGAGATGTCGACCAGCAGGTTGATGAGCGCGAAGGCGAGAACGACCACAAGCGTGAGCCCGAGTACAACCGGCAGGTCGCGCTGGGCGACCGAATCTGCGATCTCCGACCCGATTCCCGGCCACGAGAAGGTCGTCTCGGTGAGCACGGCGGCGCCGATGACGACGCCGAAGTCGATGCCGATGAGTGTGACGACCGGCAGCAAGGCGTTGCGGAGCCCATGCTTGAGCACAACGTCGCGCTCGGTCAGCCCTTTGGCCCGGGCAGTGCGCATGTAGTCGGCACGCAGCACCTCGAGCATCGAGCCCCGCATCATGCGCGCCGCCAGCGCGGTGGACACCGAGGCCAGGGTGATGGCAGGCAGGATCAGGTAGCGCCACTGTTCACCCGTGGGGACGAAGAACAGCGCCCACGAGTTCGGCCCGATCCCCTGCGTGCGCAGGGCCGCCCACTCGGGCCAGCCCAACTTGTTGGGCTGGACCGCGAACAACCACTGCAGGACGAAACCCAGCACGAAGACGGGTATGGCCGAGGCCGCGGCGGTGAGGATCGTGGTGACGCGATCGCTGATCGAGTACCGCCGTATGGCCGAGAGCAAACCCACCGGGATACCGACGATGATCTCGATGATGATCGCCCAGATGGCGAGCCGGATGCTGGCGGGCGCCTTCTCGTTGAGGATGTCGTTGACACTGCGCCGGGTGAGGAACGACTCGCCCAGGTCCCACTGGATGGTGCGCGCCCAATAGTCCTTGAACTGTACGACCAGTGGGTCATCGAGGCCGTAGCGGTCGTTGACGCGCTGGATCACGCCTTCGTCGATGCTGCGGTCGGCGCCGCCGGCGATGAGGCGGGCGGGATCACCAGGAAGGGTGAAGAACAGGAAGAACAGGAAAGACAGTGCCAGGAACACCGTCGGAATGATGAGTAGGAGGCGGCGGGCTATGTAGCTGGTCATCGGGTGTTCTCGGGTGAGGACTGGGTGCCGGGGGCGCAACTCCCCCGGCACCCATGGTCAGGACCCTACGATGAGGGACCCTTGTGCGCTAGCTCTTGACGTACACCTTCTCCCACGTGAAAAGGCCCATGGGGCCCTGCGAGAAGCCGCCGAGCTTGTCGCCGTTGTAGACGTAGTCACCCCGGTACCAGTTGAGCGGGATGGTCCCGACGTCGTCGAGCAGGATCGACTCGGCCTCCTGGAACAGCTCGGCCTGCTGCTCCGGGTCGATCGTCTGCTTGGCCTCGTCGACCAGCTCGTCGAACTCGGGGTTCGAGTACCCGTGGTTGTTCCCACCGAGCGAGTCGGTGTGGAACAGGTCGTACATGAAGTTGTCGTACGTCGGGTAGTCGGCGTACCAGCCCGTACGGCAGATCTGGCAGGCACCCGCGGCGATCTGCGTGAAGTACGTCTCGGTGTCGATGCCCTCCTCGACCGCCTCGATGCCGATCTCCGCGAGGTTGTCGATGATGATGGCGACGACGTTCTCGTGGCCGGCGCCGATGTTGTACTGGATGCGCAGCGGCTCCGTGAGCTCGTTGCCCGCGGCGGTCCAGGTGTCGAAGTGCTCCTGGGCGGCCTCGGGGTCGTACACGCAGTCGTCGCAGAGGTCGGCACCCCAGCCGGGGATGCCCTCGGGG
>DASSDL010000068.1:0-12304 GCA_035697145.1 Acidimicrobiales bacterium
ACTGACCGAAGTTGTCCGGCAGGTCGCGACCCAGCGCGCTCTCGATCTTCTGGACCGCTTCGGCGGGGATCTCGGCGACCGTGACCGTGGGCAGGTCAACCGTTCGGCCGAAGATCTCCGGCGACGCCTCGCCGATCCGGGCGAGCACCTGGTTCAGGACCGGAATCACGTTGAGCACGACGTCGTTGCCTTGGATCTGGAGGCTGGGCGGGAGGTCGCCCTCGAGCGCGTCGACCACGCGCTCGTGGGCAACCTCGTTGATCTGTACCCACAGGCGGCTGAAGGTGTCGGTTGCCAGGAACGCGTCGACCCGGTCGTTGACGAACCCCCGCAGCGCACCGGTCAGAGGCCCGGTAAGGACCTGCGCACGCTCCGGCAGGGCATCCCTGAAGAGCTCTTCGGGGTCGATCGCGCTCATGACCTGGGTCGTGAGGTACTGCCCCAGCGCCCGCTGCACCCGCACATCCTGAGCGACCGGGCCGATCGTCTGGACGTAGCGATCGGTGTTCAGGGCGTTCCGACGCGCCCAGACGGCCGTCACCGAGACCGTGAACAGGATCGAGGTGACCACCACGAGCGCAACGGCCACGACGCCTCGCGTACGGACCGCCCGCCGCCGGGGAGCGGTCGAGAGCTCGGCGCGCAGGCCGTCGACTTCCGCCTGGAGGCGGCTCCTCTCGTCGGCGAGGCGAGCGACCTCGTCGTCGGTCGGCGTGGCGTCGCCTACGGAGTCCGAGCCCGCGTTCACGCAGGAACCGTGTCGCGCCGGCCCCGCGCGCGCATCGCCCGGACCGGGTGAAAGGTGGCGGGAGCCGTCGGCAGGCGTCTAGGCGAGGATGTTGACCGCGCGGGCGATCACCAGGGATCGTGTCCCGGCTGGCGCACGCCTAGCCCACCCGTCGAACGAGGTCAGGTGCCCAAGTTGACCGATGACGCCATGGAAAGGGAACGGGAGGCCCGCGCTCTCCGCCGCCTGCTGCGCTCGTTCCGCTCGGCCGACAGCTACGGGCTGGTCCTGCTGATGATCATTGCGACTTATGTCCTGGCGGTGACGTTGTCGGCGCGGTGGGGCGCATCGATCGTGCTGTTCGTCCAGATCGCCACGGTGCGGTTGGCCCTGCACACCTCGCAGTCCCGTCGAGCCATTCTCGCGGTGGCGAACGCGCTCTTCGTCGTGGTGGCCGTGGGCGCGGTGGCGAACCTGTTCTCCGGGCACACGACTCTCCGCTCGTTCGTGTTCATCTCCTCGAGCGCCCTGTACGTGGTGGCACCGGTCTCGATCGTGCGGCACATCGGGTATCGCCGGCAGGTCGACCAGGAGACGATGCTGGGCGCGCTGGCCGCCTACCTGTTGATTGGCATGGCCTTCGCCTTCACGTACCGGTTCCTGGGTTCCGTGCAGGGCGGCCCGTTCTTCGGAGCCGACGGCGAGGGGACGATTAGCCAGGACCTGTTCTTCAGCTTCGTCACGCTCACCACGACCGGCTACGGCAACCTGGTCCCCGCCGTCAACCCCGGCCAGAGCCTGGCCGTCCTCGAGGCCCTCGTCGGCCAGCTCTTCCTCGTCACCGCGGTGGGGAAGATCGTGACGGCCTGGCGACCCAGGGGCTGGCGCGAGCCGTCCCCGGGCGCCGAGGGCGGCACCGACGAATGAAAGGGCGAGCAACCCCCTCACGTTGTGGGGTCACTCACACCGTCCACAGGATGCTCGGTGCCGTGCCGACCGGAGCCGTCGGCGGCGAGATCGACCGGTCCTCCCTCGTCGGCCGCTCGAGGAGCGTCAACGGTCTCGAGCGCGGCATCGATGTCGTAGCCCACCGCGAGTGCCAGTCCGGGCGCCGCCGCGACCACTCTGGCGAGGCCGACGCTGGGAGCGACGACCTTCAACGTGTCGACCACGTCGTCGACGCTCGCTCCGGCGGCCAGGGCGCGTTCCACGCACCGGTGGTACGAGGCGGGTGCCGCACGCAGCGCCACCAGAGCGGCGAGACGAGCCAGTGCGGCGGTCTTCTCGTCCAGGCCGGACATGTCTGCCGGCGCGGGTCGCTCGGCGGTCACGTATCCATCCGACGCTGTCCTAGGGCTGGTCGCATCGCCCAGTGAGGATGAAACGAGGAGCGCCGGCCCGCGCACGTTCTAACCGAGCAGGCCGATCGCCTGTACGCGGTCGATGGCTTCGCTGCGCGACGACACCCCCAGCTTGCGGTAGACGGAGATGGCCTGTGTCTTCACCGTGTGCCGCGAGACGTGCAGACGCTCCCCGATCTCGCGGAACGAGAGATGGGTGGAAAGGAGCGGTACCAGGCGCAGCTCCGCGGTCGTGAGCGACGACGCTCCCACGGAGCCGACCCGGAGCGTGTCGAGCGTCGATCGAAGGTCGTCTGCCTGTTGCGGGAGGTCTCCGAGGTCCGGCCGATGCCGCAGGATGTCTTCGGCTTCTCGCAGGACCACTCTGGCACCGGACGCGTCGGCGAGCGCCAGGTAGGCACGCCCCAGCTCGAGCAGGGTCTGCACCGCCAGGAACGGCAAGGCGTACGTGAGCTGCGGCCGGAGGCGGGCGGCCTGGCCGAGGCTCTCCCGAGCCCGGGACAGGTCGCCGCGGTGAGCCGCGGTCCGCGCCACCACGGCATGGACGATCGCGCCAGGCCCGTAGTCTTCGAGATGCCCGTCCCGCAGGATGCCAAAGGCCCGTTCCGCGAAGATCTCGGCATCGGGCCACTGTCGGCGCTCGATGGCGACGACGGCGCGCTCCGCCAGCGCGGCTGCGACCGCCGGGGCCGCCCCAGCGTCCAGTCCGGCCTCCACGGCCTGCGCCAGGATCGGATCAGCACGTTCGGGCGCGCCCTCGAGCAGCCAAGAGACCCCCTCCAGCGCCAGCGCCGACGCGCGCCACTGGCTCCCAGGGGCCAGACCGTCGCGTGCCATCTCGGCGTCTCGACGCATCTGACCGACTCCCTGGCGACACAGAAAGGCGCGTAGCTGTGCCAGCCAGCTCTCGATCGTGCTGCCGTCCGGGAGCGTCGCGTCGACCGGCGCCCGTTCGGCCACCGCCGCCCAACGCTCGGCCGCGGCCGGCTGACCCATGAGCGCCCGCAACACGGCGCCGAGGACCGCCACCGCTGGATAGCGTTCGACCAACCCGTTGTCGTCGAACCACTGGAACCACCGATCGACCGTCTCGAGGCGGCCACCGGCATAGGCGGGTTGCGTGCACGTGGCGACCAAGCGAGCGACCTGATCGGCGTCGCCCGCGGCCTGGGCGTGGTCGATGGCCATCTCGGGCAGGCCGTTGGCCTCGCACCACGCGGCTGCGCGGGAGTGGAGCTGAGCGACGACGTCGGGCTCGCGCTGGCTCAGCTCGGCACGAAGGAGCTGCTGGAACAGCCTGTGGTAGCGGTACCACTCGCGCCGGCGATCGAGGGGAACCAGCAACACGTTGGAGCCGTCCAACGCCTCCAGGAGCCTGCCCGAGCGCGTTCCGCCCACGACCGCGTCGCAGAGGGGGCCGGACATGCGCTCGAGCACCGAAGTCCGTGTCAGGAACGACACCCGGCCGCGCGAGACCCGAGACAGCAGCTCCGTCCGCAGGTAGTCGGCCATCAGGCGGTCATCACCATTGAAGGCGAACCCCGCCGTCCGGCGCCGACTACCGGCCTTGAGAGAGAGCGCGGCAAGATACAAGCCGACCGGCCACCCCTCGGTCTGCCGGACGAGCTCGGCCAGCTCCGCGTCCGCCAGCTCGACACCGGCACCATCGAGCAGCAGCCGCGCCTCCGGCTCGTCCATCGCCAGATCGTCGACGCCGATCTCCATGACCGCCCCACGGGCGCGGAGGCTCGCCAACGGGACAGGCGGCGGGCCTCGGGACGCGAGCACGAGCTGCCCGCTCGGGGGGACGTGGACCGCAAGTTCGGCGATGGCATCACGGCACTGGTGGTTGTGGAGGAGCTCCGTGTGGTCGAACACCAGGGCGACAGGATCGACCATGCCCGACAGCGTGGCGGCGATGCGACGAGCGACCGTCGCCGCCACCGACGTGCCCGGCGGCGCCCGGGTGCGAAGGACGTCGACGTCGATCGGCTGGAGCCGATCCAGCGCCGCCGCGATGTATGCCAGCAGGACGGCGGGGTCGTTGTCCTCCCCCTCGATCGAGACCCACGCCACACGCCGCGACGCCTCTTCGGCCCATTGGCTCAGCAGCGCCGACTTGCCGTAGCCGGGAGGGGCGGCGATGGAGACAACCGGCAGGTCGGGCGAGGCGCGCAGCCGATCCAACAAGGCGGTGCGGCGCACCGTACCCGGTCGCGACAGCGGTGGGCGCAGCTTCGACTCCTCGAGCAGAAACGACGGCGCGAACCAATTGGCCGCGTTGGACTGCTCGGCCGCTGCGCCGGGGGATTCGACGACGCCCACCGGGTCAGGGTAAGTCGGCCGCCGCCAGGCCTTCAACGGGCGGCGCTGCTGTCACCCCGCGTGTTCGACCGTTGTTAACGCCGCGTTCAGCGATCGTCGGGGAGGTCGAGGTCGCAGCCGATGGCCAGTGCGACCTCAGGGGCCGCGGAGTTCACCCGCACGACCCCGACGATGGGTGCCAGCGCCACCAAAACCGCCACCACCTCGCTGTCGCTGGCGCCGGCAGCGAGCGCACTCGTAACGCTCCATTGATATGTGGCAGGGGCGGACTCGAGCGCGATGAGCCCCGCCAGTTGGACCAGCGCTGCGGTCTTGGCATCCAGCCCAGCCGGCTCGGCGTCGGTGACTGCGGTGCCGAGCAGCGACGCCAGGACGCCCTCCTCGTTGAGGGCCAGTCTCCGCAGGAGATCCTCGTGCTCGGCCCTCACGGCCTGCCGCCCCCGGCGCGGGACGCATGGGCCCGGGACGAGGACCCGTCGTCGTCATCGCCGCAAGCGGCCACCGCCAGCACCAGAAGGCTCACGAGGGCCGCCCTTGATGCCACGCCCACGGCCATCCTGGACTCCTCTCGTGCGTGTCGCCTGATTACCAGTCAGTAGGACACGCGCCGGGCGCGCATCGCCCACAGTGGACGATTCGCCCGCGGCCGCGACGGTCTGCCGAGGCCCCCCGATCCATCTGGGCTGGGGTGATGGTGCAACTGGCGATCGCGGCAGAGGGTAGGTCCGGAGATCCCGGACCTACCCAGTTGCCGCACCACCGGACGGAAAGCCCGATGGCAACTCTGGCTTGTGACCGCTAAGAACGTGCGCGGATAGGCACGTCAGGCTTCGCCGAACTCCTCGGGGAACGCCGTCAACGCCCAGATGACGGTGACGCTGAGTGCCATGACGACGAGCGCCCAGATCGGAGCGACGAAGATCATGAACACCGAGAGCGACGCAACGATGAAGGCCCATATGAGCCCGAGCGTCTGACCGACCGGGGATCGCTGGTAGATCAGCCACGCCGTTATGAACTGCAGCACCCCGAGGATGAGCCAGAACCATCCCCACGCGGTGATGTTGATCCCGAAGAGCACCTCGTGCAGCGCCTCGGTCTGGTCATCCTCCGCGATGGCGGCGATGCCGCTCAAGATGTTGAAGACGCCGAGCACACCGGCGACGATCGCTGCGAACGTCACCCAACCGCTGCGAATTCGCACAGTTTCCACCTAAGCCTCCTTGGGCCTTTGAACACAGGGATCGTGCCCCATGAGGTAGGCGCTGACATCACCCGATCCGGATGAAGAGCGCCCAGCGTCATCCGAGCCGTATCGTGGGGACCGGTCATCGTTCGGAATCACCCGGTGTGGGCGATGTGCCGACGCCGGGTCGTTTGTTGACTCAACGTGGTCTCAATCCGCGACGGGGGTTCGAGCATGTCGACCAGCACCGCACCTGATGGCGAGCCGATTCGCGAGGGGTACGCAATGCACCTCGACGAGGACATGCCGACGCGGCTCACGCGCGGTGTGGTGGACGGCTTCACCGAGGCATCGGAGGCGTTTTCGCACGAGCTGGAGGGCACGAACCGATTCCCCGACCTGATGGGCCGTTCGGTGGCCGGCGTGATTCGGGCCAATGCGCGCCTTCTCGACGAGCTCGCGACAGTTGTCCGCCAGATGTCCGACGGGCTCAGCGTGCGGTCGCGGGCGGTGGCCGACGACGAGCTCGAACGCCTCGCCGACATGGTGGCCCAGCGCCTCCGCTCGGCCGACGCCGTGCCTACGGCCGAGCCCAGGGAATCGGCGGGGCGCACCCGGAAGGCGTAGCGGCGCTCGGGAGACCCGCGCCCGGGTCACGTGGTTTCGAACTTCCGGATGAAGTTGCTCAGGACCAAGACGACGAAGGCGGCGACGGCGACCGTCGGCCAGGGGTTGTCTGCGATGCGTAGTGCGGCCCGACCGAGCACGCTCTCCTCGGAGAAGTTGGGTGTGACGACTGCGAGCCCGAGGGCGCCGAGGATGGTGAACACGGCGAGCCTGCGCAAAAGCCTGAGCGCATAGGGGATGACACGCTCGCCGGCCGAGAGCGTGCGCAACGTCTGGCGACCGATGTCGGGGAGCCGTCGGACCAGCCATTCGACTGTGTCGGCCGCCGCCATCGGCACGCGTGCAACTCGGAACGCGGTGTACGGCGACGTGAGGGGATCCCGCACGGCCTGTACGGCGAGGTCACTGGAGAGGTCCTGGAGGAAGCGGCGGAGGTGGCCCCTCCAGTCGATCGTGGGGTAGAGGCCGAGCATCACGATGTCCGCAGTCAGGATCGTGCGGTAGAGCTGGACCGTGCTCGAGGTCATGGGCAGCCGGTTGCGGCGCAGTGTCGCCAACGTCTTGACCAGGAACGAGCCCGTGCTCTTCTCGCTGAGGGGCGCGCTCGGGTCGTGCGAGGCGACCAGGTAGTCGCTGAGGATCCGCTTGATGTCCTGTTCGAACCGGCTGAGGTTTCGATAGGGCAGAGGCTCCATGCCTTCGAGCAGGGCGAGGTACGCGCTGTGGATCTGCTCGTGGGCGATCGCGTCCCTGAGCCGTAGCTGCAGGTCCCACTGGCGCTCGTCGATCCAGCCGACCGCACCGAAGTCGACCCAGTTGAGGGTGCCCCCGTCGCTCACGATCAGGTTCGACGGGTGCGGGTCGGCATTGAACGACCGGTACCGCATGGTCTGCTCGAGCACGGACCGCAAAAGGATCACCGCGGTCCGCTGAGGGGTGATCCCCCGCGCCGCCCATGCCTCGAGCACCCCTCCGTTCCCGTTGGTGGTCGCCGTGAGCATCTCTCGCACGGTCACGCCGCGGATGCGTTCGAGGGTGAGCACGTTGCGGCTGGACAGCTCGCGGTACACCCGGGGGGCGTAGTGGGCGATCGGGTCCGCCGCCATCTGCTCGTGGATGTACGCCGTGTACATCGCCTCGCGGCCCAGGTCGAGCTCGTCGAGGGCGGTGCGGGAGAGGTCGTCGATCAAGCCGCTCACGTCGAGGCCGCGCAACACGGGAAGCAGGTCGAGGACCCGAGCGCTGAGCCGCAGGAACCGTAGGTCGATGCGGACCCGCTCGCCGATCCCTGGCTTCAGCACCTTGACGACGACCTCGTCGCCGTCGGCGAGCACCGCACCGTGCACCTGCGCCAGCGATGCCGTGGCAATCGGCTGGGACTCGAACGACGCGAACGCGTCGGGAATCCGCCGACCCAACCCGCGCTCGATCTCCTGGGTGATCTTCTGGGTAGGGACCGGCCGCAGGGAGTCGAGGAGCTTGCCGAGCTCCTCGGTGTACTCGACTCGCAGGAGGTCGTAGCGGGTCGCCAGCAACTGCCCGACCTTCACGTAGCCGCCACCGCAGGCCTCGAAGTACCAGCGCAGCACCCGCGGGCCGCCGGTGGGCCCCAACAGGTTGCGGACGAGCAGTACGGGTGTGACCAGGACGGTGAGGGCCAGCAGCCGGGTGAGGCGCGCGATGGTGAGGACCACGCGAGAGAGCCAGGCGCGCATGGCTAGCGGTGGACCCCGCCGATCACGCCGGCGATGTTACGCAACGCCGCGTGGGTCAACAGGGAACGGCAATTCACCCCGATGGGGGGACGTGTCAGGCCGGCACGTTCCATAACTTCATAGCTAGCCCACTGGAAGGGGAACCCATGGCAGTTCACCGCAAACTCGCCGAGGACTCGACTCCCTTGTCGGTGAACCCCGTCTACACGCGGGGCGGGGAGGTGACTCACGCGCCGCGCCACACCATGCCGGACACGGAGATGCTTCCGGAGACGGCCTACCAGATCGTGCACGACGAGCTGATCCTCGACGGCAACGCGCGCCTGAACCTGGCGACGTTCGTGACGACGTGGATGGAGCCTCAGGCACGCGTGTTGATGGCCGAGACGTTCGACAAGAACATGATCGACAAGGACGAGTACCCCCGCACCGCGGAGCTCGAGCAGCGCTGCGTGAACATGCTGAGCCGGCTGTGGAACTCGCCCGACGAGGAAGAGGCCACGGGCACGTCGACAACCGGCTCCAGCGAGGCCGCGATGCTCGCCGGCATGGCACTGAAGTGGCGCTGGCGCGACCGGCAGCGGGCGGCCGGAAAGCCCACCGACCAGCCCAACATGGTCATGGGCGCCAACGTGCAGGTCTGCTGGGAGAAGTTCTGTCGTTACTGGGATGTCGAGGCCCGGCTGGTGCCCATGGAGGGCGATCGCTATCACCTCACCGCGGGCCCGGCGGTGGAGCACTGCGACGAGAACACGATCGGTGTCGTCGCGGTGCTGGGCTCGACGTTCGACGGGTCGTACGAGCCGGTCGCCGACATCTGCGCGGCGCTCGACCGGCTCGAGGCCGACACCGGACTCGACGTGCCGGTGCACGTCGACGGTGCGTCGGGTGCCTTCATCGCACCGTTCCTCGACCCGGACCTGGCCTGGGACTTCCGGCTGCCCCGGGTGCAGTCGATCAACGCCTCGGGCCACAAGTACGGGCTCGTGTACCCGGGCGTCGGGTGGGTCATCTGGCGTGACCCCGACGCGCTGCCCGACGACCTCGTGTTCAAGGTCAACTACCTGGGCGGAGACATGCCGACGTTCGCGCTGAACTTCTCGCGGCCGGGCAACCAGGTCGCGGCCCAGTACTACAACTTCCTGCGCCTGGGCTTCGATGGCTATCGCCGGGTGCAACAGGCGGCTCGCGACGTGGCCCGCTACACCGCCGACGCGGTCGCCAAAATCGGCCCGTTCCAACTGATCACCGACGGCAGCGAGCTGCCGGTGTTCGCATTCGCGCTCGAGGACGCCGACCGGCCCTACACAGTGTTCGACATCTCCGAGCGGCTGCGTGACCGCGGCTGGCTGGTGCCGGCCTACACCTTCCCCGAGAACCGACAGGACCTCGCCGCGCTCCGGATCGTGATCCGCAACGGCGTCTCCCGTGACCTCGCCGACCTGCTCGTCGCCGACCTTCGCCGCCACGTCGAGTACCTCGAGCAGCTCCCGGCACCGCTCCCCAGCAGTGGTGGCGGCCAAGCCTTCAGTCATTGACGGCTCGGCTCGCCGGCCAGGATGATGTCGAAGGCGAGCGTGAACGCCATCTGCGAGCGTGCCGGCACGAGCTGGGTGGGATCGGATGCGAGAAGCCACGAGGTCACGGCGGAGCCCCTCTCGACTGGTCGAGTGCCGACCCGTGGCCGACGAATCACCCCGGTCATGAGAACGGAGCGGGCCGCGGGCCACATCGCCCGGACGGGGTGAATCCCGGTTCAGGATCCGGGCGGATCGACACCTGCCGGCCTCATGGGGGCCGGCGCCAGGTCAGCGGGCAAGTGTGCCGACGACGTCGCCCAGCTCCCGGATCGAGCGCTCACCGATCGGGCTCACGACGAGGATCGCCTCGTCGACCCCGGCGGCGGCCAGATCCACCAGCCCAGCGGCGATCGTCCGGGGCGAGCCGGTGAGGGGACGTACGTCCTGGGTGTGGGGTCGATCTCGACCGCCGTGCTCCAGGGTGACGAACACTGTGGCGCTGCGCAGCACGTCGGACGGCTGTCGACCGGCTTCGCGAACGAGCCGGGTGACTCGGGCGTTCTCCTTGGCGAACCCTTCCGGCGTGTTCCCGTACAGGTCGTACCAGACGTTCCAGGCGTCGGCATGCGCCAACGCGACCCGCAGGACGCGCTCACCTGTCGAGCCGATCATCAGGGGAGGCGGGACAGCCGGACCGGGCAACAGCACCGCGTCGCGCAAGCGCACGAAACGCCCCTCGTATGTCACCTGCTCGCCGGCGAGCAGGCGCCGGATGACCTCGAACGACTCAGCGAAGCGCGAGGCGCGGTGGTCGAAGGGGATGCCAAAGGCGCGGAACTCCGTCTCGTGCCATCCGGCGCCCAGCCCCAGCACGAGTCGTCCACCGCTGATCTCTTGGACCGCCGCGGCCTTCCTCGCGAGCAGGCCTGGTCGTGCAAACGCAGTGCACGCCACCAGGGGGCCAAGCCGCACGTGCTCGGTGGTCGCCGCGATCGCCGCGAGGAGGCTCCAGGCGTCCCATGGCCCGCGCGCCTCGCGGCCGTCGCCGCGGTACAGGAGGTGGTCTCCGACCCAGACCGAGTCGAAACCCACCGCCTCGGCCGCACGCGCCATGGCCAGGTATTCGGGCCAGGCCACGTGCCGCTCGACCTCGGGGAGCTGCACACCGATGCGCAGGCGCCGACGCTTTGCCGGGTCCGGGCCCGTGGCCCGGCTAGCGGGCGAGTGCATCGAGGAAGCGGTCGACGTCGGTCGCGTCGTTGTAGTGGACCAAGCCGGCCCGCACGGCACCGGCGTCGCCCAGCCCGAGCCAGTGAGCGATCTCCCAGGCGTAGTTCGTGCCGCTCCACACCGCGATCCGCCACTCGGCCAGCCGTTGGGCGATGGTCTCGGGCTCCGCGCCGGTCACCGTGAACCAGCGGGTGGGGGCGTCGCCCGGGCGACGCTCGCCGAGCACGGCCACGCCGTCGATCGCCCGCAGGCCGGCGTCGAGCTTGTCGCCGAGCGCCTGTTCCTCCACCCACCCGAGCGGCACGACTCGATCGAGCATGAACCGGGCCGCGGCGCGCACCCCCGCCAGTTGCTCGAACGGGAGGGTGCCGAGCTCCCACCGTTCGGGCACCGTGTCCGGGGAAGGGACGAGCTTGTCGGGGTGCAGTCCCTCCAGGAGCGACGGGTCGGCGCTCAACACCCCGACGTGGGGGCCGTACCACTTGTAGGCGGAGCAGACGACGGCGTCGGCGCCCCACGCCTGCCGGTCGATCCGCCGGTGGGGAATGGCGGCGACGGCATCGATGTACGTGCGAGCGCCGGCCTCGCGGGCGAGGCTGCAGATGGCGGTCACGTCGGGGGCCGTGCCGATCACGTTCGATGTGGCGGTGAAGGCGATCCACCGGGTCTGTTCGGACAGGGCGGCCGCGACGTGCTCCGGCTCGAGGACCAGCGTGCCCCGATCGGGATCGGCGAAGCGCACGGTGGCGCCGGCCCGCTCGGCCGCCACCACCCACGGTCGGACGTTGCCGTCGTGATCGAGCCTGGTCACGAGGACCTCGTCACCGGGGCCGAGCGTTCGGCCGACGGCCGCAGCGAAGCGCATCGTAAGCGAGGTCATCGACTCACCGAAGACAACGCTCTCCGGCTGGCCGCCGAGGAGCTCGGCGCACGCCTCGCGGGTCGACCACACGAGCCCATCGGTGGCCTCCGCCTGCGGGAACGGACCGTGCGCGTTGGCGGGGTCCCCCGACCGCCACCAGGCACCCGCCGCCTCGATCGAGTCGTCGAGGGCCTGCGTCCCGGCCGGGCCATCGAGCCGGACCCAGTCGTCACGGAGCCCGGGGAAGCGCTCACGATCCACGCGGCGATGCTAGCGACGGCCCCGTCAAACCTTGCTGGCTCGGAGCCCGCTGACCGGCCGGATGGTCAACCCTCGCCGAACGCTGCCTGCTCGCTGAGGTAGGCCAGGAAGCTGTCGCCTTGAAGCAGATCGGTGAGCGCTGTCTCGTAGTGGCGGTCGATGGCGGCCAGCTCGTCAGCGTGCCGGGCGGCGAACCGTTCGGCGGCGGTGGTGGCGGCGCGGTCGTAGCCGGTTGCCCAGCCGGCTTCGCAGTCCGCCAACACGTCCTCCACAGCCGCCGACTTGGCCTTGTCGGCCAGGGCGATCCCGCGAGCGTCACCCGGATCCGAAGTGACGATGCCGCCGACGGATTGGGCGCATTGGCGGTACTGCGACTTGGCGGCGCGCAGCTCGGGAGAGGCGGCGATGTCATCGTCGAGCTGCCGACGCAGCGGGCGCTGGCGGTCCCAGATGCCGGGGATGGCCGCGTCGGCGGCGCCCAGGCATCCCC
>DASSDL010000069.1:0-2667 GCA_035697145.1 Acidimicrobiales bacterium
GCTGCACACCCAGATGCAGGCCTCACCGTCATTGGTGGGGAACACACCGGCGAAGGTCCCGTGCCCTACGAAGAACTCGATGCCCCTCCAGGTTGGCCCGGCGTAGTAGGCGTAGTGGGTGGCGCTTTCGGAGGGTCGGGCCACGTCGACCATGGCGCCAACGGAGCGCGCGGCACGTGAATGCAGCCCGTCGGCGCCGACGACGAACCGTGCGTCCAGCTCGACCGGGTCGCCGGATGGGTCCCGGGCTTCCACGCCGACCACCCGGCCGGTCTCGTCCCGGCGAACGTCGGTCATGGTGACGCCGAAGCGAACGTCGGCGCCAGCGGCCTGGGCGGCGTCGGCGACGATGGTGTCGAGCACGCGCCGCCGAGGCGCGACCAGATGGTCCACGCCGGCGCGGTGCTTGACGTGGCGGGTGACCGACTCGCCGGCGGTGTGGAAGGTGATCTGTCGGATGGCGGGTGCCCCACTGGCCAGCACCTGGTCGAGCAGGCCCCAGCGGCCGAGCTGGACGACGCCACTGCGCGAGATGGAATGGGTCGACAGCGTGTCGCGCGGGAACTGCGCGCGCTCCAGCACCGCCACGTCGTGGCCCATGCGTGCAAGGAGCAGCGCAGTCGCGCCGCCGGCAGCGCGTGCGCCGACTACGACGACGTCATGGTGGCGGTGGCGGCGATTGGGCATCGGGATCGTCTCCTGGTGTGGTTTGACAGCTTGCTCAGCGACTCTGACGGAGCGCGGCGCCGCGACCTTGGAGACGGCGTGGTGAGATCGTGGAGATGGGCAGGTGCTGCGGCTGGACGCCCGGAGTCACGAACATCGCCCAGGGCCACCAGGGCCGGAACCGGCGAGCAGCGGCGGGCCGGTGTCGTGCACGCTGTGCAACGATTGCCGCGTGCGCTTCCGGTTCGGGGTGTTCCAGCTGGACGACAAACGGTTCACGCTCTCAGGGCCGGCTGGGCCGATCCACGTCGAGCCCCAGGTGTTCGAGCTGCTCCATCACCTGATCGTCAACCGCGACCGGGTCGTGTCGAAGGAGGAGCTGCTCGATGCGATCTGGGGCGACCGGTTTGTGTCGGAATCGGCGCTCACATCTCGGGTCAAGGCCGCCCGGCGGGCCGTCGGCGACGACGGCCAGGCCCAGCAGGTCATCAAGACGGTCCACGCCCGCGGCTACCAGTTCGTCGCCGAGGTGCGCGACGACGCCGGCCGCATCCGACGATCCCTCCCCCGGCTGCGGAACGTACCCATCGGCCGCGACGGCGACATCGGCAGCGTCGTCGAACGGATCCGCGAGGCCCCGCTGGTGACGATCACCGGGTCTGGAGGCGTCGGGAAGACAACCGTTGGGTTAGCGGTGGCCGACCGCCTGCAGGCTGTGTACGCCGACGGCGCCGTGTTCGTCGATCTCTCGCCGGTGCCGCCGCAGGCGGACGTGACGAGAGCCGTGGCCGAGGCGGCTGGGGTGGAGGGCTCCGCATCCGAGACGATCGAGCGCGTGGCCGACCACCTGGCGAATCGGCCCGTCCTGCTCGTGCTTGACAACTGCGAGCACGTCCTCGAGCGCTCGGCCGAGCTCATCGACCGGATGCTCCAGGGCGGCGAGACAGCCGACATCCTGGCCACCAGCCGAGAGCCGCTTGGTGTCGTCGGTGAGCACGTCTGGCCACTCGGTCCGCTGCACGACGAGGGGCCGACGCTGTTCGTCGAGCGCGCCCGCGCCGCCGAGCCGCGCGTGCAATGGGATCCGGCGGATCCAGCTGTGGTCGAGCTCTGTCGCCGGCTCGATGACGTGCCGCTGGCGCTCGAGCTGGCGGCCGGCCAGCTCCGCCGCTTTGATCTCGACGAGTTGACCCGGCGCCTCGTCGACCGCCTTGCGCTGCTGTCGGGTCGAGCCTCGGGCGACGCGCCCCGGCACGCCACGATGGAGACGGCGATCGACTGGAGCTACCGGCTCCTCGACCGGACCGAGCAGTGCCTGCTCCGGCACCTCAGCGTCTTCCCGTCGTCGTTCGACGTCCGTGCCGTCGAAGCGTGCGCCCCGCCGCTGTTGGGCACCGTGCCGATCACGGTGTTCGGCCAGCTCGTGGACAAGAGCCTCGTCGTGCGCCTGCCCGGCGTGGGGCGCTACCGGCTCCTCGAGACGATCCGAGTGTTCGCGAGGGGCCGTCTGGAAGAGTCCGGGGAGACAGCGTCGGCCTTCGAGCGCCACCGCAGCCACGTCCGGGAATGGGTCGGGTCGGCGTCGCGTTTGGACCGCTGGATGTCAGCGCGCCTCGGAGCGGGGTTCCGCACCGATCTGGACGACTCGCGACAGGCCTTCCGGCTCAGCCTGCAGCACGGCGATGTGGAGGACGCCGTGGAGATCGCCGTCGGGGCGTCGTTCCTCTGGCGGAACGCCTTGGGTTGCGCGGAGGGCGACGCGTGGATTCACGATCTCCTGGCTCTGGACCTGTCGCCACACGACCAACTCTGGGTGCAGATCCTCCGCGCCGATCTGGGCCAGGGCCGAGGTGACCACCGCCAGATGTTCAGCGCCGCGTCCTCGGCCGAGGACCTCGTCGATCGCACCGACGATCCAGCGGGGGCGTGCCTCGCCGCCCACTACGGAGCCCTGGCTCACCTCACCGACGCAGACCACGCGAAGGGCCGCCTCACCGCCGC
>DASSDL010000070.1:0-40332 GCA_035697145.1 Acidimicrobiales bacterium
CGGTCACCAAGACCACATCCTCCGGCGTCGGTTGGGCCACCTCCAGGATGCCCATCGTGGTCCGACCGGTGCCGATCATCGCCACGGCCACGTCTGCGGCCAGGTCATCGGGCAGTTCGTGCAACGCCCCCACTGGCGCCACCGCCAGCTCGGCATACCCGCCACTCGCCATGCCGAGGTGCGCCACCACGCGGCGCCCCCACCAGCCCTCGTCGACTCCCGGCCCCACGGCGTCGACCCGGCCCGCCACCTCACGCCCGGGCGTCATGGGCAGGTCGGGAAGGGGAAACGGTCCGCCCGACTGCCCCTTGCGGATCGTCGTGTCCAGCAGGTGCACGCCCGCGGCCTCGACGGCGATGCGCACCTGGTCGGCCGCGGGCACCGGGTCGGCGACCTCCTCGTAGGTCAGGTTCTCGGCAGGCCCGAACTCGTGCTGGCGGATGGCGTGCATGACTCGAACGCTAGAACCTCGAGCGAACTTGAGGTCAAGGCCCGCACCACCGAGAATCGCCGCTGCCTGTCGGGTCAGCCGCCGGGGAGCCCGGCCAGGATCGCACCGGCTACGGGTGCCGCCACCCGGCCCCCGACACCGCCGCCCTCGACTAGCACCGCCACGGCGTTGTCGCCGCGGATCCCGATGAACCACGCGTGCGTCGGCAGCGGGTTGCCGCTGCCGAACTCCGCCGTGCCGGTCTTGCCTGCGATCTCGACCCCGGTGATGGCGGCCGCCTGGCCGCTGCCTTCGGTCACGACCCGCCGCATCAGGCCGAGCAGCGTCTGGGCGCTTCCTGCCGGCAGTGTCCTGGGCTCGGGCCGTGCCGTCGGGCCCGCGCCGGCCGCGGACTCGCCTTCTGTCGCCGTTGTTGTGGTGGTCGTCTCGTCGGCGTCGGCCGCGGCCGCCGAAGTCGTCGACGTCGCCCCGCCGGCGGCGGCGTCGCCAGCCGGGGGATCGTGAAGCAAAACGGGTGCGTCCCACGTGCCGTCGATCACCGCCGCCGCCACGGTGGCCATGTGCAGCGGGCTCGCCTCGACCCGGCCCTGGCCGATGGAAGCCGCCGCGTGCTCGGTGGCGTCCGCCGGGCTCGGGAAGCTGCCCCCGAACGTGTTCAGCCCGACCGAGTAGTCCGTGTTGAATCCAAAGCTCTCGGCCGCCGCCACCAGGTCGTCGTCGGGCACCCCGGCGGACGCACTGATGAACGCGGTGTTGCACGACTCGGCGAAGGCCAGCCCGAACGGCACGGTGCCAAGGCTGGAGCTCTCGAAGTTCTTGAACTCCCGCCCGCCGGCGTTGATCGTCTGGGCGCATTCGACGGGCGTTTCCAGCGTGACCCCGTTGGCCAGCAGGGCGCCGGTGGTCACAACCTTGAACGTCGACCCTGGCGGGTACCTCCCCGACAGGGCCCGGTTGAAGTCCGCCAGCGGTCTCGATGCTGCGGCGCGCACGTTGCCGTCGCGGTCGACCACCACCGCAGCCGCGGGTTGGTCGGTGGCGGACAAGGCCGACTCCACTGCCGCCTGCGCGGTTCGGTCGAGCGTGGTCGCCACCGGTCGCGGCTCATGGCCCTCGATGCGGTCCAGCACCTCGACGACCTCGCCCTCGGCGTCGGCGAGCTGGATGTCGCCCGATGGCGTGCCGGCGAGCTGGGTCTCGTAGGCGGCCTCGATGCCGCTGAGACCGACCACGTCGCCCCGCCGGTAGGGCTGCCCCAGCTCCTCGAGCCGCTCGGCGGTGATCTCGCCGGTGCGCCCCAGCACGTGCTCCGCGAACCCCTGGGACGGCGTCGTCCTCACGGTGGTGTCCCGGAACCGGGTGCCCGGCAGGGGATAGATCACGGGTGCCGCCTGCGTGTACCTGGCCTGGCTCACGGCGATGATCGGCACGAAGTGGTTTGGCTCCACGCCGGGCGCCCCCAGCGCGCTGTCCACCGCCGCCGGGTCCACGCCGAGTTGCTGCTGGAGTGCCGCCTTCACCTGGTTGAGGTCCTGGATGGCCTGGGGTTCGAGCCCGACGAGCCTGCCGGGACCGGTTGAGGCCAGCGGCTCGCCGTCCTTGTCGACGATCGGGGCACGCGGCGGCACCTCGCGCGTCCGGGTCAGGGTCTGATCGGTCCCGAGCCGGGGATGGACGGCGGCGGGGGTCCACTCGACCAGCCAACGATCCCCGTCGCCCAGGGTCAGCGACAGTGCCCCGTCGTACGACCACTCGCCAACGCCATCGAGCTGCAGCCTGGCCGTGAACCGGGCTATGGCGCTGTCGCCGCTGGCGTCGACCTGACCGAGCTCGTAGCTGGGCGAGGTGATTCCGAGGTTGTCGACGATCTGCTGGTGGATCGTGTCGAACGAGTCGGGTGCGTCGAGCACGTGCTCCCGCATGCCGGCGTAGTCGCCGTCCTCCCAGGCGGCCAGATAGTCCCGGGCGTCGTCGGCCGCGGGTGGGCCCTCGTCGTCGCCCATGAGGACGAAGATCCCGGCTATGGCTGCCCCCAGGAGCATCAGTCCGACGAGCGCGACCAGGCGATAGCGGCTCGACATCGCCGGGCACGCTAATGGCTGAGAGCCGGCGCGGATAGGCGCCGGCTCTACGCGGCGTGCTTCCCGCTCTTGGCGCCTTCAGCGCCGGGCCGCTCGGGCCACGGCTGCGCCTATCGGCGCAGCCTCTAAGCGGCCCAGCGGCCACGCCTAGGGAGGTGCCCCGATCAGCGCCGGCGGGGCGTGCGGGCCGCGGTCCCCTTCGCGTCGGGGTCGAGGTTGGCGAGGTGCCAGAGGGCGTCGCCGCGGTTGACCAGTGGATGCTGGGTGTGACCGATCACCACCGCATCGAACGGGGCCTTCATGGTCGCCCGGGAGTCCCCCACGGCATCGGCGATGATCCCCAGCACGTCGCCCCTGGCGACCCGTTGGCCTGCTCGGACGGGCGAGCGCAGGATCCCCGTGCGCCGGGCCCGCACCCAGTGGGTGTGCCGCACGACCGCGGTGGTGGCGGCGGCCGGCGCAGGGTCGCCGGTCCGCATCTCCAGGTCGGCCAACACCCGCAGCACCCCGTCGACCCCGGCGCTGATGGCGGTCTCGTTGAACCGGTTGGACTCGCCCCCCTCGTACACGACCACCGGGACGCCCCGCCGCCGACACGCCTCCCGCAGCGACCCGTCGCGCAGCGGCGAGTGGACGCTCACCGGTGCACCGAACGCCCGCGCCAACCGCAGCGTCGTCGGGTCTTCGAGGTCGCCGCGGATCTGCGGCAGGTTGAAGCGGTGGTCGCTGCCGGTGTGCAGGTCGATGCCCATGTCACACGCGGCCACGACGTGGGTCATGAACAGATTGGCGAGTTGCGCTGCCAGCGATCCCTTGGGCGACCCGGGGAACGACCGGTTGAGGTCACGGCGATCGGGCAGGTAGCGGGTCTCCGTCACCATCCCGAACACGTTGACGACGGGGACGGCCAGCAGCATGCCGGCGAGTCGGCGAGGCCGGACCTCCTCGAGCACCCGCCGGATGATCTCGAGCCCGTTGAGCTCGTCGCCATGCACCACGGCCGAAAGCCACAGCTTGGGACCGGGCCGCTGCCCGTTGAGCACCATGATCGGCAGGTTGAGCCGGGTGGCCGTGGGCAGGCGGGCGACAGGGACCTCCACGAGCTGCCGGCGTCCCGCGCCCACAGTGGTGCCGGCGATCTCGACGGGGCGGTTGCGAGCGGTGCGGGTCGCGGTTGGCGCCATGGCGGGCCGTCACCCCTTGCGGCGGGGCCTCCGGGGCCGAGCGGCGTGGCTCTTCTCGATCCACTCGACGATCCGCGTGGCCACGTCGGCGCCGGTGGCGGCCTCGATGCCCTCCAGGCCGGGCGAGCTGTTCACCTCGAGCACCAGCGGGCCGTGTCGCGAGCGAACGAGGTCGACGCCGCACACATTGAGCCCCATGGTGCGGGCGGCGCGCACGGCCATGGAGCGTTCCTCGGGTGTCAGCCGGATCCGCTCCGCGGTGCCGCCCCGATGGAGGTTGGAGCGGAACTCGCCGGGGGCGCTCTGCCGTCGCATCGACGCCACCACCCGGGTGCCGACCACAAAGGCCCGAATGTCCGTGCCACCGGCCTCCTTGATGTACTCCTGCACGAGGATGTTGGCGTCGAGCTGGCGGAACGCGGCGATCACCGACTCGGCCGCCTTGCGGGTCTCGGCAAGCACGACACCCATCCCCTGCGTGCCCTCGGTGAGCTTGACCACGATGGGCGGCCCTCCGACGGTCTCGAGCAGGCCGTCGATGTCCTTGGTGGAGTGGGCGAAGCCGGTGACCGGGAGCCCGAGCCCGTTGCGCGCCAGCAGTTGCAGGGCCCGCAGCTTGTCGCGAGCCCGGCTGATGGCCTGCGACTCGTTGGCGGTGAAGACACCCATCATCTCGAACTGGCGCACCACGGCGGTGCCGTAGAAGGTGTGCGAGGCGCCGATGCGCGGGATCACCGCGTCCACGTCGGTCAGTTCGGTGCCCTGGACGATCACGGTGGGGCGGTGGGCCGTGATGTTCATGTAGCAGCGCAGGTAGTCGATGACCCGCACGGTGTGGTCGCGCGCCTCGGCGGCGGCCCGCAATCGGGCCGTCGAGTGGAGGTTGGGATTGCGCGACAGGATGGCGATCTTCACGACTGGAACCCACGATGGTCCGGGTTGCCGTCAGCGTGCGGCCGAGACCCACCCGGCCAGCGGCCGGGAGGAAGCGGATGAGGCGGCGACTGTAGTGCCCCCACCCGCAAACGATTGCGCAGGGTCGATGACGAATCGGCGTCGAACTGCCAGCCGGCCGATCAGCATGCGGAACCCCATCTCGTCGCGCCGGGTGAGCGTCAGCTCGATGGGGACGCGGCTACCGGCGATGACCACGGGCGTGCGGATGACCGGGCGTCGTTCGAGGGTGCCGTTGCTCGACCGGACGTCGCGCCAGCCCACGAGAGGGGCCTCGGCGGCCACGGTGAGCGACGCGTCCCGCTGGCGGGGATGGAGCACGAAGCTCACCATCGGGCCGGCGTGGGGTCGGTCGACGATCTCGACCGCCCAAGCGTGCAGGGTCGACGACCGTGCCCCGGTGTCGACCTTGGCCTTGATGGCGTCGACACCCAGTTCGGGCAGCGCTACCCATTCCCGCCAGCCGATGGTCGGCGTCACCATGGACAGGGACGCTATCCGCCGGGCGTGACAACCGGTGGTGATGCCGGCTCCGGCGGTCGTGCTGACTGACGGTTGCGTGGGGTCAGCCCGTACGCTCGGCCCATGTTCCTCGGCGAGGACCTCTTGGCATGGCTGGTGCTGGCGTTGGGCTCGGCGCTGGCGGTCGGCAGCCTGACGGCGCTGGTCCGTCCCCCGAGCAAGCAGCGCGAGGGCGAGTTGGCGCAGGCGCCCGTGGCTCGGAGCGTGCTGATGATCCTGGTCGGGACCATCGCCGCCATCTGGGCCCTGGCCAGCCTGGTTTCGGGCTGACCCGCGGTCGGGACGATGCTCAGGCCTCGACCGGCACCCGCTCCAGACGCAGTCCCAGCGACTCCAGCGTCTCGAACGGATGGTGATAGCCGCGTTCCAGGTGCTGGATGCCGTGGAGCAGCGACGACCCCTCGGCCACAGCGGCGGCGATGACCGACGAGAATCCCGCCCGCACGTCGGGGATGGTCACCTCGGCGCCGTGCAGCTTGGACACGCCCCGCACCACCGCCGAGTGCACGGCGTTGGTGTCGTGGAAGCGGCAGGCCGGTCCCCCCAGGCAGGTGTCGTAGAGCTCGATCTCGCAGCCCATCCGGGTGAGGGCATCGACGTAGATCAGGCGGTCCTCGTAAACGGTTTCGTGGAGCACCGACATGCCCTCCGCCTGGGTCATCAACACGATGAGGGGTGGCTGCCAGTCGGTCATGAACCCGGGATGGGTGTCGGTCTGGACCGCCGCCGTGCGCAGGCCGTCGGCGCTGGCCGAGATCCACTCGTCGGTGATCTCGAAGCGGGCCCCCATCTTCTGCAGAGTGTCGATGGCCGTGACCAGTCGGTCCTGGCCACAGCCGGCGACCCGCACCCGTCCTCCGGTCATGAGCCCTGCCACCAGGTACGAGAAAGCCTCGAGGCGGTCGCCCTGCAGCCGGGTGGCTGCACCCCCCAGGCGTTCGACCCCCTCGACCACGATGCGCCGATCGGGACGGAAGCTGATCTGGGCACCCATCCGCTGGAGGAACAGCGCCAGCTCGGTGACCTCCGGCTCGACCGCGGCGTTGAAGAGCACCGTCCGACCTTCTGCCTGGACGGCCGACAGGAGCACGGTCTCGGTCGCCCCCACGCTCGGGTACGGCAGGGTGATGCGGGCGCCGTGCATGCGGTCGGCACGGGCGGCGATCCCGTCGGGCGTCATGTCAACGTCGACCCCCATCGCCTCCAGGGCGGCGATGTGGAAGTCGACCGGCCGTTGCCCGATGCGGTCGCCACCGACCAGGGGAACGAACGCCTCGTGGTTGCGGTGGAGCAGCGGCCCGAGCAGGAGGATCGGGATGCGGTTGAGGCCGCTGAACTCGAGCGGCACCTTGGCGTCGGGCGTGGCCGTCGGCTCGATGGTGATGCGATCGCCTCGTATCTCGACGCCGACCCCCAGGGACGTGAGGATGTCGGCGGTGATCCCCACATCGCCGACCTCGGGGGCGTTGGTGATCGTGCTGGGCTCGGTCCCGAGCATGGCGGCGACCATGTGCTTGGTCACGGCGTTCTTCGAACCACTGACCCGCACCTCGCCGACCAGCGGGCCGTTGGGTTGGATGCTCCAGGCCTCGGCGGCGGGCTGATCCATGCGGGCCGAGCGTAGCGTTGACCCGCGGCGTGGACCGGCCCACCGCCGAAGCCCCTGGATATCGGCTAGCAGGCCCAGCGGATAGGGCGTTCCGCAGGCACCCGGCGTGGGACTTTGTTGCCGGGTCGCAGCTCAACAGCTGGGCCTCCCAGCAGCGCTGACCACCGAGAGCCAGGATGACGTGCGCATCCGCGCAGGTTCTAACGGCGCCGCGGGCGCGACCAGCGTCGTTCGGACGACGGTGCTCGGACGCGTTTTGGTGCCCGTTTGCGCAGCTCGCTCTGCCTGTCGCGGACCAGCACCTGGAACACGTAGTCGTGTTGAAACATGACAAATTTCCTCTCGGAAGGGGGCGCAGCCGCGAGGCCGCGCGAGTCTGGGAACATCGGGGCGCGATCGGCCCCTTGGTGGCGGCTCGGCCGGGCGATCAGAGTTCCGGCGGTGCGCCGGGATCAGGTTCCGAGTGGAATGGAACCGAGGGCGCAGCCGAGCAGCATCGTCATCGAGCCCTGCTCGTGGAAGCTGTTAATCATCGGCACCCCCTTCGGTCGCCTCGACATACGGCAGACAGTTTGGCGAAGGATCCCCACCTTGGCGAACGAATAAGAGGACCAGCGGATAGGGCGTTCCGCAGGCACCCCGCGTGAGATTTTGTTGCCGGGTCGCAGCTCAACAGCTGGGCCTCCCAGCAGCGCTGACCACCGAGAGCCAGGATGACGTGCCTATCCGCGCACGTTCTAACCGACCGCCCGGCATCAGATCAGAGCCCACGCAGGGCAGCCGCGGTCCGCTCGTCCGCCGGGAAGAACGCCTCGATGGCGAGCTCGGCAACTGTGATGTCGTGCGCCGTTCCGAAGGTGGCGATGGTGCTGAAGAAGGTCAGCTCGCCGTCATCAGCGCGCAGCACCAGCGGTACGAACAGGCGGGCCGCGGTATCGGAACCACCCGCATGGCCGGCCGAAATCCCGGGGTATCGGCGGAGCTCGTCACGCAGCGACAGGAGCTCCGGATCGGCGGAGGCGGCGGCCAGGCGGTCGAGCCGCTCGATGAGGTGGGCGCTGTACTCGGGGAGGTTGACGATGCGGGGTGCGAGGCCGTCCGGGTGCAGGCACACCCGCATGGCGTTCGTGCGCGGGCCGAGGAGCTCGGGGGCGACGCCGTCGGTGAGGATGGCGAGCGCCGTCTCGTTGGCGGACACCAGGTTCCAGTGGCGGTCGACCACCACGGCGGGGAACGGCAGATGGCTGCCGAGGATCTTGTCGAGGGCGTCGCGCACGGGAGCCATCTCCTCGGCGTCGAGCGGTGTCTCGGGGTAGGTGGGGGCGAAGCCGGCGGCCATGAGGAGCGTGTTGCGGTCTCGCAGGGGCACGTCGAGGTGCTCCGCCAGGTGCAGGACCAGCTCGCGGCTTGGGCGCGACCGGCCGGTTTCGACGAAGCTCAGGTGCCGCGCCGACACGTCGGCCTCCGCGGCAAGGTCGAGCTGGCTCATCCGCCGCAGGTGCCGCCACTGTCGCAGGAGGTCACCGACGGTGCGAGGTGGAGACAGGACGCTCATGGCCCGACGGTAACGGGGCCGGGTCGTGGGCGCCCTTACGTGCCAGGTAATCGCCTTGGGTCGCGGGATGGCTCAGTCTCGTGGGCGACACTGCACGCAGCACCGAGGAGACAATTCCATGAGCGACGTCAAGACGACCGTCGACGCCTACCTGGAGGGCCTGACCCAGACCGACGCCGCCCGCCGCGCCGAACTGATCCGCACGGCCTGGTCCGAGGACGGCCGGTTCGTCGACCCGCTGTTCGACGTCCAAGGCCATGCGGCGCTCGATGAACTGGCGCAAGGCGTGATCGCCCAGTATCCGGGCCACACATTCCGCCGGACCAGCGGCGTCGACGCCCACCACAACCTGGCGCGCTACACGTTCGAGTTCGTGGCGCCCGACGGCACGATCGTGATCACCGGCACGGATGTGGGTGAGCTCGACGAAGACGGTCGACTCCAGGCGATCACCGGCTTCTTCGGCGACGTCCCGGCCGACGAGGCGGCGTGAGACCGACGAAGCGCAGCGTGGCCCACTGAGCGGCGGCGTGGCCCGCATGCGCAAGCCGGAGGCGACCCTCGGTACGGCGACGTTCTTCGTCGTCGCGCCGGGGGTCGTCGCGGGTGCGGTACCGCGCCTACTGACGGGCTGGCGCGCCGCTGGATCGGTCTGGGCGCCAGTGCAGGGCCTCGGAGTGGCCCTGGTCGTGGCGGGAACGGGTGTGCTTGTGCTCGCCTTCACCCGGTTCGTGACCGAAGGGGCCGGCACCCCGGCACCGATCGCACCGACGCAGGAGCTGGTCGTGGGCGGCCTGTACCGCCACGTTCGCAATCCGATGTACCTGGCGGTCGTAGCGGTCATCGTCGGCCAAGCTTTGATGCTGGGGCGCCCGGTCCTGCTGGCTTATGCCGTCGTCGTGTGGGTGGCGGTCGCTGCGTTCGTCCGCTGGTATGAGGAGCCGACCCTGGCCCGCACCTTCGGCACCAGCTACGAGGACTACCGCCGGGCAGTCCCGGCCTGGCGTCCACGCCTTCGCGCCTGGCCGGGGCCATAGGTGGAAGTTCGCAGCGCGGGGACCCATACACTCCCGCGTGATGAGCCTCGATCTGGCCAACGTCACCTTCGACTGCGACGACGTCCTCCGGGTGTCCGGGTTCTGGTCGGCGGCGCTCGACCGTCCGCTCGACCCGGATCCAAACGAGTTCTTCGCATCGATCGGCATCACTGACGCTCAATCGCCGAACTGGTTCTTCGCAAAGGTGCCGGAGTCGAAGACGGTGAAGAACCGGGTTCACGTCGATCTCGCCGCCGACGACCGGAAGGCGGAGCTCGCTCGTCTGGTGGACCTGGGCGCCACCCGTGGGCGGGACTACGACGAGTGGGGTCACTCCTGGACCGTCATGGCCGACCCGGAGGGCAACGAGTTCTGTGTGAGCTGACGGGCCGCGTCAGCATCAGCGCGACCGGCTGATCTGGGGTGCCGGCCACGCGCCGTCAGGAGGCATCTGCTGCACGTGGTTGGGTGAAGCGGTGGAAGCAACTGATGTCGGCCGAGCCAGGGAGAATGTACGTCCGTGACCCCGAAGTCCACGGCCCCGGCCTCACTGACCTGGAGCGGCGTCACGTCCCGGCGGATGGCCCGCCACGCGCTGACCGAGCCGGCTACGGACCTGGGCGCCGCCGGCATCGCCAGCGTGCTGTGCGGAGCGCACGCGCAGGTCCTCAGCGCCGCCGAGCTATCGATCGGGCGGCGGATCGCCGGGGCGACCCGCGCCGAGGTGCAGCGCGCTCTCTGGGAGGACCGCACCCTGGTCAAGACGTTCGGTCCGCGCGGCACCGTGCACCTGCTGCCCACCGGCGACCTGCCGATGTGGACGGGGGCGCTATCGGCCCTGCCATCGTCGGTGCCAATGCATCCCGAGCCGGTCCGCTTCACGCCCGAGCAGGCTGCCCAGGTCATCGCGGCCATCAGCGACGCGCTGGCAAACTCGGAGCTGACGGTCGACGAGCTGACCGAGGCGATCGTGGATCGTACCGGCCCATGGGCCGGCGAGCGGACGATGGAGGCGTTCCAGGACATGTGGCCACGCTGGCGCCAATTGACCAGCACGGCCGCGCACCGTGGCGTGCTCTGCTTCGGATCAAACCGGGGCCGCAACGTGACGTACACCAACCCACACCGCTGGCTGCCCGGCTTCCGGCCCGACGACGGCGGCGCGGCCGTGCGCACCCTTGTGGCGCGCTACCTGTATGCCTACGGCCCAGCCACGCCCCAGCACTTCGCCAGATGGCTCAACGTTCCGGCGCGGCGCGCTGCCCATCTGTTCGACGAGCTGGCTGGCGAGCTGGAACTCGTCGAAACGGACGGCGAGCCGGGCTGGGTGATGGCCGGCGACACCGGGACGCCGCCGCAGCCGCACAGAGGGATCCGCCTGCTGCCATACTTCGACGCGTTCGTCGTCGCGGGTCAGCCTCGGGAGCGGCTGTACCCAGGCGTGGCCGCGACCCGTGGGCTCACCCCGACAGGCCAGGCCGGCAACTACCCGGTGCTGCTCGTCGACGGCGTGGTCGGTGGAGTGTGGCACCAGCGGCGGTCCGGACGGAAGCTCGCCGTCACCGTCGAACCACTGCGCGAGCTCACAATGACGCACCGCCGGCAGCTCGACGACGAGGTCGAACTGGTGGGCGCGGTCATGCAGGCAAAACCGACCCTGACGGTGGGCACCGTGACAGTCGGCCCGCACGCCTGAGCCAGGAATCGGAAGGGGCGGACTCAGGCAGCCCTCTCAGGCCCGCAACGGAGTCGTACAGATCCCGCGCCATGGCGCGAAGTCGTGGCGGGCCGCTAGCGAAGCAGCTGCCGCGTACGCCGGTAAAGGTTGCCAATGAGCGTCTCGTTCAAGAAATTTGCTCTCGTTGGTCATCGGATCGAGGAGGTCGGGCGTCAGTACGTGTGTCTCACCGCAGGCGGCGGGAGAGCGGGAGGTAGGGCACCATGCGAGGGCTGCGGGTATCAGTGGTGATGGCGATGACGCTCGCCGGGGTCCTGATGGCGTGCGGCACAGGCCCTGCAGAGCCGACGACGCGAGCATCGGGCGCCTCGTCGAGATCCACCTCGACGACCACGGCGCCTACCGGCGCGGCTGCGCACGCCAGCACCGTCGTGCAGGCGGCCTGCGACAGAGGCGAAGCTTTGGCTGCGGTACTTGCGAGCGATGCTGCCGCAGGGGGCGGGCACATCGACTATCTGGAGTGCCTCGATGGATTTGGTTGGGCGATCTACAGCCTGCCCGGCGACATGGAAGCGGCACACGTCCTCTTGTCCATCACGACCGACCGCTATGAGCTACTGAATGTCGGGACGTCGCTCTGCCCGCTTGACTCAGGAATGCCGGCCGATGTCGCTATCGCTATCGCACCATCAGCGGCGGCGGCCAACGACTGCCCGGAGGCGACCTCGGCCGGCGGCGCAGGTGTCGGGGAGGGCGACTCGGCGCCGGATGACGAGGGCCATCAGCCCTGGCGTGAGGCGTGCGTTGAGGACCCGACCGCATTCGCGGGTTGCCAGCCATGACGGAGCGCGACGAGGTCGGCACTGCACTGGTGTGTTGAAGTCGGCGTTTGGAAGAAGTCGGTCACCGGATCGCGTGCGTCAGCCTGCCGGCTGCGCGAGCGGACTCGATGAGCACCGCCACCTCCGCGGGGTCCTCGGGAGGGTCGCGCAGCACGTGGCGTTCGGCGATCTGTGCGCCGGCGAACTCGGCGTGCATCTTCCTCGTTGCGGCGTCATCGGTGAAGCCATGGTTTCGGCGCGTCGCCACCCGCCGAACGCAGATGTTCACCGATGGCAGAAGGATCACGTAGTCGAGGTGTTTCAGGTGCGTTGCCGCGCTGAAGGTGGACAGGAACCATGGGCCGACGACGCCGTCGTAGACCGTCGCATAGCCACCCAGTGCGAAGGCACCAGCTGCAGCCGCTGCGGCCCTGGTGACGACCGTGTTCTGCTCGTGCGACTCGGGAAGCCACGGGTCCACGGCACCACGTGCTAGGAACCCGAAGAACGAGTCGCCCTCGACGAGAGCACTGTGCTCGACCTCACGTGCCAGGACCTGCGCCACGGTGGACTTCCCCGCCCCGGGCGGCCCGGTGACGACGACGAGCGAGCCCATGTCAGCCATTGTGCGCGGCGACGATCGGGCCTCCGCCACATCTCGGCGTTATGGCGTTCGGGGATATGGCGCGGGTCACGATGAACCGGGTGGCGTCAGGGCTAGCCACAATGGCTCGATGAACACGGTGATCCTGCGCCCGATCCAGGAAGCGGACCTGGACGATCTGTGCCGCTACTCGACCGATCCTGAGGCGGCCGGCGAGTTCGAGTGGACGGGCTTCGGCGATCCCAAGGCGATGCGGCGGCGCTGGGAGGAAGACGGCTGGCTCGGTGCGGAGCACGGACGGCTGGCGGTGATGAGCGCAGACTCGCTCGCCGGGGACGTGAGCTACAAGGACCGGTCGCCAGGGGGGTCCAAGGGGGCGATCTATGAGATCGGGATTGCCCTGTTCCCCGAGCATCGCGGCCGAGGGGCGGGGACCACCGCCCAACGCCTGCTCGTTCAGTACCTGTTCGACACCATGCCGGCGCACCGGATCGAGGCGTACACCGAGGTCGAGAACCTCGCCGAGCAGCGTGCGCTGGAGAAAGCCGGCTTCGAGCGTGAGGGAGTCCTGCGGCGAACCATCTTCCGAGCTGGGAAGTGGCGCGACAACATCGTCTACGCCCTACTCCGAGACTGACGGACAGGCTGTTGGTGTGCTGCTCGCCAACCTGCCAATTGAGACCGCAGCCGCCGATCTGTTCGAGTGGTATTGGAGCCCGCTGGCACACGCGGTGGGTCTCGCCTGCTAGGACTCGGCGGGACGCGGCGAACGCCCACGATTGAAGGGGGTCTCATGGCTGGTTACGCGGTTGCGTATGTGGACGAGATCGACGAACTGGTCGACGGGCGTTGTCTCTACCGGCCGGTCCGGCACCACTTCGGCATCACGTCGTTCGGTGCCACCGTGTGGACGGCCCGTGCCGCGGGCGACCTGATCGTCGGTGAACACGACGACGACGATCCGACCGCGGACGACGAGCTCTTCCTCGTGCTGCGAGGCCACGCCGTGTTCGAGCTCGAGGGCGACCGGGTGGATGCGCCGGCCGGGACTCTCGTCTTCGCTCCTCCGCGCACGACGCGAAGGGCGTTCGCCGAGGAGGCCGGGACAATGATCATGCTGATCGAAGGGACGCCGGGAAAGGCGTATGAGCCTCGCGGCTGGGAACTTTGGGCTCCGCTCGCCCAGCTCTACGAGTCGGGCGAGTACGCGGAGGTCGCCGACCGCCTACGAGTACTGGTCGAAGCTCACCCGCAGTACGGCTTGCTGTTCTACAACCTCGCCTGCTGTGAGAGCCTCACGGGCCGAACGACCGACGCGCTAGACCACCTGCGGCGCGCGATCGACATGTCCGAGGAGTTCCGCGGGCACGCGAAGCGCGATTCGGACCTAGACCTGATCCGCGACCAACCAGCGTTCAAGCGACTGATCAGCGACTAGAAGCTCGAAGAGACATTCCCGGACGCTGGCGCACCGCTGCGATCTCTCGTTCGACCGGGGCATCGGACGGCCAGCGAGCGACCGCTGGTGACCGAAGCCGCCGGAGCGATCGGGCACGGAGCGGGCACGAAGTCAACCAGTGACGCTCCTCGCACGACACATCTTGTTCCCACCGGCGGGCTGGACCGAGCTCGCCTGGTCGTCCGGGGGATCGACAACAACCGGGGATGCCGGCTGTGCGATGGATGCGCGATGGACGCCGCTAGATGGGACAGTCCGCAGGCGCCTCCGCAGGGATGAGCAGCGGCCCCTCCGCGGGCGCCTCGAACAATGTGGCCACCAACACCGTCACATCGTCAGTGGGATTAAAGGCCGTGTGGACGTGGCCATGACCGGGGTCGACAAAGGCAGTTCCTGCCGGGTACGGACGTTCCACGCAATCGTCAGCGGCGACGTAGACCAGTTCACCTTCGGTGACGTTGACGATGACAGGGCCGGGGTGGGTGTGCCACGGAAACTGTGCTCCCGGCTGCACGGTGAACCTGGCCACGACGGTGCGCGAAGGATCGTCAGCATTCACGACCCCGGTCGCCTTGCCATCCAGCTTGAACTTGATCTTCAGGTCGACGTCGTCGGTGAACGTAGCTCGCCCCGTCAAGAACTCAGTGGCGATGGGTGGTGGTGGCTGTTGCGCCCCCGAGGGCATGACGTTTGCGCCAATCAGGACGGCAGCGATCATCCCCACCGCCGCCAAGGCAGCGCCTCGCTTCCGGTTCATCACCGGCTCCTCTCTCGCCGGCCGGAGACGCGCCGCTCACGCTCTCCCCCGACCGCCCGCTCTTGAGGGTGGCGATCGTAGTGCCGGGGAGGGGACTGTCAACCTGGTCCGCGAGGTCGAGACGGGGGCTCGAGGGCTACGTCAGTCTCGAGCTGCACAACCTGCGGCGGGCGACCGGCGTAGTGGCAAGGGCGTCGACATCAAGACGGCCCGGGCGCTGCAGGGAGCGGGTGACGGGGATCGAACCCGCATTATCAGCTTGGGAAGCTGACGTTCTGCCATTGAACTACACCCGCGGGGTGAGACGGCGAGGCTAGCCGACCTGATTCCTGCGGCTCCGCTCGTGCCGTCGGCGCTCGTCGGGAGGCCCGCCCATGACCACTAGGGTCGGCGGCCGATGATCCTGTCGGACCGCACCATTCGCGAGCAGCTCGACGCCGGCCGCATCGTCATCGATCCCCTGGACGAGTCGTGCATCCAGCCCTCGTCGGTTGATCTGCGCCTCGACCGGTTGTTCCGGGTGTTTCTCAACCACACGATGCCGGTCATCGACGTCAAGGAGGACCTCGAGGATCTCACCCGCCTGGTCGAGATCGGCGAGGGCGAGGCGTTCATCCTCCACCCAGGAGAATTCGTGCTCGGTTCGACGTACGAGAAGGTGTCCTTGCCCGACGACTTGGTCGGGCGCATCGAGGGGAAGTCGAGTCTCGGGCGGCTGGGGCTGCTCATCCATTCGAGCCTGCCGGGCTCGGAGCCGGTCTGGGTGACGGACGGGGGCGGTGTCCTCGTGCCTCGTCCGATCGAGGATGTCGTTCGCAAACGACAGCATGCCAAGGTGGCCGCGTTCGATCCCGAGACCTTCGCCGTCGAGTACCACGAGATCACCGGGTGGTATGAAGGATCACCGGATCGGATCTACGAGGTTCAGCTCGCCTCCGGTCGTCGGGTGCGGATCACAGCCGGGCACAACCTCTTCACTCTCGATCGTCGGGGGGACCTCACCAAGGTGAGCACCTGCACGCTGAGGCCGGGGGTCCGAGTGGCGGTGCCCGGGATCGTTCCGGATCCAGAACCCAGCACGAGCCGCACACGGCGACCACTGGCTGAGATCGTGGTCACGGAGATGGTGCCGGATCCCGCGCCGAGCAAACTGATGGTCGCCGGTCCCACCGTCGCCGCCGCTCAGGAACGTCACGCTGCGGAGGTGTCCGCGCTTCTGCGATCCAGCGGTTACAGGGCCGTGAGCTACTACCGCCGCCGCGGGGCGCTTCCTTACGAAGTCGCCCGGCAGATACCTGGCCTCGTTGCTGCGCTGGGGCAGTCCGATCTCGTCGGCTGGCATGGTGGCCGCAATGCAGTGCCGGCGCGGATCACGATCGACACCGAGCGGGCCTGGCTCCTCGGCCTGTACGTCGCCGCGGGCCATCCACGCGCACAGCATGTGGTCATCTCCAACACCGATCAGCGGATCCTGGATCGAGCCGCTTCGGTGCTGGGCGGGCTCGGGCTCACCTTCCATCGGGGGCCCGGGGCGCTGACATGCGGGTCGTCGGTCCTGGCGGCGCTCCTCGGGTGGCTGGGCACGGGCGGCAAGGCGCCGACCAAGCGAGTGCCGACAGTGGCGTTCGGCTGGTCGCGCCCGCTCATCGAAGCCTTCCTGGCCGGTGTCGTCGACGGGGACGGATCGCTCGATGGGGGCCGCACGTCTGTATGGACGACCTCCGACGGCCTGGTCGGCGACCTGCTCCTGCTGTTTGCCCGCCTCGGACGCCGTGCTGGCAGCTCTGGCCGCTCGGCGCGCGGAAACACCCTTCCCTCGTGGCAGGTCCATGCACCTGACGGAGAGCGCAAGCTGCTCACGGCAGTGCCGCTGGCGGACCAGCTTCTCGTCGCGCCGGCCGCGCCGTCGCTGCCCAAGCTGCGTCGGCTCACCGATGGCGATCTGTTGTGGGACGAGGTCGTGGAGGTGCGTGACACGGGGATCGTGGAGCGCGTCTTCGACCTCGAGGTACGGCCCGGTGGCCGGAAGATCGAGAACTTCCTGGCCGGCCGCGGCGGCGTGTTCGTATCCAACACCGCGGGCTTCATCGACGCGGGGTTCGCCGGGCACATCACGTTGGAGCTGTCCAACGTGGCCAACCTGCCGATCACTCTGTATCCGGGCATGAAGATCGGGCAGGTCAGCTTCCTGCGCATGACGACGCCAGCGGACGTGCCGTACGGGTCGGCGCGCGTGGGGTCGAAGTACCAGGGTCAGCGCGGGCCCACCCCGAGCCGCTACTGGGAGAACTTCCGGGATCAGGGACGTTGACGAGCCCGTCCTAGTCCTCGGGAAGGTCGAGGCCGATCGTCTCCGTGGCGATCTCGTGAACCACGGGCCCCGCTTCGCGTCCGGGCGCTCGGCGAGTCGAACGGCCCCGTGGAATCGACGTTCAGTCCCCCAGGGTTTGGACCCGGCGGGCGTCGCGCTCGTCGAGCGCCTCGAGCAGGTGCATGGAGATGTCCGCCACCCGCACCTCGTCCTCTTCCTTGCCGGCGGCCTTGGTGCCGTCGTCGATCATGATGTAGCAGAACGGGCAGGCGACGGCGATGCGGCTCGCCCCGGTCGCGATGAGCTCCTGGCTGCGCTCGTCGTTGACCTTCTTGCCGATCGTCTCCTCCATCCACATGCGGGCACCGCCCGCGCCACAGCACATGCCCCTGGTCCCGTTGCGACCCGCTTCCACGATCTCGACACCAGCCAGGCTGCCGATGACCCGGCGCGGCGCCAGGTACACGTCGTTGTGACGGCCGAGGTAGCACGAGTCGTGGTAGACGACGCGCTCGTCGAGCCGAGCGTCGCTCACGTCCAGCCGCCCCTCGGCGATGAGCCACTCGAGCAGCTGGCTGTGGTGGACGACCTCGTAGTTGCCACCCAGCTGCGGGTACTCGTTCGCCAGCGTGTTGAAGCAATGGGGGCACTGCGTGACGATCTTGTGGACCCCCATGCCGTTCAGCGCCTCGACGTTCTGCATGGCAAGCATCTGGAAGATGTACTCGTTGCCGGATCGCCGGGCGGGGTCGCCGGTGCAGTTCTCGGACGGGCCGAGGATGGCAAAGTCGAGGCCGGCCCGCTGCATGAGCTTGGCCATGGCCACGGTCACCTTTTGGTTCTTGTCGTCGAAGCTGCCGGCGCAGCCGACCCAGTACAGGTACTCGTGGTCGAAGGGATCGCCGGGCTCGACAATGGCGACGCCCTCGACCTTGGAGGTCCAGGCGCCGCGGTCGGCCTGCGCCATGCCCCAGGGGTTCGCCGAGTTCTCCATCGATCGGTAGGCGGTGCCCAGCTCGGACGGGAAGTTCGACTCCATGAGCGACAGGTAGCGCCGCATGTCGAGGATCTTGTCGAGGATCTCGATGTTGACCGGGCAGATCTCGTCGCAGGCCTTGCACGATGTGCAGGCCCAGATCTCGTCCGGGGTGATGCGTTCGAAGAGCGAGTCGGCGGACACCGTGATCTCGGGGTCCATGCCGATGGGCGGCGACACCGGCGGCGTGCCGGTTCGGGTCATGACCTCGCCCGCCTTGAGCACGATCTCGCGGGGATCGAGCGGCTTGCCGGTGGCGTGGGCCGGGCAAACCGACGTGCACCGACCGCACATCGTGCAGGCATCGGTGTCGAGCAGCTGTTTCCACGTGAAGTCCTCGACGGTGGCGGCGCCGAACGACTCGAGCTCGGTCTCCATGAGGTTGGGCATCGCCTTCATGGCGCCCTTGGGACGGTCGCGGTCGCGCAGGTACATGTTGAGCGGCGACGTGAACATGTGGCGCAGCATCGTGACCGGCAGGATCACCAGGAACACCATGAAGCTGACGACGTGGGCCACCCACCATCCCTGGTGCCAACCGGCGAGGCCGCCGCTGTCGTCGACCAGGCTCGACAGCGGGTAGCCGACGACCGACCACTCCTCGAAGTCGGGCCGCCCGGCGAGGGCGATTCGATACGTCTCGGCGCCGAACCCGGTGACGCCGATGGCCAGGAGCGTGCCGAGGATGAAGGCGTGCTCGGGCTTGGACTTGATGCGGATCCGGTACGGCCGCAACACGTAGCGGCGCACGATTGCCCACCCGACCCCGAGCACGAACAGCACTCCGGCCACGTCGCCCACCAGGGAATAGCTCCGGTACACGTCGCCGTGGAGGAACTTGGCGCTCTCCGGGAGCTGGTGGTCGATCTCGAGCACCGTGGTCACCGCGAGTAGCACGAGGAAGCTGAAGTAGATGAGCGAGTGCATTATCCCCGCCACCGGGTCGCGCAGCAGCGTCTGCATGTAGACGCCGGCACGGAAGTCGGCCAGACGGCGGCCGACGTTGGCCCGGGTGGTGCGGCGATCGTCGGGAGCGCCCCGCTCCCAGTTGCGAACCCGCCACGAGAACACCACGGCGCCATAGACGATGAGCACCGGGAGCGCGGTGTAGAAGACGGCCTTCCAGGCCGACGGGATGTTGCCGAACACCTCGCGCTGCACGCCGGAGTCGTCGTGCCATTGGAGCACCGTGGCGACGACACCCGATGCCACCGTGAGCAGCGCGAAGGCGATGCCGATGCCGACCGCGATGTACCGGGGACGGATCCGCCGCGCCGGCACGGGCGTGCTGGTGCGCTCGCGGGCGTCGTCGGCGGTCGTCGCGGTGCTCACGCAGCGGAAACCTATCCAACCGGGGCAGAGGCGTCGGAATCCGTCTCGGCGCCCGCAGGCGGGCGCCCGGAGCCGGATCCCGGGTCAGCCGAAGGTCTGGCTGTCGAGATCGCGCACCTTGCCGGCGAGGGCGGCAAGCATCTTGCGGTTGAGGGCGGGCACCTCGTCGAGCAGGCCCGCGAACTCCCGCGGCCCGAGCACCAGAACGGTTAGCGGTGTCGCGGCCGTGACGCTGGCGGTACGGGGACCGTGGTCCAGCAGGGCCAGCTCGCCCACGCAATCGCCCGGCCCCAGCGTGGTGATCTTCTTCCCGCCACGAGCGACATCAGCTTCGCCCTCGACGATGATGAACGCCTCGCGGCCGATCTCGCCCTGGGTGACGAACTGCTTGCCCTCGCCGATCGTCATCTCCACCGACGCTTTGGCGACCGCGCGCAGCTCCTTGGTCGTCGCGCCGGAAAACAGCGGGACGGTTGCGAGGTGGTCGAGGTACTTCTCCCGTGCCATGGCGCCGGAGCTTAGGGATTCTTCCGGCGACAGGTGGCGAGGTTCATCCGACCGAAACAATCGCGAAACCGTCGATCCGTACCTTCGCGTCGTGGAGGTGGCACTCGTCCACTGGCCGGCCGAGCGGGATCGGCGCGAAGAGCTGCGTCGGTCGGGCCTGCCACGACTGCTCCTGGTCGAGGGGGGTGTTCCACCCATTCCCGCCGACGGCCTCGAGGACTGGATCAGGCTTCCTGCCGACGACCTCGATCTGCGGGTGCGCGTCGAGGCGCTAGTGCGCCGCACGGATGGCGACAGCGGATGGACCCCATCGCTCGACGACGACGGTGTGCTGCGCGTCGGCGACCGCTGGGTGTCGTTGCCCCCTGTCGAAGCTCGCCTCACGGCGGCACTGCTCGACCGGTTCGGCGCCGTCGTCAGCCGCGATGCTCTCGCCCGCTCGGGCTGGCCGGTCGGGTCGCCGCGGCGCAACGCGCTCGACGTCCACGTGCTACGGCTCAGGCGCCGGGTGGCGCCGTTGCGGCTCGCGATCCGCACCGTGCGGTCCCGCGGCTACCTCCTGGAGCGGGGCGACGGGAGCGGAAGGGTCGGCCCAGCCTCCACCGCGCGGTCGGCCCCGGCCGGTCGTTGAGGTCGGCTCGCCGCCAGACCCGCGGGGTCGTGCGACACGTTGCAAACGTGTGATCCAGTTGTCGGCAGGGTACTCAACGTGCAGCCGTTGTTCCGGTACGTCGTCGCGACATGCGGCGCCAGACCTCAGCTGAGGGTGCCGGGACGGACAAGAAATCACCGAGGAGGACCCATGGTTTCGAGTACGGGTGTTCGGATCCCGCTCGCGAGTCTCATCCTGCTCGTCTGGCTGATCATTGGCGTCATCGTCGCCTTCAACGAGGGGTACGACCGCTTTGACACGTGGTCGCAGTTCGCGACGTTCCTTCTAGCTGTCGTGCTCTGGCCCATCCCCGCAACGGGCGGTCAGGTCGGCATAGCGTTCTGACGAGCGTTGGCGCTCGGGGGCGCGGGTCGTTCGGCCCGCGCCCCCGGCGCGTCATGACGGCTCGGTCGCAACGACGAGGTCAGCCGCCTGCCTGGCGCGCGACCGCGTCGGCGGCGGCGGCGATCTCTTCCGGGGAGCGCAGGTAGCGCTCGATCGTGGGTTTCGCCACGAGGGGTCGGAAGTCGTCGGCCAACTCGTAGACCATCGGCTCGCCGGTGGGGATGTTGAGCTCCACGATGTCTGCGTCCGAGATGCCGTCGAGGTGCTTCACCAATGCCCGCAGGCTGTTGCCGTGCGCCGAGACGAGCACGACCCTGCCGGCGGTGAGGTCCGGGACGATGTCGTCGTACCAGTACGGCAGCATCCGCTCGACGACGTCCGCCAGGCATTCGGTGTCGGGCACCAGCTCAGGTGGCAGGCCCGCGTAGCGGGAGTCGTGGCGGACGTTGCGTGGGTCGTCGCGGTCCATCGCCGGGGGCGGCACGTCGTACGAGCGGCGCCACAGCTTCACCTTCTCGGCTCCGAAGCGCTCGGCGGTCTCGGCCTTGTTGAGTCCCTGTAGGTCGCCGTAGTGGCGTTCGTTGAGCCGCCAGTGCCGCCGCACCGGGATCCACGTGCGTCCCATCTCCCGCAGCGCCAGATCGGCCGTCCGGATGGCCCGCACCAGCACCGACGTGTGCACGACGTCGGGAAGCAACCCGCGTTCCGTCATGAGGCGGCCACCGGCGACCGCCTGCGCCTCACCGGTGGCCGTCAGGTCGCAGTCGTACCAACCGGTGAACAGGTTCTTGAGGTTCCACTCGCTCTCGCCGTGGCGGAGGAGCACGAGCGTGTGGGGCATCGCGGGCTGGGCGAGTCAGCCGTCGCCTTGCGGTTCGGTGCTGGGCGTTGTCTCGGGGCCCCGGAAGCGGCCGATCACCAAGGTGATCGTCGATCCCTGGTCGACCTGCGCGTTTGCCGGCGGGTTCTGGCTGAGCACCCGGCCGTCTTGGTTGGGGTCGTTGGTGTTCTCGTCGCTCGTCCGGACGTCGAACCCTTGGAGGAGCGCCTGCGCGTTGTCCTCGGTCCGACCCACCACATCGGGCACACCGACCTGCCCGGGCCCCGACGACATGACAAGCGTGATGGCCTGGTTGGCGGGTGCCTGTTGGCCGGCCGCCGGCTCCGTGCCGATGGCTTGGCCCTCAGGGACGTCGTTGGACGCGTCCTGCCGGACCTGGATGTTCCCGGTGAACCCCGCACCGGTCAGCGTGTTACGGGCGTCGTTCTCGCTCTGGCCCCGCACCTCGGGTATCGCGATCGTGTTGGGTCCCGACGAATAGACGATCGTCACCGTGGAGTTGAGCGCGGCTTCGGCGCCGGCCGCCGGGTCGGTGCGGATCACCAGACCCTCCTCGACGTCGGCGTTCTCCTCGGGCTGCTGGCGGGTGACGAAGCCGGCTTCGATGATCAACTGGCTGGCCTCGTCGAGCGTGCGCCCGGCGACATCGGGCACCGTCGCCGTATCGGGGCCGGCGCTGAGGGTGATCGTGACCTCGGATCCCTCCTCGGCCTGCTCGCTGCCCGGCGGGTCCTGGTCGATCACCTCGTCGACAGGCCGCTCCGACGCCTCCGATGCGCGCGTGACGTCGAACCCCGCGGCCTCGAGCGTGGCCTCGGCCTGATCGGCGGGTTGGCCGACGACGTTCGGCACGGTGACCAGCGTTGGGTCGTTGTCGTTGTCCGCGAAGTTGCGCACCAGCAGGAACAACAGCCCGGCGAGGATGAGCAGCAACAGGATGAGCACCGCCAGGAACCACCGAGAGCGCTTGGGCTCCTCATCTTCGGGCGGCGTGTAGTCGTCGTACGGGCCGTAGTCGTCGTCGCCGGACCAGCCCGTCACCACGGCCGTGCCCTGGTCGTAGCCGGTCGGTGCCATCACGTTGGTGGCGCTGGGGTCGATCGGCGGAGCCAGCACCGGCTCGGCCAGGATGCGCGCCCCGTCGAGATAGCGCCGCAGATCGGCCCGTAGGTCCTGTGCAGACGGGTACCGGTTCGCCGGGTTCTTGGCCAGGCACTTGAGCGTGATGGCCTCGAGCGTCTCGGGCAGGGCGGGGTCGATCTGCCGAGGTGGAACCGGGTTCTCCTGCACGTGCTTGTACGCGATGGCCACGGCGCTGTCGCCGCTGAACGGCGCCTGGCCGGTGGTCATCTCGTAGAGCACGCAGCCCAGGCTGTACAGGTCGCTCCGGGGATCGACCGGCGCGCCGCGGGCCTGCTCCGGCGAGAAGTAGGTCGCGGTCCCCATGACCGAGCCGGTCTTGGTGAGGTTCTGGTCGGCGTGGCCGCTGATGGCCCGGGCGATGCCGAAGTCGGCCACCTTGACGGTGCCGTCGGCAGTGACGAGCACGTTGCCAGGCTTGACGTCGCGGTGCACGACGCCATTGCGGTGGGCGAAGCCGAGGGCAGCGGCGATGTCAGCCGTGATCTCGGCGGCGCGGTCGGGGTGCACCCGGCCGTCGTCCCGCAGGACCTCGGCCAGCGTGTGGCCCTCCACGTACTCCATGACGATGAAGTACGTGCCGTTGGCCTCACCCCAGTCGAACACCGACACGATGTTGGCGTGCTGTAGGTTGGCGGCTGACTGGGCCTCGCGGCGGAAGCGCTCGACGAATCCCGCGTCGGTGGCCAGCGCCGGGAACAGCACCTTGACCGCCACTGGTCGGTCGAGCATCTGGTCGCGTGCCAGGTAGACCTCGGCCATGCCGCCACGCCCGAGCCGCCGGTGCAGCTCGTAGCGCCCGTTGAAGATGACTTGCCTTTGCTGCGACGACATTTGGACCTCAGATTACGAGATGGGGCCATCCACGCCCGAGTTCATGCGTCATTGCTCTCCACCCGAGTCGGAGTCCCCAGATTGCTGGTCGGCCGCGACGGCCGGCTGTTCCAGTGCTTGCCGCATCACCGCGGCGGCGATCGGCGCTGCCACTCTGCCACCAGTTTGCTCGCTCACACCCGGCTGACCCTCAACGATGACGGCGACGGCCACGCTGGGCGCCTCGCCGGGGGGTCCCGCGAAGCCGATTATCCAGGCGTGCGAGCTGCCGGTAGAGCCGATCTGGGCGGTGCCGGTCTTGCCGCCGACCTCGTAGCCCTCGAGGCCTTCGTCGAGCCGGCTGGCGGTGCCGTCCTCGACAACCGCGATCATCCCCCGTCGCAACAGGTCGGCGGTCCCGCCGCTCATCGCCCGGGTCCAGACGTCGTCGGTCGCGATCGTGTCGACCACCTCGCCCTGGTCGTCACGCACCTGGCGCACCACGTGCGGCGTCATGATCTCGCCGCCGTTGGCGACCGCCGCCGCCACCAGCGCCATCTGCAGCGGCGTGGCCCGCACGTCGTTCTGACCGATGGACGACTGCGCGAGTTTCGGGGCGTCGTTCTCGAAGTCGGTGGGGAACGACGAACTGGCGGGTCGCGGCAGGTCGATCGGAACGTCCTGGTTGAAGCCGAATGCCTCCGCGATGTCGACCATGGCGTCGGCGCCGGCGTCTTCGGCCCCCATCTCCGCGAATGCCGAGTTGCACGACGCTTCCATGATCGGGAACAGCGTGCCGCCGCAGGTCGCTCCGCCGAAGTTGCCGATCGGCCGCCCCACGGGCCGACCGCCGGCGCCGACGGGCTGGTACGCCTCGCGGGCCGGATACTCGGGCTGGTCCTCGGTCACCCCGCCGCGCTCGACGCCGGCGGCGCCAGTGACGATCTTGAACGTCGAGCCAGGGGGGAAGTTGTCCTGGTACGAGCGCGCCAGGATGGGCTTTTCTGGATCGGCGTTGAGCAGTGTCGAGGCCTGCTCCGCGGCGTTGAAGTCATGGGTGGCCAGCGCGTTCGGGTCATACGAGGGGAACGACCACAGCGCCAGGATCTCGCCATTGCGGGGGTCGAGCGCCACCACCGCTCCTTCACGCTGGCCGAGCTCCCGGCGCGCCGCCTCCTGCACGTCGTTGCGCATCGTGAGCGTGAGGTCGCCCCCGCGCTCGCGGTCGACGAACAGGTCGGACAGCTCCTGCAGGTCGAAGTCGATCGTGCGGCCGGCCAGCTCGTCGTTGTAGCTCCGCTCGAGGCCCGCCGAGCCCAACTCGAAGGCGAAGTAGCCGGTGACGTGCGCGAACAGCTCGCCCGTGGGGTACTCGCGCTGCCGCTTGTACTGGTCGTTGGACGCCACGGAGCGGGCGACGATCCCGCCGTCGGCGGTGATGATCGACCCCCGGGGGCTGGAGAAGTCGCGCTCCACCTCGCGGTTGTTGGCGGGGTTGTCCTTGAGCTCGTCGGCCTGGAAGATAGTCAGCCGGTTCACCTGGAAGAAGAGCGCGGCGTAGCAGACCACGAGGAACACGCCGATGTTGCGTATCTGCTTGCTCACGTTCCTACCTTGGCCGCCGATTGCGTGGCCAAGTGCTCGGTCTGCTGCTCGGCCGAGTCGTTGGAGATGCGCAGCAGCAGGGCCAACAACACGTAGTTGGCGAGCAGCGACGAGCCTCCGTAGGAGATGAACGGCAGCGTCACCCCGGTGAGCGGCAGCAGCCGGACGACCCCGGCCATGATGATGAACGCCTGGAACCCGAGCAGGGTGGTCAGCCCCACGGCCAGCAGCCTCTCGAAGCCACGGGCCGCCTGCTGGGCGATGCGCAGCCCGGCGCCGATCATCAACAGGAACCCGATGAGCACCGCCGTGGCTCCCAGCAGGCCCAGCTCCTCACCGATGGCGGCGAAGATCATGTCGCTCTCGACCACGGGGATCTTGGTCGGGGAGCCGAGCGCCAGGCCGGTCCCCGAGACGCCGCCGTCGGCCATGGCAAAGGCCGCCTGTACCACTTGGTAGCCCTGGTCCTTGCCCCAGGGGTCGAACCACACGTCCACCCGCTCCTGCACGTGGTTGAAGGCGTTGAAGGCGAAGGCGGCACCACCGGCGAACAACGCCACACCCACGACGAGGTACGACACCCGTTCGGTGGCGACCCAGATGAGAACCAGGAAGAGGGTGAAGAACAGCAGCGACGAGCCGAGGTCGCGCTCCGACACCATGACCACCAGCGACGCTCCCCAGGCCAGGAGCACGGGGCCGAGGTGCTTGGGGTCGGGCAGCGAGAACGGCCCGTACGCCCGGTTGATCGCCAGCAACTCGCGCTTCTCCCACAGGTAGCCGGCGAAGAACACCGCCAACGCCAGCTTGGCGAACTCGCCGGGCTGGAAGTTGACCGGCCCGATCGAGACCCAGATCCTGCTGCCGTTGATGGTGCGCCCGAGGACCGGGACCAGCGGCAGGAGCAGCAGCACGATGCCAACGAAGCCAGCCGTGTAGCGGTAGCGCTCGAGCATTCGGACGTCGCTCACCACGATCAGCGTTGCGATGAAGGCGGCGACTCCGAGGATCATCCAGATCGACTGCAGGCCGGCGAGCCCGTCGGGATGGGCCCGCGCCTCGTCGATGCGGACGACGAACACGTAGCCGAGCCCGTTGAGCAGGCTCACCAGTGGCAGGAGCATGCCGTCGGCCTGCGGCGCCAGGCGGCGGACGGCGATGTGGGCCACCAGCGGCAGTCCGACGATGATGGCGAGGAATGGGCCTGTGGTGTTCGGGATGGGGCTGTCGTCGGGAAGCGTGGTCAGCACGTAGGCGCCGACGACGAACATGGTGCCCAGCACCAGCAGGCCCAGCTCAGTGTTGCGACGGACGGCGCCGATCATTGCGCTCGCGTGGTCGTGGTCCTCGGTCGGGTGGTGGTGGTCCGAGGCGCGCTGGTCGTGGTGGTCGGCCGGGTGGTGGTCGTCGTCTCGGCCGCCAACGCGTCGGCGCGCGTGGTCAGCCGGTCGACGTAGCGGTGGGCGTCGCCGAGGGAGGACTGTTCCTTGCCGGCATCCAGGTCGTCGCGGGTGTCGGCCGGCACGTGGGACCGTTCGATGTCGGTCGTCTCCTCCAGCACCGGATTCAGCCAGAGGACGCCCCCGGGGCGCCCCTTGAATATGGCGACCTGGTCGCCCTCGAAGCCGACGAAGTACGTGGAGCGGCCGTACCACTGGATGGTGGCGAAGGCGCCGCCCACCAACGCCAGCAGGACCAGGGAGAACAGCAGGACCCGCCAGGTGAGCCTCCGCCCCCGCGTCTTCGTGTCGATCGCCTCACCGCCGGGCCCGGCCCCGCCGGCCTCGCTGCCGTTCGTGGTGCGCCGGGTCTCGAGGGCGACGCCGCCGCCGGCACCGCTCCCGTCCTCGGCCACTGTCACGCCCGCTGGTTCGGCGCGGCCCGCGAGGCCGGATGGTGCACCGGCCGCAATGGCGTCGGACGCCGCCCTGGCGCGCCCGCCATCGTCGATCACGTCGACGACGACGACCGTCACGTTGTCGCGCCCGCCACCCTCGACCGCCAGCCGCACGAGCTCGTCGGCGGCCTCCGCGGGGTCGTCCACCCGATGCAGGACCGCCGAGATGCGCGGCTCGGGAACCTCGTTGAACAGGCCGTCGGAGCACAGCAGGTAGCGGTCACCGGCCACCGGCTCGACGGTGATCGTGTCGACCGGCACCCGCTCGTTGACGCCGAGCACGCGGGTGACGATGTTGCGCTGGGGGTGCACGGCCGCCTCCTCCGGCGACAGGCTGCCCTCGCGGACGAGTTCGGCGACCAGGCTGTGATCGTCGGTGAGCTGCTCGAGGTCACCGACCGAGTAGCGATAGACCCGCGAGTCGCCCACGTTGGCGACGGCCAGCACCTCGTCGCCGTGCTCGTCGACCACGGCCAGCGCCACCACGGTGGTGCCCATACCGCTGAGGTCGGGGTCGCTGCTGCCGGTCTGGTAGACGGCCTCGTTGGCCTGCTCGATGGCCTCGATCAAGCCGTCGACGGTGCGGTCGGCGAAGCTGCGCCCCAGGGCCTCGCCGGCGATCGCCGACGCCACCTCGCCGCCCCGGTGGCCGCCCATGCCGTCTGCGACGGCCCACAGGCCGACGTCGTCGCGGGCGATGTAGTTGTCCTCGTTGACGGTGCGAACGCGGCCAACGTGGGTGGCGCCCCCCCAGCGCAGGGCCGTCCGGCCGGCCATGGCGGTCACGTCAACTCCAGCACGGTGTTGCCGATCTGCAGGCGGTCATGGCGCTTGATCACCATCGGCCCCGCCACGCGCCGTCGGTTGACGTAGGTCCCGTTCGTGGAGCCGAGGTCCTCCACGTACCAATGGCCCTCACGCTCGAACACCCGGGCGTGGACCTGGCTGGCGTAGGCGTCGTCGAGTGGCACCTGGCAGCCGGCGGCCCGGCCCAGCGTGATCTCCTCGTCGAGCGCAAACGCCCGGCCCCGCAGTCCGGGCGGTTCGAGCACCCGGAGCTGCGGCTGGTTCGAGCGGCTCGGGCGGGCATGCCGCCGGACCCTGCCCCGCTTGACCTGGGGGGCGGCCACGGCCTGGGCGGTGCGCGGCGCGTTGACCTCGGTCCACACTGCCCGGAGGACGCGCAGGAAGAAGAGGTACAGCAAGACCAGGAGGAACCCGGTCAGGAGTCGGAGCAGCTGCTCGGTCACCGAGCCGGAGACTATCGGCCGCCGCGATGCCGGCCAGAGCAGAGCGGGCCCGGCGTTGGGCAGGTCACGGAGGGTGTCCGGTCGGCGGTCCCGCGGGTCGGGCTCAGCTTGCCTCGAACCGGAGGCGAGTGTTGCCGAAGGTGAGCTCGTCGCCGTCGACGAGCATGCGCTGCTCGACGCGCACGCCGTTGACCTTGCTCCCGTTGGTCGAGCCGAGGTCGGTGAGCATGAAGCCGTCGCCCTGCGGGCGGATCTCGGCGTGGTTGCGGCTGACGTTGGGATCGGCCAGCACGATGTTGCACTCGGGACGGCGGCCGATGCTGACCGGGTGCTCCGCCAGCGTGAACCGCTCGCCCGTGGGCAGCACCAAACTGCCGGCACCGGCGCCGCCGGGCCCCTCCCGGAACCGTGCCTCGATCTCGAACCATCCGGTGCCGAACCGCTCGTCGACCACCAGCTCGACGTCGACCGGGCCCATGAACCCGTAGTTCTCGTCGCGGGCGTGGGCACGGGCGGCGTCGCACAGCTCGCGGCGCAGGGCGTCGCGCACCTCGCCGAACTCGGAATAGTCGTCGGAGGACAGGTAGATCGTGAAGTGGTTGGGCGCCACCGGCATGCCGCGGACGCCGACCGAGCGCCCGTCGTCCATCTCCCGGGCGAGGCGACGGGCCAGCTCGACGGGGCGGATGCTGGATCGGAAGGCGCGGGCGAAAGCCCCTTCCACCATGCGTTCCAGCCGTCGCTCGAACCCTCGGATGGCCACGACCCCGCAGGTTACCGGTGTGGCGGCTGGTTCATCCGGCGGTCCTGTTGGCCGGTGGGAGCCCAGCAGGGACCGCGCTATCTTTCATGTCTTGTCGCTCGGGCGAGTGGCGGAATTGGCAGACGCGCTGGCTTCAGGTGCCAGTGGCCGCAAGGTCGTGGGGGTTCAAGTCCCCCCTCGCCCACGGACCACCAGCGCGCGTGAGGTCGGGGCGCCTGACGTAGCGCTGCAGCGCCACCCGCTCGATGGACTCGCCCGCTGCCCCGGACCTCGCACCCGGGGGGGCCGCTGGTCGTGAGCCCTGGGCCCGCGTCGTCCTGCCCGCTCGACGAAGCGTCGTCGCCGGCGACCAGGTCGACCGGCGCGGGCCACGATGAGTCCCGACCCGCCGCCTCGTCCTATTCGTAGGAGCCAGGAGGAGCCTGATGAGCAAGTTGAGCAAGAAGTTCAGTGCGACGCTGGAGACAAGCGGCAACAAGGGCGGGTGGACCTACGTCGTGATGCCGGGATCAGCGGAGTACTTCGGTACCCGGGGCCTGGTGAAGGTCAGCGGCACGGTCGATGGCCACCCCTTCCGCAGCTCGTTCATGGCCCTGGGCGACGGCCGGCACAAGCTCCCCATCAAGGCCGACGTGCGCAAGGCCATCTCGAAGCAGGCGGGCGACAGCGTGACCGTGCGCCTGGAACAGCGCCTCGATGACTGAACCCCGCCAGCCCGTGGCCGGCTGCGGCGGTTGCCGACCGCCGCGCGTGGGCGCGCCGGATTGGCGTGCCCGGCGATGCCCCGGGCGGTCCGAGGGCCGTCGGCGACGTCGGGGCGCCCTGGCTCGACGAGTACCTGCGCGCCGCCATGGGCGACGCCGGCTGCGGCGCGGACACGGGGGACCGAGGAATCACAGTGCGCGTCTCGGCCGGTCCGAAGCGTCGCCCAGCCTGAGCCGCCCCGCCCTCGCCCGCGGTCACGCCAGTGGCCTGGCACCTGGGCTCGCCGCCTGGCGGGCCTCCGTCAACCATCGGACGACACCGGCCGCGGCGGCGCCTGCGAGCAGGCCGGTGGCGATGACCCCGGCCCACAGCTCCCGGTCCCAGATCAGGTCGCCCCGCGACGAGAGGGTGGCGAAGTAGGCGGCCCACATGAGCGCCACGGCGGCGCCGAACGCGAGCGGGTGCGGTCTCGCTCGCAGCGTGACGATGTCGGCCCCCACGCCGAACGCCAGGAGGCCGATCGTGAGCGGCACCGTGTTCGTGTCGTTGACGATGACCGGCCCGAGGCCGAGGATGCCGAAGGTGATCGTCCACGTGCCGGGTCGGGTGCGCCCCCGGGCCTGGGCAACGAGCACGACGAGGGTGACGAGCGCACTGAACCACAGCGCCGACGCCAACCCCCGTGCGGTCTCCTGGTCGCCAGTCGACGTGCCGAGCAGCGGCTCCTCGAAGACCATCCCGGTGGTGGCGGCGAGGTCCGTGGCGCTGAGGTCGGTGACCTCGCCACTGGTGACATCGCTGAGGTCGGTGCCGCCGAGGTCGGTACCGGCCGCGAGCGGTGAGAGGTAGGCGGTGAACAGGCTGACCACGGTGAGCAGCGAGAGCACCGACGCCCCCACCACAGCGGACCGGCCCCAGTCGAGCAGGGCCCCTGGTTCGGCTGCGACGGCGCCGATGGGGGCGATCGTCAACAGGACGAGGCCGGTGAGGATCAACAGGTGCGGCGGGCTGACGAGGGCGTCGAACGAGGCTTCGACGCCCCAGGCTCGGTGCCACCAGGCATCGGTGGCACCGCCCATGCACAGGACCACGAGTCCGGCGACCGCGGCCGGGAGGAGGCGATAGGGCGCCGCAGGCCCTTCGACGACACCCAGCGCGCCGATCACGAGCGCGGCCGCAGCCACTCCGCCGTAGAGCACGAGGTGCCATCCGGACAAGAAGTCGCTGCCCGTGAGCCCCGAGCCCCGCGAGACGTGGTTCGCGATATCGCCCAGCAGGCCAGTGGACGCGACCGTGTTGGCCGCTATCAGGGCGACGAGCCAGCCCACGGCGAGCCGTTGCCTGACGGCCGTGGTAACGGGGCTGAGGAGGGCAGGCTCGGTCTGCTGCATGGAACGGTACAACGGTGTGGCTAGTGGACCCTCGCGAGCGCCCACTAGGCAGCCCGGCGATCGCTTTGACGCTAACGAGGGCAAGCATCCGCTGGTCATCGTCAGGATGAACGCCATGCGACGCGTCGTCGACCATGGGATTGCGAGACCCGCACCCACCGGACTTCAGCGGACGTGCAGGGCGATCGTGAGCAGTGCCGCCGCCGCCAGTGCGGCCGCCCCCCGGACGTGGTTCCAGGTGGTCCACTCCCGGACGTAGCGCGTCCAGTGGTCGGCTGCGTCGGGGCTCGAGGGCTCGACCCGGTCCAGCGCCTCGTTGCGGGGCACGTGGTACCCGACGGTCAAGCCGAAGGCGCCGACCAGGTACAGCAGCCCGCCGACCAGCAGATACGGGGAGGCGTCGTCCCAGTCGACCAGCGATCCCACGACCACGGCGGCGCACAGCGCCGCGGTCCCGGTGAACACAGCGAAGAACGCCGGCCGGAGCGCGGCGGCGTTGATGGCCTGCATGGCGGCGATGCCGTGCTCGGCGGGCAGCCGCGCCAGCGACTTCATAACCATGACCGAGAAGGCGAAGAACACGCCGGCGATGACTCCGCAACCGAGAGCGGCGACGACCGTCAGCGGGAACAGGTAGCCGTCGATCATCGGGGACTCCCTGCGCCCTGCGCCGCCAGCTCCACGCTGCCGGCGGCGTGGAGCGGGTCGCGGATGAGCTTCAGCAGCGACATGCCCAACCCGTAGGTGGTGAGCCGGCGCCCCGGCGTGATCCGGAGGAAGCAGCCGTCCGGATAGTCGAGCTCCCCATGGCTGGTGATCTTCTTCAATCGGTCGGCCTCGATGATTCGGACGATGTCGGGGTGGTCGAAGCCGAGGACCTCCGCCCGGCCCTGGAACTGCACCGTCGACGGCGGGCCGCCCAGCGGCAGCCGGCGGATCGGAACGGACACGGCGACGTGCGGATTGTCGGCGACGTTGCGAGCCTTCCTGCTGTCTCGTGACGTGTTGACGTACAGGGTGGCGCCGATCGCCTGGTAGAGGACGCCGGCCACGTGCGGCCGGTTGTCCGGCGACGCGGTCGCCAGCGTGCAGAACGACCGCTTGGCGATGGCCTTGACCACCTCGTCCAACTCGGGCGTGTAGTGCGTTGGATCTGTCATGCGGTCAGTAAAGACCCCGGCCGTGAGACGGGCCATAGCTGGGACGCTCGATTCCATGTGCATGCGTCTACGATTCGACAGCGTATGGACGCGATCGTGGGGTTGCTCGACGGTCCGAGGGCCCGCGGGGCCTTCCTGCTGCGGGCGATCATGGACCCGCCCTGGTCGGTGCGGGTCCAGGACCAGGCCCCGCTGAGCCTGCTGGCCATGGTCCGTGGCGACGCGTGGGTGGTGCCCGACCCACCGGGCGAGACCGTGCGCCTGGGCCCCGGCGATGTGGCAATCACGCGCGGACCCGATCCCTATACGTTCGCCGACGACCCGGCGACCGCGCCCCAGGTCGTGATCCACCCGGGCGAGCAATGCACGACACCCGACGGCGAGGACCTGGCCCAGGCGATGGACCTGGGCGTGCGCACCTGGGGCAACAGCCCCGACGGCTCGACGGTCATGCTCATCGGCACCTACCAGATGCGTGGCGAGATCAGCGCGCGGCTGCTGGCGGCGCTGCCCCCGCTGCTGGTCCTCCGCGAGGGCGCCTGGTCCTCACCGCTCGTGCCCTTGCTCGCCGACGAGATCGTCAAGGACGAACCGGGGCAGGAGGCCGTGCTCGACCGCCTGCTGGACCTGCTGCTCATCGCCGTCCTGCGGGCGTGGTTCTCGCGCCCGGAGGCCGAGGCGCCCGCCTGGTACCGGGCGCACGACGACCCGGTCGTGGGCCGCGCCCTGCGGATGATTCACAACAACCCCGACCACCCGTGGACTGTCGCCAGTCTGGCCGCCGAGATCGGTGTGTCCCGCGCCGCCCTGGCGCGGCGCTTCAGCGACCTGGTTGGCGAGCCGCCCATGAGCTATCTCACCGGCTGGCGCCTGAGCCTGGCCGCCGACCTCCTGCGCGAGCCCGACGCCACCGTCGGAGCGGTGGCGCGGCAGGTCGGCTATGCCAGCCCGTTTGCCCTCAGCACCGCCTTCAAGCGCGTCCGTGGTGTCAGCCCGCGACAGCACCGGGTGACGGCGCTGGCGAAGTGAGCGTGATCTCTACCTGGGGGTGAACCGTTCCAGGGCGGCCTTGAGCCGCCGCGCGGCGGTGCGCCGCTTCCACATCTTCAGCTTCCAATGCCGACGGCGGCGCTGCGACGGCCGGGCCTTGGCCGGATCGTGGTGCCGCTCGGCCCGGAAGCCGATGCCCGGCTCGATCACCTCGTCGGGCTCGACCCCGCCCTGGATCTGGCCGGTGATGTCGGCCAAGGCGGTGTTGACCCGGTGGCGTTCGGAACGGGCGTGGACCCGACGCTCCTCGGGATGTGGGAGGACCACATCGCCGGTGCGGTGACGGTTGCTCATTCGTCTTCTCCTGACAAGAGCCGACGCTGTTGCTCCGTACAGCCCGACGGTAGCCGCCGCACTGGCCGCCTGTCTCGGGCCCAACGGCCCAAATTCCGGTGCCCCAGGGGTACTTGGGCCGGCGGGGGCCGCGCCGCGTAGCCTCGGGGCGTGCAAAACGTGGCCACCGCCCCCCGCCCGGCCGCCGACACCGCCGTCCGGCGCCTGCTCCGGATCCCCGACGGGCCCCCCGCCCCGGAGGGTGCCGCCCAGCGGGCGTTCTCGACCTCCATCCTCGTGTCGGCCACCCGGTGCCTGCTGACCTACATTGTGCTGCCCTTCCTGGCACCGGCCCTGGGGCTGGCGGCGGGCGTCGGGCCCGCGGTCGGCATCCCCATCGGGATCGTGGCCATCGCGTTCAACATCCTCACCATCCGGCGCTTCTGGGCCGCGGACCACCGCTGGCGCTGGGCCTACACGGCCATCGCCCTGACCGTGATCGCGCTGCTGCTGGTCCTGATGGTCGAAGACATCCTCGACCTCGTCGCGTAGGACGCGATGCGCCGGCTCGGTCTGTTGGCGCTCGGGTGGCTCGCCGTCGCGCTCGGTGGGCTCGGCATCGTCGTTCCGGGATTGCCGACGACCGGCTTCTTCGTGCTGGCAGCCGCCTGCTTCGCTCGGTCCAGCCCCCGCTTCGAGCAATGGGTGTTGGGCCTACCCAAGATCGGCCCACTGGTGCGCGATCACCGCGCCGGCCTGGGCATGCCCCGGCGGGCCAAGGTCGTGGCTATCGCCATGATGCTCACGGCCTGCTCGCTCAGCTCGCTGGCGCTGGGGTCGCCCCTCCTGGCCGGCGTCGTCATGGGTGCCGGCCTGGTCGGTACCTGGTACGTGGGTTGGCGGGTCCCGACCCGCGAACGCATGCTCGCCGCCGGAGCAGCGGCGGCCGCGGACGCCAGCGACGAGGCTCAGCCGGCCGCCTGAGCGCAACTAGCGATCAGCCTGGGTGGCCCCGGTCGCCGGGCGGCTGTCGACACGCCAGGCTGGCAACATGCGATTCATCGTGTACGGCGCCGGTGCGATCGGTGGGGCGATCGGTGGCCGCCTGTTCGAAGCCGGGCACGACGTGACCCTCCTCGCCCGTGGCGATCACCTGCGGGTGCTCCAGGACGACGGGCTCACGCTGGTGTCCCCGGACGGCTCGGCCACGCTGCGCCTGCCCGCGGTCGGCCACGCGGGCGAGGCGGACCTGCGCGACGGTGACGTGGTGATCCTGGCGATGAAGAGCCAGGATGCCCCCGCCGCCTTGGCCGACCTCGCGATGCACGCGCCGCCAGGTGTCCGCGTGGCGTGCGCCCAGAACGGCGTGGAGAACGAGCGCGTCGCGCTGCGGTTCTTCCCTCGGGTCTACGCGGTGGCGGTCATGCTGCCGGCCACCCATCTCCAGCCCGGCGTCGTGGTGGCCCACCTGGCACCGACGACCGGACTGCTCGACCTGGGCTGCTATCCGGAAGGCGTCGACGCGGTGGCCGAGGAGGTGTCCGGCGCGCTGGCCGGCGCCACGTTCGGATCCGTGGCCCGGCCCGACATCATGCGCTGGAAGTACCGCAAGCTGATCCTCAACCTGGCCAACGCCGTCGAGGCGGTGTGCGGCCCGGAGGCGGCGCGGTCGACGCCCCTGGCCCGGATGGCCCGCGCCGAGGGCGAGGCATGCCTACAGGCGGCCGGGATCGATGCCGTGTCCATCGAGGATGACCGGGCCCGCCGCGGCGACCTGTTCGAGTTTCGCCCGGTGCCGGGGCACGAGCGCCAGGGCGGATCGTCCTGGCAGAGCCTCGCCCGAGGCCTGCGCAGCGTCGAGACCGACTACCTCACCGGCGAGATCGTGTTGCTCGGTCGGCTCCACCGGGTGCCGACCCCCGTAAATGACCTGCTCCAACGACTCGCCAACCGGATGGCGGCCGAGGGCCGGCCACCCGGCAGCGTCGCGGCCGAGGACGTCCTGGCCCGGCTCGCCCTCTGAAAAAGCCTGCCGCGGTTCTGGTTGCCAGAGCCCCCAGATCCGCGGCAGGAAACGGCTAGCGGGCCACCTCGTCGAGGCGCCGCTCGAGGAAGGCCCGCTCCGGGCCCGTGCGGGCCAGGGCCAGGGCGGCCCGGTAGGCGTCGGCGGCCTCGCCCGAGCGGCCGAGGCGCCGGAGCAGGTCGGCGCGCGTCGCCGGCAGCAGGTGCGTTCGCGCCAGCCGGGGGTCGTCGGCGACGGCGTCGACCACTCTGAGCCCCACCGCCGGCCCCTCGGTGAACGCCACCGCCACCGCCCGGTTGAGCTCCACGACGGGTGACGGTGCCACCCGGGCCAGCTGGGCGTACAACGCCGCGATCTGGGGCCAGTCGGTGTTCGCCCACGACGAGGCGGTGGCATGCAGGCCGGCGATGGCGGCCTGGAGCTGGTATGGGCCCGGCCGGCGCCGCAACAGCGCCCGCTCGAGCTCCGCGGTGCCCTCGGCGATGCGGACGTGATCCCAGCTACTTCGGTCCTGGTCCTCGAGCAGCACCAGGTCGCCGTCCGCCGACACCCGGGCGTTGCGCCGGCTGTCCTGCATCAGCAGCAGAGCCAACAGCCCCCGGGCCTCCGGCTCGTCGGGCATGAGCTCGACCGCCAGCCGGCCGAGCCGGATCCCCTCGTCGCACAGCTCGCGGCGCACCAGCTCGTCGCCGGCCGTGGCGGCGTATCCCTCCGAGAACACCAGGTAGATGCAGGCCAGCACCGGGGGGAGCCGCTCGGGCAGCAGGTGGGCGGGTGGCACCCGGAAGGGGATGGCGGCGGTGCGGATCTTGGCCTTGGCGCGCACCAGGCGTTGGGCGACCGTGGCCTCGGGCTGGAGGAACGCCCGGGCGATCTCCACGGTCTGTAGCCCGCACACCAGGCGCAGTGTCAGGGCGACCTGGGCGGCAGGGGCCAGGGCGGGATGGCAGCAGGTGAAGATCAACCGGAGCTGGTCGTCCGCCGGCTCGGGCTCCGGCGTCTCCTTGGTCGCCGGGTCGAACGGATCGGGCGGTCCGCTTGCTTCGGGATCGGGCCGGGTGACCATCGCCGCCTTCTCCTTCGCCTCCCGCCGCGACTCGCGCCGCGCCCGGTCGAGGGCGCGGTTGCGCGCCGCGGTCGTGATCCAGGCGCCCGGGTTGTCTGGGACGCCGCGGCGCGGCCAGGTGCGCATCGCCTCCACGAACGCCTCCTGGACCGCGTCCTCCGCGGCGTCCAGGTCGCCCAGTTGCCGGGCCAGCGTGGCGAGCACCCGCCCCGACTCCGAACGGAACGCCCGCTCCAGGACGCGGTGCGCCGGGATCAGCCGCCTACCTCCATGATGGGCCGCAGCTCGATCGCCTCCGCCGGGATCTTCCGGGCCACGGCCACTGCGGCGTCCCGGTCGGTGGCTCGCAGCACGTAGAACCCGCCGACCACCTCGGCCGATTCGGCGAACGGGCCGTCGGTCACGATCACTTCGCCGTCCCGCACCTGCACGGTGGTTGCGGTGGCGACGGGATGCACCGCCCCGCCGGCCTGCACGGCGTCCCCGACCGCATCCATGAACCGCTGGTGCGCGGCCAAGCCCTCGTCCCAGGCCGGTGTGTCGGGCTGGTCGCCCTCGGCCTCCTTGCCGTAGATGAAGGCGACGTAGCGCAGCGTTTGGCCGGAGCCACTCGCCTCCTTGCCCCGGTCGAACCATTCGACCATCGGACGGAGGCTCACCCAGCCGTCGAGCGCGGCCGGGATCTGCCGGGCCAGCTCGATGGCGTCGTCCAACGTGTCGGCCTCCAGGACGTACAGGCCGCCGAGGGCCTCCACGGTTTCGGCATAGGGCCCCGCCGTCACCAGCGGCTCGCCGTCGCCGTGGCGGATCGTGGTGGCGGTGGCGGCCGACCCCAGGGCCTCGCCGCCGACGATGGCGTCGGCGGCGGTCTCGCCGAACCGCCCGTACCCCTGCATCATCTCGTCGAACGCGGGCGTGCCCGGCGCTGGACTTGCCGACTCGTCGCCGCCCAGCAGTGCGAGGTACCGCATCGTGACCATCCTCCTCGTTCGAGCGACCGTCGCTCGTCATCATGACGACGAACGGGCGGGCCCGGATCGACAGCCTCGCGCCATCGCACCGTCCCCGACCGAGAACGCCCGTTATCCGCATGACACAATCCGGGCGATGCGCTTCTCGGAACCTCCCGCACCGATCGACGTCGACGACGACGCCATCAGGGATGCGTTGTCCCACGCCGGCGTGATCCCGCTGCTGGCGGCCGTCGCCTACGCCACCGGCGACCTGTCGGTGCTGCGTGACGAGCTACGCCCGGACCCGACCCGCCTGCTCGAGCCCGACGGCGGGGTCGATGGCGACCGCTTGGCACTGGCCCGCCAACTGGCGCTCGACGCGCTGGCTAGGTTTCGGGACGGCGGCAGCGTGGCGGCGCCTCCCCCCGGCGACGACGCCATGCGCCGAATCCTCGCCTTCGTGGTGGGGGACCACATGGTCGAGGACTACCTCCCGTTGTTCATCGAGGAGCTCTCGGTGCACGGCGACGACCTGCGGGCGCCCGACTGGAGCCTGCGGGAGCTGGCGCCGGACACGCCCTTCCAGGTGGCGGTCATCGGCGCCGGCATGTCCGGCATCGTGGCCGCGTACCGGCTCGGGCAGGCGGGCGTGCCGTTCGTGATCCTCGAGAAGGATCCCGAGGTCGGTGGCACCTGGTGGGAGAACACCTATCCGGGGTGCCGGGTCGACGTGGCCAACCACTTCTACAGCTACTCGTTCGCCCAACGGGAGGACTGGCCGCAGCACTACTCCACGCAGGAGGTGCTGCTCGAGTACTTCCAGACGTGCACCGATCGCTTCGGCCTGCGCGACCACATCCGCTTCGAGACCGAGGTGACGTCGGCCGAGTGGAGCGACGAGAGCGGCTCGTGGACCTTGTGCCTGCGTACATCGGAGGGCGAGGAGACCCTCGAGGCGCAGGCGATCATCAGCGCCGTCGGCCAGCTGAATCGCCCGTCGTACCCATCGATCCCGGGGCGCGAGACATTCGAGGGCCTGTCGTTCCACTCGGCGCGCTGGCGGCACGACGTGGATCTCCAGGGCCAACGGGTGGCGGTCATCGGGACCGGGGCCAGTGCGGTCCAGTTCGTCCCCGAGATCGCGCCCGACGTCGACGAGCTGCTGGTCTTCCAGCGCACGCCGCCGTGGCTGGTACCCACCGAGGACTACCACCGCGAGGTCTCCTCGCAGAAGCAGTGGCTGTTCCGCCATGTGCCCACCTACACCCAGTGGTACCGCTTCTGGCTGTTCTGGCAGTACGCCGAGGGCGTGCTTCCGGCCGCGCGGGTCGACCCCTCATGGGGTAACGACGGGGCGTCGGTGAGCCCGCTCAACGAGGCCGCCCGCCAGCTGCTCACGGGCTACATCCAGCTGGCCTTCGCCGGGACCCCGGACCTGATCGACCAGGTGCTGCCCACGTATCCACCGTTCGCCAAGCGGATCGTGCGCGACAACGGGATATGGCCGCAGGCACTCCAGCGCGACAACGTCGAGCTGGTCACCACCGGTATCGAGCAGATGACGCCGACGGGGCTGAAGACGGTCGACGGCGTCCACCACGAGGTGGACGTGATCGTCTACGGGACCGGCTTCACCGCGTCACAGTTCCTCATGCCGATGAAGGTGGTGGGCCGCGGGGGCGTCGAGCTCCACGAGCACTGGGATGGCGACGCCCGCGCCTACCTCGGGATCACCGTGCCGCACTTCCCCAACCTGTTCCTGCTCTACGGGCCCAACACCAACATCGTCATCAACGGCAGCATCACCTACTTCTCGGAGTGCGAGGTGCACTACGTGCTCGGCTGCCTGGAGCTGCTCCTGAGCCGCCCGGGACGGCGGGCGCTCGACGTGCGCCGCGAGGTGCATGACGCCTACAACCGGCGCATCGACGAGGGCAACCGCAACATGGTGTGGGGCGCGTCGACGGTCAACACCTGGTACAAGAACGCCAAGGGCCGCGTCACCCAGAACTGGCCGTTCTCGCTGCTCGACTACTGGCGCGAGACCCGCGAGCCCAACCCGGCCGACTACGAGATCGTGTAGCCAGCGGGGTCACCGGGCGAGCTCGACGGAGACGTCGAGGTCGGTGGGCTGACGTTCCTCCCGGCCCTGGCGCTCGGCCCCTGGCCGAGGCCGTCTGGCATCGCACTGGGCCTCGACCGCGCTCCGGAGCGGTTGTTAACGCGCCGAACAGGCTTCCGTCCCCCACGGCAAGAACGCGCTAAGGCACTCTGACCTGCGGCTACGGCCCATTAGAACCGACCGGTGGTTCTGATCCCCTAGCGCAGCGGAGGACGTCATGGGTGACCTGATCTTCGTGGCGGTGGTGGTGGCGTTCTTCGCCCTCACCGTTGTCTACGTGCGGGGTTGCGAGCGCATCGTCGGCCGGGACACCGGGGTAGAGGCCCTGGTGGACGCCGAGAGCGAGGATGCCGCCACGAGCGCCGCCACGGTGGGTCGCGGCCGA
>DASSDL010000071.1:0-6049 GCA_035697145.1 Acidimicrobiales bacterium
AGTTCGGCACGCTGGGCTCGGGCAACCACTTCCTCGAGCTGTGCGTCGACGAGCGAGACTGCGTGTGGGTGGTGCTGCACTCGGGCAGCCGCGGCATTGGCAACCAGCTGGCCCAGGCCCACATCGCCAAGGCGCGTCATCTGGCGAAGGATCTCGAGCTGCGGCTGGAGGACCCGGACCTCGCCTACTTCGTGGAGGGAACTCCCGAGTTCGCGGCCTACATCGGCGACATGCTGTGGGCCCAGGACTATGCACGGGCCAACCGCGATCAGATGATGGACAACGCCATGCGTGAGGTGTTCGCATTCCTCGGTTTCGGCCGCGAGACGCAGCGCATCAACTGCCACCACAACTTCACCCAGCGCGAGGTCCACAACGGTAACGAGCTGTGGATCACCCGCAAGGGTGCGATCAAGGCCGGCACGGGCGACCTGGGTGTCATCCCCGGTTCGATGGGCACGCGCAGCTACATCGTCCGGGGCAAGGGCTCGGCCGCCAGCTGGATGTCGTGCTCGCACGGCGCCGGGCGCCGCCACAGCCGCACCCGGGCCAAGAAGCTGTTCACCACCGCCGACCTCGCTCAGCAGATGGCCGGCAAGGTGTGGCTCGCCAAGCGGGCCGACGCCCTGGTGGACGAGATCCCCGCGGCCTACAAGGACATCGACCAGGTCATGGCCGACCAGTCGGACCTGGTCGAGGTCCTGCACACGCTGCACCAGGTCCTCAACTACAAGGGCACCTGAGGCGGCGTCGCCGGTGCAACGAGCGCCTCGACGCCCTCACCAATTCCCGCCGCCGACGCCTCGCCGTGTGTCGTGTTCGGTCTGCCGTCCCGGTGCTGTGGTGGATGATGACAAAGGACGGTGCTGAGACTTGTGTGGATATCGCACCGCGCAATCGGCTGTTGGAGGTGTGACGGTGACGCCTGAGCAGATCGTTGCCGCGTGCCGGGACGCGCACGTGCGCCTGGTGCGGTTCCTCTACTGCGACAACGGCGGGATTGTGCGGGGCAAGAGCGTGCACGTCGACCGGCTCGCCGAGCGGCTTCGTACTGGCATCGGGCTGACCGTGGCGATGCAGGCCATGAACTCGCTGGACCAGCTGCAACCCGTGGAGGGCATGGGCCCGATTGGCGAGGTGCGGCTCGTACCCGACATCGACACTTTCGTCGTGGTTCCCTATGCGCCGGGTAGCGCCGTGCTGCTCGTCGACATGGTGAGCCTCGACCGCCGGCCCTACTCGGCCTGCCCTCGCGGCTTTCTTACGCGCATGGCCGGCCGACTCGGCCAGCGTGGCTGGGAGCTGCGCGCCGCCGTTGAGAACGAGTTCAGCCTCGCTCGACTCGGGGACGACGGGCCCGTGCCGATTGATCCCAGCCTGTGCTTCTCGACTGTCGGGATGACCGCTGCCAACCAGGTGGCTGACGCGATCGTGCGCGCGTTGGGCGCGCAGGGCATCCAGATCGAGCAGTACTACGCGGAGCTCGGCCACGGCCAGCAGGAAGTGTCGGTGGCCCCCCGCCCGACTCTGGCCGCAGCCGACGCGCAGGTCCTCGTGCGGGAGACGATCCGGGCGGTGACCGCGGGCTTCGGCTTGGTGGCGTCGATGGCCCCCAAACCGTGGCCGGACGTGGCCGGTAACGGTGCCCACATCCACTTCAGCCTGTGGGAGGGTGAGCGGAACCTCTTCTACGACCCGGGGGGACGGTTCGGGCTGTCGGAGCTGGCGCTGCGCTTCATTGCCGGGATCCTGGCCCATCTTCCCGGCCTGCTCGGCCTCACCGCGCCGTCGGTGAACTCGTATCGGCGGCTTCTTCCGCAGCATTGGAGCTCGGCATTCACGTGCTGGGGTCCCGACAACCGGGAGGCAACCGTTCGGGTGCCCTCGACCTTCTGGGGCATTGAGGAGTCATCGACGAATCTCGAGTTCAAACCGGCGGACGCATCGAGCAACCCGTACCTGGCGTTCGGTGGGCTCATCGCGGCGGGCCTCGACGGGATCGACCGCCGGCTCCAGCCGCCCGACCCGTTGCTCATAGACCCGGCGACGCTGAGCGACCAGGCACGAGCGGCGGCAGGCGCCGAGCGCTACCCCGAGACCCCGCTCGCGGCGCTCGCCGTCCTGGGCAAGGACGACGCGTTGCTGGAGGCGTTGGGCGAGCCACTCGTCCGGTCCTATCTGGCGGTGCGCCGCTCGGAGGCAGAGGCGTACGCAGCCCTCGATCAAGACGCGCAGTACGCGGGCCACTTTGACAAGTACTGACGACGCGAGCTCCCACGGGCCGGACGTGGCCGGCACCGACCTCGACGAGGCGGTTCGCCAGCTGCCGTTCTTCGACCACCACGCCCATCTGCTCGCCCAGCCGACCGCCGGCTACAGCCTCGCCGAGGTCCTGACCGAAGCCCCTGGCTCGGTCCCGCAGACCCCGTACCACCTGACGTGGCTACGGGCGCAACGCGACCTCGCCAACGGACCAGCCACCGCTCGAGGCCTCCTCGACGATTGCCGCTTCGAGGCCATGCTCGTCGACGACGGGTACCGGTTCCCCGGAGCGATGACCATCGCCGAGCACGCCGCCACCGTGGGCCGCCCGGTCGAGCGGATTCTGCGCATCGAGACGGTAGCCGAGGACGCAGCCGCAGACTGGCCGCCCTGGAGTGGCGTGCGTGACCGGTTTCGGGAAGCGGTGACCACGGGCCTGTCGGCGGGCGCGGCCGCACTCAAGACCATCGCCGCCTACCGTTGCGGGCTCGACCTGCCACCACCCGACGACGAGGCGGCCGTCGCCGCATATCAGCGATGGCGACAGACGAGCGGCAGGCTCGAGGCGCCCGAGTTGGTCTCGTGGTTCCTGGCTGAGGCCCTCGACGTGCTCCGAACCGACCCCCGCCCGCTCCAGGTGCACACCGGCATCGGCGACCGCGACCTCTCGCTGCACCGGGCCGATCCCAGCCTGCTGGGCCCGCTGCTGAGCGATCCCCGCAACGCATCGATCCCGGTGGTCGCGCTGCATTGCTACCCGTTCGTGCGCCAGGCGTCGTGGCTCGCCAGCGTCCACGCCAACGCCTTCGTCGACCTGTCACTGACGCTTACACTGGCCCCCCACCGGGGCGCCGACCTCGTCCTCGAAGCGCTCGACCTGGCGCCGGTGTCGAAGGTACTCGTGGGAACCGACGCGGCGAAGATGCCCGAGGCCTTCTACCTCGCCGCCCGGTGGTGCCGCGACGCAGTTGCCGGTGCTCTCCGCCGCTTGGTCGCCGCGACCACCCTCGACGAGCCCACAGCCGTCAACTGGGCGAGCCTGCTGCTCGCGGGAAACGGCCGCCGGCTCTACCGTTCCTGAACCTGCGCACACGCCCATACGCCGTCCAACCGCTCAGCGCCCGGTTGTCGAATTCGGACGAATCGCGCGCGTACGAGGGTGTGCGCGGGCCCATCCGAGCGTTGGGGTCGTGGACGGAGGCGCACGTGGAAGCGTATGTACTGGTCCAGACCGAGGTGGGGGCGCTGCTGACGCCTCCGGCGAAATCGGTGCACTCGAGGGAGTGGTCTCCGCCGAGGCGATCACCGGCCCCTACGACTGATCGCACGGGTGCAGACCGAGGATGTGGACACCTCGGCAAGCTTGTGGTGTCGCGGATCCATGTGGTCGCAGGCGTAACCCGCACGCTCACTTGCCCGGTTGTTCACCTGTAACGGGCAGGACCGGCGGCCCGCGTTCCAAGCCCGGACGCCCCGCGGTCTCGCAGCGGTGTAGTCGCCGCCCGACGCGTCAGCCCCAAATGCTGCGAGCCACCTCCGCGACGAGGCCGAGCTTGCCCGCTCGTCGTCGATCGTGCGCGCGTTACCGAGGACCGACGTGGCGAACCCGCACTGCGGGGAGACCGCGAGCCGCCGGAGGGGGACGTATCGGCTCGCCGCCTCGATCCTTCTCGCCAGGTCGTCGACCGACTCGAGCCGGGAGCGCTTGGTGGTCACCAGGCCGAGGACCACCCACCGGTCGGTGGGCACGCGCTCCAGCGGTTCGAAGCCCCCCGAGCGCGGATCGTCATATTCGAGCAGCAGCCGACGAGCATGGATGCCCCCGAAAGATCTGCTCCGCCACGGCCTCGTAGCCACCCTTGACGAGCCAACGACTGGCCTGGTTCCCGCGACAACGGTGAACCCGAAGGTCACCCTGGGACGATCACCGATGACCCGGTTGTCGAGCTCGAGGCCCAGCTCGATCCAGCGTTCGGTCGGCCAACCGCGACTGGCGTAGAAGTTCCGGTAGCAGGGATCGAGCACCATCGTGTAATGGGGAGCATCGAGCTGGAGATAGGTGGCACCCATGGTCGCCAGCTCGTCGGCCTCCTCCCCGATGATCTCCGCCGCGCCGACGAGAAAGCCTTCGAGGCTGCGGTATTCGGACGGGGCGCGCGCGGGATCCCAGAAGTTCGCGAAGAGACTGGGGCTGGGCAGCGTGACCTTGAGCAGCCGATCGGTGCGTCCACGCGCAAAGGCAAACTCCTCGGCGCACAGGGAACGGCGGCGTCGCAGCTTCCCGATCACGGCCAGCTCTGGACGCTCGATCCGCCGGTCGCCGACGTCCTCGTCGCCATGCCAGTCGCCCCACAGGAAGGCGTCGAGATCCCAGCCCGAGAAGCCCTCGACGGCCGCGGGGACTTGGCTCTGGAACGACAGGCGGCGCATCTCACCATCGGTCACGACCGCGACGCCCGCCTCCTCCTGCAGGCGCAGGGCCTCGTCGACAGCATCGTCTTCGACGCCTTGAGCTCGGCGGTGGTGAGCCCGCCACCAGCGAACCGCTCGCGCGCCGCGAGTAGCCGTGGCGGACAGAGCAGGCTGCCGACCACGTCGCTGCGCGCCTCGACCACCAAGTCCATAGTACGAGCTGGCCGCTACCGCTCGTGGGGCGTTGGCTGCTGGCGCCAGTGGGTCACGGTCGGGGCGATCGGGGCGGACTGCGCCAGGGGGACGGCCACGTGGGCGGCGACAATGGCCAGGATCGCTGCGCCGGTGGCGCATAGGGCGGTGCGCCCCATGCCGCGAACGAGAGGGTTTGGTCGACCCTGGCGAGCCAGCGGGCCCAAGGCGAGGCCGGATGGCAGCGGAACTCGTCGCCGAGCAGCGATGACAGATCGTCGGGCGGGTAGTCGCGCAGCAGATCACGCCGGCGCCGGTAGACGGCGATGCCCGCCTGGGTGCAGGCCGCAGCCACCCGGCGGTTGCGAGTGACCACGGCGGTGATCCGGGCTGTCTCCGCGCGGAACCCGAGCTCGCCCATGAGGATGAGACCGGACGCCTGAATCGTGCCGAAGACGCTGGCGTCGACCATCACGGTGTCCTCGGGCGCATACCACCCGTAGATGCCGCAATTACACCCCGCCCGCGGCGCGGGGTGGTCGGCCGGGAGCGTCGGGGGCCCCGGGCGCGAGTACCCGGCGTCTCGTGGCACACAGCGTGCACTCAGCATCGGGGTCCACACGACGTGACGCCGGCTGACCGAGGTCAACGGGAGCATCCCGGCGGGCACCTGCCCACGCCGGCCGGCGGGTCGCCACGTCCGGTACCCGCGTAACGAGCCCGGCACCAGCGGACGACCGGCGTCGCCGCCGCCGCAAGCCTCGGCGATATCGCTCATGACCGATCCGGTACGGGCTCCGCTGGCTCCGTTTCGGGCGTGCCTGGAGCAGGCTCCGGTGGAGCAGGCTGTTCGTGCACCGGCTCGAAGATGATCTCCCGCCGTATCGGGCCGATGTCACCAGCCCGCACTCGCCCCGAGTTGCAAGACCGCGCCGACGACACCTTTGCCGTCCCGCTCGATCCGTATGGCCTGGTGCGCAGCGAGTGGACCTTCGGCATCGGCATCACCCCCGAGCGCGAGTGTCAAGCACGAGCGTGCCGCACGTCGCTCCCACCGGGCAAGAGCCGATGGAACGAAACCCCCCGCAAGCGTTCAGCGTCCCAATCAGGAACCAGGAACCCGAGATGCTACGCGTGCGACCGATCAGCGTTGACCCGCGCTCTTGCGCCGCCGGATCTTCCG
>DASSDL010000072.1:0-3955 GCA_035697145.1 Acidimicrobiales bacterium
CGCCAACGACGAGGTGCCGGACCCGCCACGGCACTGCCAGGAGGACATGGACCTGGTGGCGCCCATAGATGGGTGATCTACGGGATCGACGCGATCCTCACAGGTTGTGGAAAACCCTGGGGAGGGTCACATCGTTGTAACTTCGGCTACCTGCTGTTCAGCGTCTCCGGTGGCGCTGCGCCCCACATCAGCGGTATTGCGTGGCGACGATGATGCCGCCGCAGATGGCCGCCAACCCGCCGCCCAGATAGGCGTTGCTGGTCCCACCGGGCAGCACGTTCAGGTAGTTGAGGAAGATCAGCAGCACCCCCAGGCCGAGCAGTGCGAACATCAGCACCGGCACCCATATTGGGCTGACCTTCACCCCGCGAGGCACCGGTGGCGTGTACCGGGTCGACGGGTTGGGCCGGCTCGACGCCGGCGTGGTGCCCTTGGCTGTCACGCGCCCACCCGAGACCCTGCGCTTGGCTGGCTTGGCCATGGGCGGGCACCTTAGAGGCTGCGCGCCCACGGGGCGGAGCCGGGCCCGCGGGCAACCTGTGACCGGGCATCGTCGCCATTGGCGCCCGGGTGGGCGAGAGTGGAGCCGTGACCGTCCTCGCCGCCGTCGACATCGGGACCAACTCCATCCACCTGGTCGTCGCCCGGGTCGACGCCGAGCGCTTCGAGGTCGTGGAGCGCGAGCGGGAGATGGTGCGACTCGGCTCCTCGGCCCGGGACATGAAGAGACTCACCCCGGCGGCCATCAACCGGGGCATCGAGGTGCTGGCCCGGTTCCGCCAGGTCGCGGCGATCCACGGGGCGCGGCTTCGGGCGGTGGCGACTTCGGCGGTCCGTGAAGCCGAGAACCGGTCGACGTTCATCGAGCGCGCCCGCGACGAGGCGGGGATCGACGTCGAGGTCATCTCCGGCTTCGAGGAGGCGCGGCTCATCCACCTGGGCGTGCTCCAGGCGGTCCCGGTGTTCGACCGACAGGTGTTGGTGTGCGACATCGGGGGCGGCTCCACCGAGTTGGTCGTCGGGCGCACGGGCGACATCCTCACCGCGCGCAGCCTCAAGCTCGGCGCCATCCGCCTCACCAGGCGCTACTTTGCCAAGAACAAGCGCAATGGCGACGCGGTGGGGGCCTGCAGGCGCGACATCCGCGCCACCCTCGCTCCGGCTGTCCGTGAGATCGAACGGCTGGGCTTCGACGTCGCGGTGGGATCCTCGGGGACCATCGGGGCGATCTGCCAGATGGCCGCCGTCCGCGCCGCCGGCGTGGCGCCCCGCACCCTCAACAACCTCACGGTGAGCCGTGCCGAGATCGACGAGGTGGTCCGGCGGCTGGTCAAAGCGGGCACCGTCAAGGCGCGGTCCAAGATTCCCGGCCTGGACCCGCGCCGCGCCGACATCATCGTCGCCGGCGCCCTGATCCTCGAGCAGGTGGCGGCCCAGTGCGGCATCGAGGAGCTGACGTTCTCGGACTTTGCGCTGCGCGAGGGCGTGCTGCTCGACACCTGGCGGCGCGAGCACGGCGGGTCGCTCCACCACCTGTCCGACCTGCGGCGCCGGAGTGTGCTGCGCCTGGCCGAGCAGATGGACGAGGACCTGACCCATTCCGCCCAGGTGGCGCGGCTGGCGCTCGAGCTGTTCGACGGCGCCTGCGTCGTGCACGGGCTGGGCGACGACAGTCGCGAGGTCCTGGAGGCGGCGGCGCTGCTGGCCAACGTGGGCCTGTTCCTGTCCCACGCCGGCCACCACAAGCACAGCTACTACGTGATCCGGAACAGCGAGCTGCTCAGCGGGTTCACCGACCGCGAGATCGAGCTGATCGCCCAGGTGGCGCGGTACCACCGCAAGTCCGTGCCGCGCGAGAAGCATCCCGAGTTCGTGGCCCTCGACCCCGACGACCAGCACCGCGTCCGCGTGCTGGCCGGGCTGCTGCGCATCGCGGTCGGGCTCGATCGCAACCACGCCGGGCGCATCAGCAGCCTTTCGTGCCGCACAGACGCGGACGGTGCGCTGGTGGTCGAGGTCGAGCCGGCGCCCGGCGCGGACGTCTCGCTCGAGCTCTACGCCGCCAACCAGCGGACCGACCTGCTCTCGGAGGTCCTCGGGCGACCCGTCCAGGTGGTCCTGGCGGGCACCGCGGCCTCCGACGTGGCCGCGCCCGAGGCCGTCGCCGGGAGGTGAGGGGGCATAACCCTCGGCGGTCCCGGGAACCGGCCGGTAGCCTGCCACGCCGTGGCGCCCCGGGTCCTGGTCGTCGACAACTACGACAGCTTCGTCTACAACCTCGTCCAGTACCTGGGTGAGCTGGGGGCGGAGCCGGTGGTCCACCGCCACGACGAGCTGTCACTCGCCGAGATCGAGGCGCTCGAACCCGACGCGGTCCTCATCTCGCCGGGCCCGGGCCGCCCAGAGGACGCCGGGCTCTCCAACGATGTGATCCGTCGCTTCGCCGGCCGTCGCCCGGTCCTGGGGGTGTGTCTCGGTCATCAGTGCCTGGGGCAGGTGTACGGCGGCGAGGTCGTGCGGGCGGCGGAGATCATGCACGGCAAGACCTCCTTCGTCCACCACACCGGCGTCGGCGTGTTCGCGGGCCTGCCATCGCCGTTCGAGGCCACCCGCTACCACAGCCTGGTGGTCGACCGCGGCTCGGTGCCTGCCGAGCTCGAGATCACGGCCTGGACCGACGACGGTACGGTCATGGGCCTGCGCCACCGCCACCATGCGGTTGCGGTCGAGGGCGTGCAGTTCCACCCCGAGTCGATCCTCACCGCCTCGGGTCATGACCTGTTGCGCAACTTCCTGGCGCCACTGCGCGCGGACGTCTAGTCCCTGACCTGCGGGTGGGTGACGCCGCGGCCGCCGGCAAAGTTGCAAATGGCGGACTCAACTTTTATCGTGGGCCGCAGTTCAAAGCGACTCTTCAGGAGGCAACACCATGCCCAAGGCCGTCGGCATCGACCTCGGCACTACCAACTCCGTGGTCGCGGTCCTCGAGGCCGGCGACCCCGTCGTGATCCCCAACGCCGAGGGGTCGCGCACCACCCCCTCCGTCGTCGCCTTCTCCAAGGGCGGCGAGGTGCTGATGGGCGAGGTGGCCAAGCGTCAGGCCATCACCAACCCCGACCGGACCATCCGTTCGGTCAAGCGCCACATGGGCACCAACTGGAAGATCGACATCGACGGCAAGGCCTACACGGCCCAGGAGATCTCGGCGCGCACGCTGCAGAAGCTGAAGCGCGACGCCGAGTCGTACCTGGGCGACGCCGTGAGCCAGGCAGTCATCACCGTGCCGGCGTACTTCGACGACGCCCAGCGCACCGCCACCAAGGAGGCGGGCCAGATCGCGGGCCTCGAGGTGCTCCGCATCATCAACGAGCCCACCGCCGCGGCCCTCGCCTACGGGCTCGACAAGGAGGGCGCCGAGCAGACCGTGCTCGTGTTCGACCTCGGCGGTGGCACCTTCGACGTGTCGATCCTCGAGATCGGCGACGGCGTCTTCGAGGTCAAGTCCACCCACGGCGACACGCACCTCGGCGGCGACGACTGGGACCAGCGCGTCATCGACTGGCTAGTGAGCCAGTTCAAGGCTGCGCACGGCGTCGACCTGTCCAACGACAACATGGCGCTCCAGCGGCTCAAGGAAGCCGCGGAGAAGGCCAAGATCGAGTTGTCGCAGGTCCAGCAGACGCAGATCAACCTGCCGTTCATCACCGCCACCAGCGAGGGTCCGCTGCACCTGGACGAGAGCTTGAGCCGGGCCAAGTTCCAGGAGCTGACTGCCGACCTGCTGGAGAAGTGCCGCAGCCCGTTCGAACAGGCCATCAAGGACGCCGGCCTCACCAAGGACGACATCGACCACGTGATCATGGTCGGCGGCTCGACCCGCATGCCCGCCGTGCACGACCTGCTCGTCGAGCTCACGGGCAAGGAGCCCCACAAGGGCGTCAACCCCGACGAGGTC
>DASSDL010000073.1:0-2500 GCA_035697145.1 Acidimicrobiales bacterium
ACGGCGTCCTGGTGGCCGTGTGGGCACCGGACGCCGGCTACGACTCGGGTGACCTCACGGCCGCCGGGCCCCGCCACCGCCTGGTCATGGAGCCCGCCGGCTGGCGCTACCAGCGCTCGGACTGATCGGACCCGCCTGAGAGGCCCAGCGGACAGGGCGTTCCGCAGGCACCCCGCATGGGAATTTGTTGCTGAGTCGCAGCTCAACAGCTGGGCCTCCCAGCAGCGCTGGCCACCGAGAGCCAGGATGACGTGCCTGTCCGCGCACGTTCTGAGGCGGAATCCGCCAGATCGGGTGCCAGCATGTTGATCCATGGACGACGACGAGGTGACGACGGACGCGCGCCCCTGGTCGGCCGTCGCCGCCGAGGACGGCGATCGGGGCGAGGCCCCCAACGACGATGTCGCAGACGCCGAGGCCGATCTTGCCCGCCGGCTGGGCTGGGCGAAGCAGGCGATCCTGGCGGCGGCGCTGGTGTTCCTGGGGATCGCCATCGGAATGGTGGTCGCCCGTGACCGCCCCCCCGGCGATGGCTCGGTCGACGTCGGGTTCCTTCATGACATGCTCACGCACCACGATCAGGCCCTGGGCGTGGCGACCCTGGTGGTCGCCAACGGCGAGGACCCGACCGTGCGCAGCTATGCCCGCGAGATCCTCGTCTTCCAGGGCTACGAGATCGGTGTGATGAGCCAGATGCTCGACGACTGGGGCTACTCGCGCAGCGATCGCTCCGACCAGGCCATGGCCTGGATGGACATGCCCGTGCCGGTGGAGCAGATGCCCGGCCTGCTCACCGACGAGCAGCTGGACCAGCTGCAGGACGCCAGCGGCGCGGAACTGGACGCCCTGTTCCTGGACCTCATGGCCGACCACCACCGAGGGGGCCTGCACATGGCCGAGTACGCCTTCGGCAACGCCGGCGACGAGGACGTCGGGGAGCTCGCGGCCCGCATCGCCCGCAACCAGGCCGGCGAGATCAACGAATACCGGGCCGTGGCCGAGCGCAACGGCTACGACATCGACATCGAGCCCGCCAGCGTCCCGGCCGACATCGCCGAGGCGGGCGAGACCGGCGGCGACTGACCGTCCCTCCACGTTCGCTGTCACAGGGCCTGCCTAGCCTGGCCTGCGTGCCCACATTCCCTCCTGCCGCGCTCGGTCGCGGCGTCGTCGTCAACGCCGGTGACCGCGTGCCCGGGCCGTGGGCGGCCGCCCCGGAAGTCCTCGTCGACGACGACGCGCTCGCCGATCCTGCCGGCGTCGTCGCCGTCCTGCATGGGGCGTGGGCCGGGCGGAGGGCGGTGGTGGTGAGGTTGGCCGTCGATCCCGCCCGGTTCCGGGAGGCGCCCGACATCGAGGTGGCCGAACCGTGGCGGTTGGACCCAGGGTTCGAGCTGTGGCACGACCGGCTCCACTTCCTGGTGTGGGCCAACACCTACGACGCGCGCGACGGCGAGCCGGTGTGGTGGTGGGGACGCAAGGCGCAACGTCTCGGCGCCACCCCGCCGCACGGTGACGCGATCGATGGTGCTGCCGATGCCGACGTGCTGCTGCCCGACGGCACGCCAGCGTGGATCGACGGTGGGCCGCGGGGCGACCGCGGCCCCCGAGACGTCGGCGGGGCGGCGGTCGTCCACGCCGAGTCGATCGACCGGGGGCGACTCACACCGGTCCCCGCCCGCGATGGCGGCTCCGCCGATCGCCAACTCGCTCCGGACCAGCGGCAGGCCGTGAACCACGGTGCCGGACCGGCCCGCGTCATCGCGCCAGCGGGGTCGGGGAAGACCCGGGTGCTCACCGAACGGTTGCGCCACGTCATCGTCGCCCGCGGGTACGAACCCGAGGGCGTGGTGGCGGTGGCCTACAACCGCAAGGCCCGCGAGGAGATGGTCGCCCGCACGCCGGGCTTGGGCGCCCGAATCCTCACGCTCAACGCACTCGGCTACGAGCTCGTGGCCACCGGCCTCGGCCGCCGGCCCGAGGTCCTCGACGTACGCGAAGTCCGCCGACTGCTCGAGCCGCTGGTTCCCCGGGGGGCCCGCCGCCTCAACACCGACCCACTCGCGCCCTATCTCGACGCGCTGTCGGCCGTGCGGTTGGGGCTGCGCGACCCCATCGATGTCGAGGACGATCGCGGCGACGTGCCGGGGCTCGCCGACGCGTTCCCGTCCTACCGTGCCGAGCTCCGCCGCCGGGGCGTCGTCGACTTCGACGAGCAGGTGCTGCTGGCCATCGAGCTGCTGCTGGGCGATGGTGCGTTCCGGCGGGCGCAGCAGTCTCGTCACCGGCATCTCCTGGTCGACGAGTTCCAGGACCTCACACCGGCGCACGTGCTGCTAATCCGGCTGCTGTCGACCCCGTGCTTCGACGTGTTCGGGGTTGGCGACGACGACCAGGTGATCTACGGGCACGCCGGGGCATCGCCGCGGTTTCTCACCGAGTTCGGCCGCTACTTCCCCGCTGCCGCCGAGCACGCCCTCGAGGTCAACTACCGCTGCCC
>DASSDL010000074.1:0-4461 GCA_035697145.1 Acidimicrobiales bacterium
GACGATGCCGAGCACCTGGTCCTGCTCCACGAGCTTCGTGGCCAGCGACGAGATCTGCTGCGGGTCGACCTGCTCCTCCTCGGCGATGTACTCGATCGGGCGCCCGTCGATGCCGCCGTTGTCGTTCACGCACTCGAAGTACGCGCCGGTCATCTCGGTGATCCAGGTGAAGTCGACACCCGGGATGTTCGTGGCCATGGCACCGATCTTGATCGGCTCGCCGGTCGCCTCCTCGCCCGTCCCGGCGCCGCACTCGCCCGAGGCCTGGATGTTGCTGCCGCTGCCGGTGGCCGGGGCCACCGTGGATTCCGTCGACTCTTCGTCGGCCGGCGCCGTGTCCGCGCTGTCGTCGTCGTCCCCGCACGCCGCAAGCAACAGGCCGCCGACCGCCACGATGCCCAACAGTGACCGTCTCATGTGTCCCCCTCCACCGGTCAATGCCACGGTGCCCGGCACTCGCCGCTCGCACCCTGCACTACCTGTTCGCTGCCCCGTCCGCAGGCGTGGCGGCGTAACGGTATCAGCTTGCCTGAGATTGGGAGCGGCTTCCCCGGAAGCGTTCGCGTCCGGCGAACGGGGCGCTTTGTAGCCCGGCTGGGTGCCCGGATACTCAGGTCGACGCCGAAGGCAAGGGGCCTCCCATGCTCGAGCAAAGCCGCGGTCCGGCCACTGGCGGGGTGCTGCTGGTAGGCAGCGTCCCGCTGCGCAGCGCCGAGGAAGTGTTCCAGGTGATGGCCGCGGAGCTCGGTGACCGGGTCGCGCAGCTCCCCGACGGCGAGACCGGTCCGCGGTCGGACTGGATCGTGTGGCAGTACCCGGTGCTGAGCTCCCGCCCCGAGTTCGAGGTCTGCCCGCCGGGCGACCAGCCCCATCGGGCGCTGCCACGGCTGCGGGTGCGCGACGGTGAGGCGCTCGACACGCTGCGCTTCGACGACTTGGGCTATGCCGAGGCCGCGATCTCGTCCTACGGCATCTTCGCTCGCCGCAAGCGGGACGGGCAGGTCCCCCCGCGCTGCCGGTTCCAAGTCTCGCTGCCCACACCGCTGGCGCCGATCGCGGCGTTCGTCGCGCCTGAGGACCAGGCCCGCATCGAACCGCTCTACGAGGAGCGGATGCTCCACGAGCTGGACGGGATCTTCGACGCCATCCCTCACGACCAGCTCGCGATCCAATGGGACACGAACTTCGAGTTCGCGATGCTCGACGAGGTCATGCCCGTGTGGTTCGGCGATCCGCGATCCGGCATCGTCGAGCGGCTGGTGCGCCTGGGTCGGAGCATCCCGCCGGGCGTGCAGCTCGGGTACCACTTCTGTCACGGCCACGAGGCGCACCACCGAGACCGGCCGTACCACGCCCAGCCGCTCGTCGACGTGGCCAACGCGCTCTCCCTCTCCCTCAGCCGGTCGCTCGACTGGATCCATCTCCCGGTTGCGGGCGACCGCGTCGACCTGCGGTTCTTCGAGACCCTGGCCCAGCTCGCGCTCCGCCCCGAGACGCGGCTGTACCTCGGGTTGGTCCATCCATCCGACGGGGAGCTGGGCGCCCGGGCCCGGATCGTCGCCGCCCAGCGCTTCGTCCACGACTTCGGCGTAGCCACCGATTGCGGCTGGGCCCGCCACCGTCCCCAGGACGTGGCGTCGCTGATCGAGCTGCATCGTGCGGTGTCGGCCCCGATCCAGCAGGCGACGCCCCGCCGCCGCGACTTCGCCTGGCCAGCGGGCTGGGAACGCGTGCCCGACGACGACTGGACGCGCCAGCCGGTCGACGCTTTCGGCGAGGCCTACGACAACGTCGACCACCACACCTGGTATCGAAACCTCGACGCCACGGTCGAGGAGCTGTCGCACCTGCTGAACGACGGCGACGTCCTCGTCGATTACTCCGGCGGCACCGGCATCCTGCTCGATCGGCTGAAGCTGCGGATGTTCGATGCCCGCGCCGGCACGGTGATCGTCGACAGCTCACCGAAGTTCCTCCGGGTAGCGCTGGAGAAGTTCCGCGACGACCGGGACGTCGGGCTGCGGCTGCTTCGCTTCCTGAAGCCCGAGAAGCGGCTCCAAAGACTCGACGAGGTGCTCGGTCCGGAGCTCCTCGAACGCCGGGTCGACGCGATCGTGTCCACCAACGCGATTCACCTCTATCCCGACCTGGCCGACACCGTCGCGTCGTGGCTGCGAGCGTTGCGTCCGGGGGGCCACGTCCTCATCAACTCCGGAAACATCCGCAACCCACGTGCCCGCCGCAACGAGTGGATCCTCGACGAGACCGTATGGGTGGTCGGCGACCTCGCCGAGGGCCTGGTCCGCAACGATCCCGCGTACGCCAGCTATCGCGCCGATGTCGACAACGAGGAACGCATGGCGGCCCACGCCGCCTACCGCGACCGCGTGTTCCTGCAACCCCGGCCGCTGGACTTCTACCTCGAGACCCTGGAGCTCGCGGGCCTCAAGGTCGAATCGGTGCGGGAGGCGAGCATCGAGGCACGCGTCGACGACTGGTACGAGCTGCTCCGCACGTACCACGACGCCGTGCTCGGCTGGGTCGGCGGCACCGAGAAGATCGACGGGGCGCCGCCGTCGCCCCAGGCGGTCGCCGACCGGCTCGCGCTGATCCGCCACGCCATGGACGTACTGTTCCATGGGCGGGCGAAGTTCCAGGCCTGCTGGACGTACATCACCTGCGTCAACTAGAGGTGAACACCTCTACCAGGGGGAACCCGATGAAGCGCAGCACCGAACGCATCCTGACGACGCACGCCGGCAGCCTGGCGCGGCCGACCGAGCTGCTCGACACGATGAAGGAGCGGGAGAACGGGCGGCCGTACGACGCCGAGCTCTTCGACCGTCAGGTGCGGGACGCCGTGGCCGACCGGGTGCGCCAGCAGGTGGAGAACGGCATCGACGTCGTGACCGACGGGGAGATGAGCAAGGTCAGCTTCCTCGGCTACGTCAAGGACCGCCTCGGCGGCTTCGAGCCCGACATGGAGACGACGCGGATGGCGCCGTCGTGGCAGAAGGAGGTCGACGACTTCCCCGAGTACTACGCCGAGTACTTCAAGAAGTACGCGTCGACCGTCACGCCGCTTCGCCGCATCATCTGTCGGGGCCCGATCAGCTATGTCGGCCAGGACCTGCTGCAGACCGACATCGACAACCTGCGGGCAGCCGTCGCGCCCTTCGACGTCACGGAGGCGTTCATCCCATCAACCGGGCCGAGCGGCTTCGGGCGCAACGAGTACTACGCAAGCCACGAGGAGTACCTCGCGGCCGTGGCCGAGGCGATGCGGGAGGAGTACGTGGCCATCGTCGACGCCGGTTTCGTCCTCCAGGTCGACGATCCGTTCCTGATCGACATGCTCGGCGACCCGAGCATGGAACAGGACGAACGTCAGCGCATGGCCTGGGTGCACGTCGAGGCGCTGAACCACGCCCTGCGGGACATCCCCATGGACCGGATCCGCCACCACACCTGCTACGGCTTGAACCACGGGCCCCGGATGAACGACATCCCGCTCATCGAGGTCGTGCCCTACATGCTGGCCATCAATGCGGGGGCCCACAGCTTCGAGGTGGCAAATCCCCGCCACTACCACGAGTGGCGCATCTGGGAGGACGTGAAGCTCCCCGAGGGCAAGATCCTGATCCCCGGACTGATCGGGCACGCGACGAACTACGTCGAGCACCCCGAGCTCGTCGCGGACTACATCGTCAAGTACGCCGGGCTGGTCGGTCGTGAGAACGTGATCGCCGGTTCCGACTGTGGCTTCTCGTCCCGCGCCACCTATTCGCCGGAGGTACACCCCACGGTGGTGTGGCCGAAGTTCCGGGCTCTGGCCGATGGCGCCGCCCTGGCCACGAAGGAGCTGTGGGGCTAGAGCGCCATCAGTTGGGATCCTGCGACTGGATCCCGGTCACCGTCGTGCCCACGTCCTTGGCGACTATGCCACGATGTCGGGCCTGTCGACGATCAGGGAACTGACCCTCGAGGTCCGCACGAACAAGGACCTGAGGCGTGAGGCGTATTCGATGTCGATGTACGTCTCGATCGTGCTGCTCAGTGCCCTGTCGGTCTTCGACGACGATCATCCGCCCGATCAGGGCGAGGTCTTCCTGCTCGAGTTGGGCACAACCGTCGGACTAGTGCTCGCTCACGGTTTCGCCTCCTGGTTGTCGACGAGCATCGTCGGCGAGGCGTCCGATGAGGTCGATCAGTGGGACCTGCTTCGGGTGCAACTCGGCGGGGCGTTCGCGGTTGCGTTGCTAGGGATGCTCGCGGTCATCATCACTCCAACCTCAATCGAATTGATGGCTGCCCGCTTCACCGTGGCGGCCGCTATTGCCGCCCAGGTCTTCCTCGAGAGCCGCACTAGAAACTCCGCACTACGGGCCGTGGTCTACGGGTTCTTCGCGCTCGTCGCGGGTGTGACCGTGGCCGCGGTCAAGTCGTTCCTCGTGCACTGAA
>DASSDL010000075.1:0-4031 GCA_035697145.1 Acidimicrobiales bacterium
GGCGTCATCGGGCGCCTCCAACAAGCCGGCCACAACGTGACGGCTCCGCAGTTCCCCCTCACGACCTTGGCGGACAACGTGGCGCGGCTGCGTCAGGTGCTCGCCCTCCAGGACGGGCCCACGGTCGTCGCCGGCCATTCCTACGGTGGCCAGATCATGACCGCCCTGGGCACCGACGCTCCGAACGTTGTCGCTCTTGTCTACCTGGCCGGTTTCGGGCTCGACGAGGGCGAGTCCATCGGCGCCCTGCTCGGCCAAGGCGAGCCGACGCCCGCGGTGGCGCATATCCGCGTCGACGATCAGGGCTTCGCCTGGTTGCCACAGGACGACTTCCTGGCCCACTTCGCCCCAGACGTGGACCCGGCAGACGCCAACATCATGTACGCCGTACAGCAACCTTTGGCCATGTCTGCCTTCGACGAGGTGATGGGGGACGCCCGCGTGGAAGAACCTCCCCTCGTGGTCCGCAGTGGCACAGCATGACGAGGTGATCCCGCCCGACGCCGAGCGTCTGTTTGCACGGCGGATGGGCGCGACCGTGGTGGAGCTCGCGTCGAGCCACGTTGTGCTGGTCTCCCACGCCGAGGAAACTGCGGACCTCATCGAGACAGCAGTCCAAGGCGTGACCGAGTAAGCACGGATCTGCCTGAGGGAGGATTTGGGCGGGCGTTGAGCGTGGGCTCGTAGCGTCCTGGGGTCTTGGCCGACTGGCTCTCGAACTGCCTGCTGTTCGCGTGTCGGGTTGGCTTGCGAACGAAGCGCCAGTCGGTCGGGGTCCGGTCACGGCGTGACTCGAAAGAGGCGAGCAGCACCTTCGCCGTGGTCGACGAGACGTTAGGCCAGACTGCTGAGGACTGACTGAGGACCGAGGGGGTCTCATGACCACCACGACCGAGGACGTTTCCCCTGGTCAGAGCACTAAACGACGGGTCCACGTCGTCCCCCACACGCACTGGGACCGGGAGTGGTACCAGTCGTTCCAGACCTTCCGCCTGCGGCTGGTCGACCTGCTCGATCGCCTGATCCCGCAGATGGAGAACGATCCGGCGTACGCCCGGTTCCTGCTGGACGGACAGCTGGCCGTGGTCGACGACTACCTGGCCGTGCGGCCGGAGGCCGAGGAGTCGCTCCGGCGGTTGGTCGGCAGCGGTCGGATCTCGATCGGGCCCTGGTACACCCTGCCCGACGAGTTCCTGGTGTCGGGCGAGACCCTGGTCCGCAACCTGCAGCGGGGCCTCAGGGTGGCGGACCGGTTCGGCGGCGCCATGCCGGTCGGCTACCTGCCCGACATGTTCGGCCACGTCGCCCAGATGCCCCAGGTCCTGGCTGGCTTCGGCCTCGAGCACGCCGTGGTGTGGCGGGGCGTGCCCGCCGCCATCGACCGCAGCGGCTTCTGGTGGCAGGCACCCGACGGTTCGACGGTCCGGGCCGAGTACCTCCCCCAGGGATACGGCAACGGTTCGGCGCTACCCGACGACGCGAAAGCGTTCGTTGCCGCGCTCGACGGGTTCGGCCGACAGTGGGGCGAGCTGCTCGTCGGGCCGCTGTTGTGGATGAACGGCACGGACCACCAGATGCCCCAACCATGGCTTGGACGGGTCGTCGCCGAGGCCAACGCGCTCCAGGGCGACCTCGACCTGCAGATCGTGTCGCTACCCGAGCACCTGGCAAATGCGCCCACAGAGGGCCTGCCCACGTGGCGGGGGGAGCTCCGTGCCGGCGCCCGGGCAAACGTGCTGATGGGCGTGACCTCCAACCGGGTCGACGTCCGGCAGGCCGCGGCCCGCGCCGAGCGGGCTGTCGAACGACTGGCCGAACCGCTGTCCGCCCTGTACCTGCCCGCAGCCCGTTGGCCGGCGGCGCTGCTCGACGAGGCCTGGCGTGACCTGATCCTCAACTCGGCCCACGACTCCGTGTGCGCGTGCTCGATCGACGAGGTCTGCGACGCCGTGCTCCATCGCTACGCCGAGGCCGGCGACATCGCCGAAGGCTTGGCCGACCGGGCGCTCGCCCACCTGGCGGCGCGGGTGCGCCACGACGGTCCGCTGATCGTCAACCCCACGTCCCGGCCCCGAGGCGGCGTGATTCGACTCAGCCTCGCGGCCGCCGAGGCGCCGCCGGGTACCCAGCTCCTCCGGTCCCGGCCGGCCGAGTCGGTGCTGCTCGAAGGGCCCCCGGAGCTGGTCGTACCCGCCGCCGAGGAGCTGGAGTGGATGCGAACGATCACGGGGTTCAGCCTCGAGTCGGCCGCCGGCGCGGTCCTGGTCTCCGCTCGACGCGAGGGGTCGGGCTCGCTGGTGTCGCCGGACACACGCGTCGCGCTCGCCCGGCTGGCCGACGCCGGGCCGGTGCGGCTGCGCGTGCGGCAACCGGCCCAGGTGACCGTGCTCGCGTACGTGGATGACGTGGCCGGGTTCGGCTGGAGGGGCTGGACGGCCGGTGGCGCGGGCACGGGCGTCGAGGCCGTGACCGTCGTCGAGGGCACGGCGGCGGGCGGGCCCACACTGGCGAACGGCCTGGTGACGGTCATCGTCGACCCGGAAGACGGCACTTACGGCATCGACGATCATGCTGGGCTCGGCCGCCTGGTCGACGGGGGCGATTGCGGCGACACCTACAACTGGTGCCCGCCCGCCCGGGACACCGTGGTCGACCGTCCGGAGTCGGTGGACGTGGTGGCGCTCGAGCGGGGGCCGCTGCGGGCCCAGGTACGGATCACGGCCCGCTACCGCTGGCCCGCCCGGGCCGAAGGGCTGGAGACGCGCAGCGGGGAGGTCGTGCACGAGGTCGTGACCCGGCTCGAGCTACGAGCCGGGGAACGGGCGCTCAGGGTCGAGACCACGATCGACAACCGCAGCCGGGACCACCGGTTGCGGACCCACTTCCCACTGCCGACGCCCGCGGCGAGCTCCCGGGCCGAGACCGCGTTCGGGACCGTCGAGCGGGGGCTGGACGCCGAGGGTGGCCCGACGGAGGCACCGCTGCCCACCTACCCGGCACTCCGGTTCGTGCAGGCGGGCGGGCTCACAGTCGTGCACGACGGCGTGGCCGAGTACGAGCTGGTGGACATCCACGCCGGGCGAGCGCACGAGCTGGCGCTCACGCTGTTGCGGTGCACCGGGATGCTGTCGCAGGTGCCGATGCCAACCCGCCCGCTACCGGCGGGTCCGTTGGTCCGCATGGAGGGGCCGCAGCTGCAGAAGCGCGTTACCCGTCGCTACGCGGTCGCCGTCGGCGACATGGATCCGTTCGCGTTGGCCGACGAGGTGCTCGTGCCGCTCCAGGTCGTCCAGCCCCCCGATGCCCCCGCCGCGGGCGATGCCGATCTGCCGGCCGCCGGCGCGGCCCTCGCAGTCGAAGGTGCGGCGGTCTCGGCGGTCGTGAGGGAGGGCGGTGCGCTGACCCTGCGGGTCTTCAACCCGCGGGACGAGCCGGCGGCGGTCACGATCGAGGGCCGGCGAGGCTGGCTCGTCGACCTCCGAGGCCGCCCGGTGGCGCCCTTCGAGGGATCGTTCACCCTAGGCCCCTGGGAGATCACCACCGCGGCCCTGGCGGACTGAGAGTCGCCCTCCTGCGGTGACGCCATGTCTCAGTCCGCACGACCACCTGACACCTCGTCGACGAGCCCGTAGGCCATCGCCTCCTCGGCGGTCAGCAGGCGGCCGCGCTCCACGTCCCGGGCGACCAGCGCCCGCGACTGCCCCGTGATGGCCGCGAGTCGGTCGACCAGCCCGCGCTGGAGCTCAGTGGCGCGCTCGACGTCCCGCCGCAATTGGTCGGCGGGCCCGGCCGCCTCCAGGTCGGGAAGGCGCAGGCGGAACGTGGCTCCCCGTCCGCAGCGCCGGCGGCCGGTGCCGGCGGCGACGACCACGGCCGCCGTCCCCGCGGCCCGTCCGACGCAGCTGGTGTCGACCGGGCACCGGAGCAGGTCGATGGTGTCGAGGAGGCCGGCTACGGCGTCGACCGGGCCTCCCCCGCTGTTGACCACCAGCGTGACCGGCGTGGTGTCGTCGGCGTCGAGCGTCATGAGC
>DASSDL010000076.1:0-2337 GCA_035697145.1 Acidimicrobiales bacterium
ACGGCGTCCTGGTGGCCGTGTGGGCACCGGACGCCGGCTACGACTCGGGTGACCTCACGGCCGCCGGGCCCCGCCACCGCCTGGTCATGGAGCCCGCCGGCTGGCGCTACCAGCGCTCGGACTGATCGGACCCGCCTGAGACCCGGATAGTGCAGTCGGGCTGGCTCGGAGCTGGTTGGCGGGGTGGGGGCCGGGGGGATCAGCGGATGAGGGACGTTGGCGGCGGCGTGCGGGGGGGAGGGCGCGAGGGGGCCCGGCGACGTGCTGGGAGGGTTGTCTCCGGCGGTGGGTCGTGTGCCTGGCCGGCTCAGGCGAACGCAGGCAGGCGGCGGATGCGGGTGAGGGCCTCAATGAAGGCGTCGGCCCAGGCGTGGTTGCGAGGCAACCGTAGCCAAAGAGATCCGGCGTGGCGCACGACGCGGGCGGCGACGTTGAAGAACGCGAGCCGCCAGCGTTTGGCTCGGCAGCGGTGGAACTCGGCGGGCAGGGCGAGCACCCGCAGCCATCGGCTGGTGTTGTGGGCCAGGGCGCAGCTGTGCCACCACAGCCAGTTGGCAAAGAAGTTCGAGAACGGCGCGTGGGCGAACGCGAAGTCCTCTTTGAGCTGGCGGATGGCGTCTTCGGGGATCCCGCCACGGAGCCGGTGGTGGTACTCGACGTCGGCGGCGGGCGCGAACAGGGCGGGCAGGTTGGTGACGATGCTGTGGAACCGCCAGCCGTGCATGTCGTCGAAGGACAACTGGTCACCAGCTCGGGTTCGTTGACGGCGCACGATGAGCCGCACATGCCGCACGGCCTGGGAGTGGTTGCGAGAGGCGCCGATCACCAGAGAGGTCTCGGCCACTTGTGCGCCTCGTTCTGCTTCGGCGCCCAACGCGGGTTGCCAGTTGGTCGCAGGATCGGTGGCCAGCGCTTCGATGGCTGCCCGCACGTTGGGCCTGTGCGGGGCGGTGATGGTGAACGCGGCACCCAGCTCGGTGCAGGTGTCGATCACCTCGAGCTGGTAGCCGGCGGAGTCGATCCGCACCCACGTGTTCGACGTGTCTCGCACCGCGGCAGGGATCGCCCAGTAGCACTCCCGCACGAAGCTGGCGATAGCTCGGCCGGGAGCCGCGTTGCCGGCCCGGGCTCGCAGCGCCACCACGTCACCGGTCTCACCGACAACGCCGACCATGGGCGACAGACCGGTCTGGCCCTTGTAGGAAAACATGGAGCCTTCCTTGCCCAGCCCGTAGGTGGCCACAGAGGTGGCGTCCGGGTCCAGGGTCACCAACCCGCCTGGCGGGCCGGCGCCCAGCGCCCAGGCCCGGGCCAGCATCGTACGGTTCACCGCCGCGGCCTTCTGTGCCCGGCCCAGATCGGCGCCGTCGCCGAACCGCCACAGCGTCCACTGCGACGGCAAACGATGCTCGCCGCGCAGCCGCTCATTGGCCACCCCGGCCAGCAACGACCGGTCCGAGATCACGTCCCCACCGGCCAGGATCACCTCGAGCAGCGCCCGGTAGCACTCGCCGCCCGTGTAGCCACCCGGCCCGATCGCACGCAGCCCACGCCGGTCGGCTTCGGCCACCACCCCCAGCCGGTCCAGCAACGGCCCCCACAACGCCGCCCCGGCGATCCCCGTCACCAGATCATCGGAGCGGCTGACCTTGACCATCGCTGCCTCACGAGCAGGTCGGTCGATGATCTCCCCAACACCGAACAGCGGCGTAGCATCGTTCACCAGACAGGTGCCTTTCGCGCAGTGATCCTTCGGCTTTCAGCACCACGAATGATCCCGAAACGAAAGGCATTTGTCGCGTACCGAACCCGCGTTCGCCACTACCGCTGCACTATCCGGGTAAGAGGCCCAGCGGATAGGGCGTTCCGCAGGCACCCCGCGTGGGAATTTGTTGCCGGGTCGCAGCTCAACAGCTGGGCCTCCCAGCAGCACTGACCACCGAGAGCCAGGATGGCGTGCCAATCCGCGCACGTTCTAAGCGCGAGCGCTCAGGTGATCGCCGTCGCCCGGGGGCGCAACGTCACGGTCACGCTCTCGTCCTCGTCGTCGAGGGCCAGGTCATCGGCCGGCACCCCCGACGCCACCGCTCGCCGGCGGGCCAGGTCCAGCTCGTCGGTTGGGCCCGACCAACCCTCGCCCGTGAGGACCAAGCCGCGGTCGAGCTCGATGGTGACCCGCTCGCACACGGACGCCAGCACCCCCAACACATCGGTGGCGGCGAGCAGGAACGTCACCGGATCGCCCGGCTCCACCGAACCGCTGGCATGAACCTCGACGTCGACGCCCACCTCCTCACGAAGGCGCTCCGCTTCCCGGCCCAGCGCCTCTGCCAGCTG
>DASSDL010000077.1:0-3184 GCA_035697145.1 Acidimicrobiales bacterium
CCGGCCAGCGCCGCCTCACCAGCCAAATCCTCGGCCGCGATCCCACCGGCGGTAGGGGCTCAATCCGGGGGCGATCCGCCGTGGCCGGCTGTGATCATCGGCGCGACGGGCGCGATGGCCCTGGCCAGCGTGGGCGGGGTCGTCGTCGTCCGCCGGGTCCGGCGCCGCCAGCGAGTGGCCCCGATCCCGCTCTGACGCAACGATGCGGTGGTGGGCCGGCCACCCGACGACAGGGAGCTCGCACGACGGGCGAAGGAGGGTGACGTGGACGCCTACGCCTCGTTGCTGCGCATGCACGAGGGCGCCGCCCGCCGGCTGGCCCTGGTGGTGTGCGGGTCCGCGGGCGAGGCCGACGAGGCGGCGCAGGATGGCTTCGTCAAGGCCTGGTACGGGCTGGCCGGGTTCCGCGACGGCGCCGCCTTCCGGCCCTGGCTCTTGCGGATCGTGGCCAACGAGGCCCGCAACCGGCGCCGGTCGGCAGGCCGGCGGGCGGCCTACGAGCTGCGATTCGTTGAGGACCGGGCCTCGGGCGGGGCGGCCCCCTCGCCCGAGGCCGCGGTCCTCGCCGCCGACCGCCGGCGCACCGTGGGCGCCGCGCTGGCCGGGCTGCCCACGCCGCAGAGGGATGTGGTCGCCTGCCGCTACCTCGTCGGGCTCGACGAGGCCGAGACGGCGGCGGTGCTGGGCCTGCCCCGGGGGACCGTGAAGTCGCGGGCGGCCAGAGGACTGGCGCGGCTGCGCGACCTGCTGCCCGAGCGCATCGAGATCGGCGGCACCGGTGATGCCTGAGCGGCACGACGACCTGGTCCTGGCGCTGCGCGAGTTGGGTGATCGGCTGGACGTCCCGGCGACGGTGGACCCGGTCGCTGGCGCGGTCGGCAGGATCCGGGCCACCCCGACGTTTTCTCCGCGGGTTTGGTCGCCCCGGCGACCAAACCCGCGAACAAGACGAGTCCTGGCCGCCGCCGCGGCCGTGCTCATGGTGGCGCTCGCCGCCGTGCTCGCGGCCCCCGGTTCCCGCCACGCGGTCGCGCGTTGGCTCGGAATCGGGAGCATCACCGTCACCTACACGGGCGAGGTCCCGCGGGCCGCGGGCCACACCTACGACCTGGGGAATCCGGTCCCGTTGGCGCAGGCGGTCTCGAGAGCGGACACAGCGGGCTGGCGACTGGCGGCTCCGAGCGGCGCCGGGGACCCGGCCGGTGCCTTCGTCGGCCGTCCCACCGGCAGCGTCAACCTGGTTTGGGCACCGTCGGATGATCTGCCGGAGATCGGCGACTCGGGCATCGGGCTGTTGCTCACGGCGATGCCGGGCACGCCCGATGCCGGCGGTATGTCCAAGCAGGCCGGACGCGGCACGACCGTCCAGCTGGTCCGGGTAGGGGACGGTCCCGGCTACTGGATCGCCGGTGACCCGCACGAGGTCGTCATCACCGACGCCGAGGGCGAGGTCGTCCGCGACAGCGCCCGGTTGGCGGCCAACACGCTCGTGTGGACGGAGGGCGACATCACCTATCGCCTCGAGTCGGCACTCGACCGTGACGAGGCCGTCGAACTGGCGTCCGCGATGCGGCCGTTGCCCTGATCCCGCGGCTCGCTGCGGAGCGGCCCGGCGGTAGGTTGGCCGTCATGTCGGACTCCCCCCGTCCCATCACCCTGGGAGAGCTCCGGGCGTCGGGCTGGCGCTCGGAGCCGGTCAAGGACGAGATCCGCCGCAACGCCGTGGGTCGCATCGCGGCCGCCGAGCAGCTCATCCCGTCGGTGATCGGCTACGACGAGACCGTCCTTCCGCAGCTCGAGAACGCCGTGCTGGCGGGCCACGACATCATTTTCCTGGGGGAGCGGGGCCAGGCGAAGACCCGCATGATCCGCTCGCTGGTCGAGCTGCTCGACGAGTGGATTCCCATCGTCGCCGGCAGCGAGATCAACGACGATCCCGAGCATCCGGTGTCCCGCTACGCCCGCGACCTGGTCGCCGAGCACGGCGACGCCACGCCTGTCGAGTGGGTGCACCGCGACCAGCGCTTCGGCGAGAAGCTGGCCACCCCCGACACGTCGATGGCCGACCTCATCGGCGAGGTCGACCCCATCAAGGTCGCCGAGGGCCGCTACCTGTCCGACGAGCTGACCATCCACTACGGCCTCGTCCCCCGCACCAACCGGGGCATATTCGCGATCAACGAGCTGCCTGACCTGGCCGAACGCATCCAGGTCGGCCTCCTCAACGTGCTGGAGGAGCGTGACGTCCAGGTGCGGGGCTACAAGATCCGGCTGCCCCTCGACGTCATGCTGGTGGCGTCGGCCAACCCTGAGGACTACACGAACCGGGGTCGCATCATCACCCCCCTGAAGGACCGGTTCGGCAGCCAGATCCGCACCCATTACCCGCTGGACGTCGAGACCGAGGTGGCCATCGCCGCCCAGGAAGCCCGGCCGTTCGACGTCGAGGGCGTGCGGGTCGCGGTGCCGCCCTACATGACCGAGATCGTGGCCACGCTCAGCCATCTGGCCAGGGACAGCGCCCACATCAACCAGCGCTCGGGGGTGTCGGTGCGCCTCACCGTGTCCAACAGCGAGGTGCTCGTGGCCAACGCCACTCGCCGGGCCCTGCGCCACGGCGAGCGCGAGGTCAGCCCGCGGGTGAGCGACCTCGACGCCCTGGCGGCGTCGACCATGGGCAAGGTCGAGATCGAGACCCTCGACGAGGGTCGGGACGAGCAGATCGCCGAGCACCTGCTGCGGTCGGCGGTGCTCACCGTGTTCAAGCGCCGCGTCAACCCGGGCCAGCTGCGGGATGTGGTGGTGTCGTTCGAGGACGGCGCGGTGGTCCACACCGGGGAGGACGTGTCCTCTGCCGACCTGGCCCGCCTGGTCGAGGACGTCCCCGCGCTGCGCGAGTCCGTGGCCGAGCTCACCGGCGGGGACGAGAGCCCCGCCGCCCTGGCCAGCGCCGTCGAGCTGGTGCTCGAGGGCCTGCACCTGTCCAAGCGCCTCAACAAGGACGCGGTGGACGGGCGCGCCACCTACCGCTCGCGCAGCTGAACGCCGCCTCAAACAACGGTCGGCAGCGACCCGAGGGCGTCCTTCGGGGCACGGTCCCGGTCGAACAGGCCCAGATGGGCATCGAACCCCCGGTGCCACTCGTAGCCGTCGATCGCCGGCAGGTGGAACGCCCCGACCACGC
>DASSDL010000078.1:0-7635 GCA_035697145.1 Acidimicrobiales bacterium
GTCGACGGGAATCGGGCGGAACTTCGCGCCGGTACGCTTCGCGATCTGCTGCCAGGGCACGAAGTTCGAGTGGTGCTCGAGCTCGGTCGCAACGACGACGTCGCCGGGGCCGAGACTGTCGAGGCCCCAGGCGTAGGCGACGAGGTTCAGCGCCTCGGTCGCGCTGCGCGTGAAGACGATCTCGCGCGTGGAGGCCGCGTTGATAAAGGCCCGCACCTTCTCGCGCGTGCCCTCGAAGCGCTCGGTCGCCCGCTCGGCGAGCAGGTAGACGCCGCGATGGACGTTGGTGTAGGACGTCTCGTAGAACCCGCGCTGAGCGTCGAGCACCTGCCGCGGCTTCTGCGCGCTCACCGCGGAGTCGAGGTAGGCGAGCGGCTTTCCGTGGACGCGCTGCTGGAAGATCGGAAAGTCCGTGCGGAGCGTGTGCGCGTCGAGCTTGGCCTCTCCTGCGATCGCCGCCTCGACGGCCTCTGCGGCCTTAGCCAACCGAGCCTTCCATCTGCAGCTGAATGAGGCGGTTCATCTCGACCGCGTACTCCAGTGGAAGCTCCTTCGTGATCGGCTCGACGAACCCCGACACGATCAGCGCGCTGGCCTCGGACTCCGAGAGGCCGCGGGACATCAGGTAGAAGAGCTGCTCCTCGCCGATCTTGGAGACCGTCGCCTCGTGCCCGATGTCGACGTCGTTCTCGTCGATCTTCATGTACGGGTACGTGTCCGAGCGCGAGTCCTCGTCGAGGATGAGCGCGTCGCAGACGACCTTCGAGCGCGAGCCGACCGCTCCCTTCGCGACCTCGAGCAGGCCGCGGTAGCCGGCGCGCCCGCCGTTCTTCGAGATCGACTTGGACGTGATCACGGAGGATGTGTGCGGCGCGACGTGGACGGCCTTGCCGCCCGCGTCCTGGTGCTGCCCCTTGCCGGCGAACGCGATCGAGAGTACCTCGCCGTGTGCGCCCTCGCCCATCAGCCAGATGGACGGATACTTCATCGTCAGCTTGGAGCCGAGGTTGCCGTCGACCCACTCCATCGTCGCGTTCTCGTAGGCGACGGCGCGCTTGGTGACGAGGTTGTAGACGTTGTTCGACCAGTTCTGGATCGTGGTGTAGCGGCAGCGGCCGCCCGGCTTGACGATGATCTCGACGACGGCCGAGTGCAGCGAGTCGCTCGAGTAGATCGGCGCCGTGCAGCCGTACGCGCCCTCGTCGACGATGATCAGCGTGCGCTCGAACTGGCCCATGTTCTCCGCGTTGATGCGGAAGTAGGCCTGCAGCGGCATCTCCACCTCGACGCCCGGCGGCACGTAGATGAACGAGCCGCCCGACCAGACAGAGGAGTTCAGCGCCGCGAACTTGTTGTCGTTCTTGGGGATGATCGTGCCGAAGTACTGCTTGACGATCTCGGGGTACTCGCGCAGGGCCGTGTCCATGTCGCAGAAGATGACGCCTTGGCGCTCGAGGTCTTCGCGGTTGCGGTGGAAGACGACCTCGCTTTCGTACTGGGCGGTCACACCGGCCAGGTACTTGCGCTCGGCTTGGGGGATGCCCAACTTCTCGTAGGTGTTCTTGATCGAGTCGGGCAGCTCGTCCCACTCGTCGACCTGCGCACTGGTGGGCTTGACGTAGTAGTAGATGTCGTCGATGTAGATCTCCGACATGTCTCCGCCCCAGGTCGGCATGGGTCGCTTCTCGAAGTGGCGGAGCGACGCGAGGCGGTAGTTGAGCATCCAGTCGGGCTCGCCCTTCATCCACGACATCTCGCGGACGATGTCCTCGTTCAGGCCCTTCTTGGGCTTGAAGATGTAGTTCTCCTCGTCGGACCAGCCGAGCTTGTAGCGCCCCAGGTCGAGATCGGCGACTGCCATGTGCGTCCCCTTCGTAGACAGGAGGTGGTCGCGTGAATTTCTCCTATGTGGATAGTAGCAATCGCCTTCAGGCCCTCCACCACCGGCCGGCACCTACCATGCGGCTCGACGCTGCCTCATCTAGCACGCAGGCGTTACGCGACTGTAATGTCACCTTTGCAGGCCCAACAGGGCCTCAACGCTGGGGCGACGCCGGCCCAAGTCACAACGGCGTGAACGGAGGACAATGATGTCCGGCCATACCATCCCCGTCGGTGGCACCGTCAACGTCGCGGTCACCCGGGTCGAGGTGATCGATCACATCGGCGAAGCCTTCGCCGGCGGGCCGCTCACCCGGTCCGACCTCCTCGTGGCCGCCCGGCGCGTCGGTGCCCGCCCGGCAGTCCTCGAGCTCCTCGAACGACTGCCCGACCGCCGGTTCTCCCGCCCGCACGAGCTGTGGACGGACCTGAGGGACGTGCCGATCGAGCTTTAGAAGCCCCACAACGACGATCTAGACGGCCGGTGCCCTGGTGCCGGCCACCCAGGTGGCGTACAGGCTGGCGTAGCGACCGTCGGCGGCCACCAGGTCGGCGTGCGTGCCGAGCTCGACAAGCTCGCCGCCGTCGACGACGCCCACCACGTCGGCACGCTCCGACGTCGACAGGCGGTGGGCGATCACCACCACGGTCCGCCCCTCAAGCAGCCGGTCGACCGCGGACTCGACCAGCACCTCGGTGCCGGGGTCGAGGCTCGACGTGGCCTCGTCCAGCACCAGCACGGCCGGGTCGGCGAGGGCGGCCCGGGCCAGCGACACCAGCTGCTTCTCCCCCGCCGACAGCCGGCTGCCCCGCTCCCGCACCTCCGTGTCCAGCCCCTCGGGCAGCGACGCAAACCGGTCGTAGGCGCCGACGGCCCGGAGGGCGTCGTCGACCTCGGCGTCGGTGGCGTCCGCTCGGGCCAGCCGTACGTTGTCGCGGATGGTGCCGTTGAACAGGAACCCCTCCTGGGGGATCACCACGATGCGCCCCCGCAGCGACGCCAACGTCGCGTCACGCAGGTCGGTGCCGCCGAGGCGGACCGACCCTGACGTCGGGTCGTAGAGACGGGCCACGAGCTTGGCCAGCGTGGACTTGCCGGCGCCGGTGGGCCCCACCAGCGCCAGGCGCGACCCGGTGGGGATGCGCAGCGACACGTTCCGTAGCACCGTCGGCCCGTCCCCGTAGGCGAACGACACTCGGTCGACATCGATGTCGCCCGCGCCAGCAAGATCGACCGCGCCCGGCCGCTCGGGCACGTCCACCGGGGTGTCGAGTAGCTCGTACAGCTTGTGCAGGCCTGCGCCTGCCGACTGCACCATGTTGAAGAGCTGGCTCAGCTGCTGCACCGGCTCGAACAGGTTGGACAGCGTCAGCACGAAGAACGCAACGGTCCCCACCGTCAGCATCCCGTCGTGGACCCACCAACCCCCGACGCCCAGGGCCAGGGCGGTGGTCCCCCAGCCCGCAAGCTCGATGACCGGCAGGTACCAGGCCGAGATCGCAACCGAGCGCATGTGGCTGTCGTAGAGCTCTCGGTTGCCCCGCTCGAACCGCCCGACCTCGACCTCCTCGCGGGCGAAGGCCTGCACGACCCTCACGCCGGCGATGCCCTCCTGAAGGTGCGACAGCGTGGAGCCGATTCGGTCGCGCACGTCGAGGTACGCATCGTTGGAGTCGCGCTGGAACTTGATGCTGGCGAGGATCACCGGCGGAAGCCCCACCATGCACACGAGCATGAGTTGCCACGACACCGTGGTCAGAACGATGACCGACACGACCAGCAGCAGCGCGTTCGAGACGAACATGGCCAGGCCGAGCTGGATGAGCTCGGCCAGGGAGTCGACGTCGGAGGTCATGCGCGACACCAGCACGCCGGCCTTGGAGCGGTCGTAGAACGGCATCGACAGGCGTTGCAGGTGATCGAACACGCGGATACGGAGGCGGCGGAGGAAGTCCTCGCCGACGCGGCTGATGAGCGTGATCTGGATGCGGTTGGTGACGTAGGCGAGGACGGCGACCACCACGTAGCCGATCACCGCCGCGTTGAGCGCGCCGGCGTCGCCCTCGTTGATGCCGTGGTCGATGCCGTAGCGAACGAGGAGGGGGCCGGCGAGCACCGTGCCCGTCCACAGGACCACCATGGCCAATGCCCCCGCCACCCGGGGTGCCTGGGGCCGCAACAGCTGGGCCGTCCGGTGCAGCACTCGCCCGGCGGTCACGCGATCGAGCTTGTCTTCGTCGCTGACGCCCGAGGCCATCCACATCAGCGCCGCACCTCCTCGGGCTGGCGGACGCCGTCGCCGTTCCCGGTGGCGACCGTGGCCGCCCGGCGGGATTCTCGGGCGGCGGCCGCCGCCAAGACCTGGCGGTAGCGGTCGTCGGCGGCGAGCAGCGACTCGTGCGTGCCCTCGGCGGCCACCCGCCCGGAGTCGATGAGCACCACCCGATCCGCCAGGGCGATGGTCGCCGGCCGGTGGGCGATCACGATCGTCGTTCGGCCGCGCATGACCTCGGTGAGGGCGTCGCGGATCTCGTGCTCCTTGGTGGGATCGACGGCCGAGGTGGCGTCGTCGAGGATCAGCACCCGGGGGTCGGCCAGGATGGCGCGGGCGATGGCGATCCGCTGACGCTGCCCGCCCGACAGCGAGTATCCCCGCTCGCCGATGCGGGTGGCGTAGCCGCCGCCCAGGTCGCAGATGAACTCGTGTGCCCCGGCGAGCCGGGCCGCTCGCTCGATGGCGGCGTGGGGGGCGTCGGGATCGGCGAAGGCGATGTTGGCGGCGATCGTGTCGCTGAACAGGAACGTGTCCTCGAACACGATGCCGATGGCTCGGCGCAGGTCGCGTAGCCGCAGGTCACGCACGTCGACGCCGTCGAGCGTGATGCGGCCCGCGTCGACGTCGTAGAACCGGGGGATGAGCCGGGCCACGGTGGTCTTGCCCGACCCGGTCGCCCCGACCAGCGCCACCGACTCTCCCGGCGACACGCGCAGGTCGAAGTCGTCGAGCACCGGGACTCGTCCCCCGTAGGAGAACTGCACCCCGTCGAACGTGACCGCGCCCCCAACATGTCGCCCGCTCCCACGGCCGCTCGGGCCGGTCGGCAGCGCCACGGGGCGCGGCGCGTCCGCCACCAACGGGGCGGTGGCCAGCACCTCGTCGACCCGCTCCGCGGACACCACGGCCCGCTGCGCCTGGGCGACGATCATGCCCAGCATGCGCAGCGGCCACACGAGCATGGCGATGTACACATTGAACGCGATCAGTGAGCCGAGGCTCAGGTCGCCGTTCAGCACCTGGTGGCCGCCATAGCCGAGCACCGCGATCAGGCCGATGTTGGGGAGCAGCTCGAGCCCGGGCAGGAAGCTGGCGCGCGTGCGGGCCGCGGCCATCGACTCGCCGTACACGTCCTCGGCCTCGCCCTTCAGCCGTGCCGCCTGCACGCGTTCGGCGCCCAGCCCCTTGATGACCCGCACGCCCGCGACCGATTCCTCCACGACCGCCGCCAGCTCGGCGGACTCGCGCTGGATCCCCATGACGCTCGGGTAGAGGCGGCGGGAGAAGCGGGTGGCGAGCACGTTCATGAACGGCAGCGAGCCCAGGGCCAGGAGCGTGAGCAGGGGATCGATGAAGGCGAGGATCACGGCGACGGCCAGCACGGTCACGGCGTTGGAGATCGTGAGCGGGATCATCACCACGAACGCCTGCACCTGTTGCAGGTCGGTGTTGGCCCGGCTCATGAGCTGGCCGGTCTGGGACTGGTCGTGGAAGGCGAAGTGGAGCCGCTGGAGGTGGGCGAAGAGGCGGTCGCGCAGGTCGGCCTCGATCCAGCGTGCCTCGCGAAAGGCCATGTAGCGGCGGAGGCCGGTGAAGGTGGCCGAAAACACTGCGACGATGCCCAGCAGGGCGGACCAGCGGACGAGGGCGCCCATGTCGTCGGACTCGATGCCCCGGTCGACGGCGGTCTTGACGATCAGGCCGGTGGAGACCTTGGCCGCCGTCCAGGCCAGGCCCGTCGCCACCCCGAGGATCAGGCCGGTACGTCGAGCCCGGACCGAACGGAGGATCAGGCGCCAACCCGTCCGGCTCGTGGTTCCCGTCTCGCTCGTCGTCTGCGCCCGTTGCGCCATCGTCCCCTCGGCCTTGACCCGCGGGTCAACGCTATCGGGGTGGGGCGGTCGGTCGACAAGGCCATTTCATGGGGCGGCAGGGCCTCTTACAGGGTGGGTAGGGCGTCCGCCAGCGCCCGCCACTGGTCGAGCGGGAGTGCCGTGGCGTCGGGACCGAGCACCTGGATGCACACGTGGTCGGCACCGGCGTCGTGGTGGGCGGCCACGCGAGCGGTGACGGCGTCGACGTCACCCCAGGCCACCAGGGCGTCGACGAGCGTGTCGCTGCCCCCGGCGTGGAGGTCGTCGTCACCCCACCCCAGCCGCCGAAGGTTGTTCACGTAGTTGGGCAGCGTCAGGTAGATGGCCATGTACTTGCGGGCGATGCCGCGAGCCACGTCGGCGTCATTCGTCAACACCGCCGCCTGCTCGACGAGCAGCATCGGCCCGTCCCCCAGGTGCTGGCGCGCCCCGGCGGTGTGAGCGACGGGAACGAAATACGTCAGGGCCCCCCACGCCCGGGTCGCCGCCAGCTCGAGCATCTTCGGGGCGAGCGCGGCGAGAACCCGGGGCGGATCGTCGGGCGGTGCGGGCGACACGGTGAACGCGTCGTCCATGGCGTCGAGGTAGTCGCGCATGCGGGACACCGGCTTGTCCCACACCTGGCCGAGCATCCCCTCGACCATGGCGGCGTGGCTGACACCGAGGCCGAGCAGGAAGCGCCCGCCCGAGTCGTCGGCGAGCAGCCGCTGGGCGGACGCGGCGACGCCGGGCAGGCGGCTGAAGATGACGGCCACGCCCGAGGCGACGACAAGGCGTCTCGTGGCATCGAGCAGCACCGCGGCGTGGGAGATCGCCTCCCGACCTACGGCCTCGGGTATCCACAACGCACCGAAGCCCAGCTCGTCGAGCTCCGCAGCCGCCTCACGGGCCCGCGCCGCCGGCTGCAGGTCGAGCTGGGCGGTCCAGATGCCGACGCGCCCGACGTCCATGGGCGCCGACGCTACTTTGGCCGCCGATGAGCGGTGGACGCGGCACGCGGGCACGCTGGGCGACCCTCACGGGCCTAGCGGGGGCCACTGCCTATGTCGGCCTGGTCGATCCGTCGCGAGGCGGCGTCTACCCGCTGTGCCCCAGCCGCGTCCTGTTCGACATCGACTGCCCCGCGTGCGGTGGCCTCCGCGCCGCGCACGACCTGTTGAGGGGCCACGCCGGGCAGGCGCTGGACCACAACCTGCTGCTGCCCGGGTTCCTCGGGGTGCTCGGTGTCGTGTTGGCGCTGTGGCTCCTGCCCCTCGTGGGCCGCCGCGCCGGGACCTTGACGGTCCCCCGCTGGGCTGCGATCGGGACGGTGGCACTGGTGGCCGCCTTCACGGTCGCCCGCAACATCCCGGTCGCGTCACTCGAGTTCCTCGCCTCCGGCTGACGGTCGTGTGAGGTCCACGGGCTATGAGCTGTACCGACCGAAGCCACCCCGAAAGAAGACCAGCGGGCCGCCCTCGTGGCCGATCTCGAGGTCGAGGACGCGGCCGACCACGATCCAGTGGTCTCCGGCCTCGTGGATGGCGTCGATCTGGCAGTCGATCCACGCCAGCACGTCGTTGATGACCGGGGCCCGGGTCACCACCGAGGGACGCCAGCCGATG
>DASSDL010000079.1:0-5681 GCA_035697145.1 Acidimicrobiales bacterium
TCCCGGCATCGAACCCGAAGCTGGTGGCCAAGGTGCCGGACATGGCCGGCCAGGTCGACGTCCTGCTGGCCAACCTCGAGGACGGCGTGCCGGCTGCCGACAAGGAGGCCGCCCGGTCGGGGATGGTCGAGGTGGGCAAGAAGTGGAGCGCACCCGAGACCCAGCTGTGGACTCGGGTCAACTCCCTCGATTCGCCCTGGGGGCTCGACGACCTCACCACCGCCGTCACCGAGGTCGGCGACGCCCTCGACGTCATCATGATCCCGAAGGTGGAGGGCCCCGAGGACATCCACTACGTCGACCGGCTGCTGGCCCAGCTAGAGGCCAGGGCCGGGCTCAGGGAGCCGCTGCTGGTGCACGCCATCCTCGAGACCGCCCGGGGCGTGGCCAACGTCGAGGAGATCTGTGCCGCCAGCCCCCGCATGCAGGGGCTCTCGCTGGGGCCCGCCGACCTGGCCGCCAACCGCCGCATGAAGACCACCCGAGTCGGAGGCGGACACCCCGGCTACCTGGTGCGCCAGGACCCCGACCCCGACAACCCCGACGCACCCCGCGCCACCTTCCAGCAGGACCTGTGGCATTACACGCTGGCCCGCATGGTGGACGCCTGCGTGTCCAACGGGGTGCTGCCGTACTACGGGCCATTCGGCGACATCAAGGACGTCGTCGCCTGCGAGGACCAGTTCCGCAACGCCTTCCTGCTCGGCTGCGTCGGCGCCTGGAGCCTGCACCCCACGCAGATCGACATCGCCAAGCGGGTGTTCAGCCCCGATCCGGCCGACGTCGCCCACGCCCGGCGCGTCATCGAGGCCATGGGCGACGGCACCGGCGCCATCATGCTCGACGGCAAGATGGAGGACGACGCCTCGGTCAAGCAGTGCAAGGTGATCGTCGAGCTGGCCGACCAGCTGGCCGATCGGGATCCCGAGTTGGCCGCCGCTTACGGCTTTGCCGCGACCGAGCGAGCGGACGGGTGAGCACCGACGAGGGGTCTGCGCTCCGCCCCCGGCGGTCGGTCCTCTACATGCCGGGCGCCAACGAGCGGGCGCTCGCCAAGGCCGAGTCCCTGCCCGCCGACGCCCTCATCCTCGATCTCGAGGACGCGGTCGCGCCTGACGCCAAGGGCGAGGCACGAGAGCGGGTGTGCGAGGCGGCCGCGTCGGGCCGCTACGGGCGCCGCGAGGTCGCCATCCGCATCAACGGCGCCGGCACGCCCTGGCACGACGACGACCTGCGGGCGGTCGCGGCCGCCGCCCCCGCCGCGGTGCTGGTTCCCAAGGTGGACTCGGCGGGCGCGGTGTACGCCATCGAAAAGGCTCTCGAGGCCGGCGGCGCGCCCGCCGGCACCGCCATCTGGGCCATGCTCGAGACCCCGGTGGCCACGCTGCGCGCCGAGGAGATCTGCGCCGCCTCCGAGCGGCTGACGGTGCTGGTGATGGGCACGAACGACCTGGCCAAGGAGCTGCAGGCCGAGCACGTTCCCGGACGCCAGCCCCTGTTGGCGGGCCTCGGGCTGTGCCTGCTCGCCACCCGCGCCACCGGCAAGGTCATCCTCGACGGCGTCTACAACGACATCGCCGATGCCGAGGGTTTCGAGGCGGAATGCCGTCAGGGCCGCCAGTTGGGCTTCGACGGCAAGACGTTGATCCACCCGAGCCAGCTCGAACCCTGCAACCGGGTGTTCGCGCCGGCGGCCGACGAGGTGGAGCGCGCCGGCCGCGTCATCGACGCGTTCGAGCAGGCCGAGGCCGAGGGTCGCGGGGTTGTCACCGTCGACGGCCGCATGGTCGAGAACCTCCATGTCGCGCAGGCCCGCCGTACCCTGGCGCTGGCCGCCGCAATCGACGCGCTCGAACGCGGCTGAGCCCTAGACGACAAGCGCCAGCGCTCAGGATCGACGCCCTCGGACTCGAACATCGCGGGTCAGCCGGGCGGAGGGAGGAAGTCGAGCAGCAGCGCGGTCAGCTCGTCGGGCGTGTCGAGCGGGATCCAGTGACCGGCTCCGTCGATGCGCTCGTAGCGCCACTCACCGGTCACATGGGCGGCAGAACCGGTCACGTTCTCCTCGACCAGGGCCAGGTCGTCCTTGCTCCACAGGCCCATCGTGGGCCGAGCCACCGGCGGCACCTCGAGCGCGGGCTCGACCAGCGCCGCCGGGGGGAGGTTGGCTCGGTACCAGTTGAGGCTGGCCGTCAGCGCGCCGGGTCGGGACAGCTCGGCGGTCACCGCGTCCGCGTCGGGGTGCCGGGACCACGACCGGAAGTTGGCGTAGTCGTCGTCGGAGAGCCAGCGCTCGGCGATGCCCTCGAACTGGAACAGCAGCATGTACCAGGACTTCTCGCGCTGGGGGAGACCGGCGGCGCGGAACGCCGCCGGGTGACCGACCGACAGTGCGACGAGATGGTCGACGCGATCGGGGATCAGCGCCGCCAGTGCCCAGGCCACGGCCGCGCCCCAGTCATGCCCCACCACGTGGGCCCGCTCGACGCCCAGATGGTCGAGCACCCCGACCACGTCGCCGAGGATGTGGGCCAGCCCGTAGGCCGCGACGTCCTCCGGGCGGTCCGAGGCGCCGAAGCCCCGGAGGTCGGGGGCGACGACCCGGAACCCGGCGGCAGTGAGCCCGGGCACCTGGTGCCGCCAGAGGCGGTGGGAGTCGGGCCAGCCGTGGAGCAGGAGGACGGCCGGGGCGTCGGGCTGGTCAGCCGGCTCCTCGACCTGGACTTCGAGCTCGATGCTCTCGACGGGGATGCGCATGCTCACGATGCTCCTACAACCGACTCCCGGCCGACCAGGGAGACGAGCTGGTCACGGCTCGGTCCCGGAGGGGGCTCGGGAGGGTCGAGCGCCATGACCTTGTCGGCCAGTCCGGGACGGGCGAGCACGTCGGCGCTCGGTTCGAGCAGCGCGCGGATCGTCACCAGGGCCCGCAGGAGCTCGGGGTCGCTGGCGGCGTTGCGTCGCAGCGCCTCGCCGAGCAGCCACTCCGGATCGTCGGTCTCATAGGGGACGCCGGCGATCTGCGCCTCGATCTCGGCCAACCGGTGCCGGTCGAACGCGACGGTCTCGCGGTACCAGGGTTCGACGACCTCCCTGGTCACCACGTCCCAGCGCCACACCAGCTCCACGCGGTCGCTGGCCGGCACCGCCCGCAGCAGGTTGCGCAGGCACAGCGCGTGCAGCAGGCCGATGGAGGCGCCGCGACCGACGGACGGGTTGGTGCAGGCCCACGCGTCGCCCAGGGCGATCAGCCCGGTCGCCACCGGGGCCCCGGCCGCCCACAGTCGGCGGTGGCGGTCTTCGAGCTTGGCCATGACGTCGACGCCGTCCGAGATCGCCTCGCCTTCGAGCCAGTGGGCGGCGAGCGGATAGCTCTTGACGATCCGCTCCCACACGGCCAAGTGGCGAGCGGCCCGCAGAACGGCGTCGCGTGCGCTCGTTATCAGGCCAACGCCCCAGGTGCCGTTGTCGGCGGGCAGCAGCAGGATCGACACGGAGTCGTAGGGCTGGAGTGGCGGACTGAACGCGGGCGGGACAGATCCGTCGGGGGAGCGGAAGTGGCGGCCGTAGTACACGAAGCCCGAGTCCTCCCGTTCCTCCTCGGGCGCCCGGGCGCCGATGGCTGCGAGCCATTGCGGCAGCGGTGAACGCCGTCCGCTGGCGTCGACGACAAGGTCTGTGCGCAACTCCTCGCCCGCGTCGGTGACGACGCCGACCACCCGGGGGGTCCCGGCCTGCCGGGGCTCTATGCCGGTGACGAGACCCCGCACTGCGGTACCGCGCCGGATCTCGAGGCCCGGTTCACGGCCCGCCAGCCGCGAGATCGCGGCCTCGACGACCGGGCGGCGGCCGGTGAGCGCGGTGAACCGTTCGTCGCCGGGGCGGGCGCCGCCCGTGACTTGCGCCGGGAGGCTGTCGATGACGTTCGACCGCAGCGCACCGACGCCGTCGAGTGCGCCCGCGACATCGGGGAGCTCGGCTTCGAGGACCTCGCGGAAGCGGGGCAGGAAGGTGTGGAGCATGCGGAACTGGTTGACACCCCGCCGTTCCCAGTCCGTCCAGGCGTCGTCGGACGACGACGGCGGCAGCGCCGGGTCACGCTCGAGCAGCCTGACTCGGTGGCCGTCACGCGCCAAGAGCACGCTTCCGCACAGGCCCACGACGCCTCCACCGACCACGACCACATCCGCCATGTCGCCTCCCTGCCTGCCGCGGCTGTCTCTCAGCCGTCTTCATACATACGGGTCGTATGTATAGCAACCAGGGGGGTGCCGTTGTCAAGGACTGGGTCGACAGGTGCGCCGCACTCGGCCTGCCGTCCTGTCAGCCCGGCGTCACGTTCCAGAGCACGGGCTGGCCGCCACTGGCAATGGCGTCCCAGCGTTTGCGTGCGGATTCCACAGTGGCGGGGTGCGTCAGGACCCAGAAGCGGCCGGTTCGGATCGCATCGACCACCTGGCCGGCGACATCGTCGGGGTCGATGCCGCCGTCGATCAGACCTTGGATCACCGCCCGCACCATGTCGGGGTCGATGTCGAAGCCCGACACCGGTCCCGGCTCAGCCGGCGCCACGTCCGAGGGCCGGTTGCGCTCGGTGTCGGCGATGTTGGTACGCACCCACTCCGGGCACAGAACGGATACGCCGACGGTACCGCCGGTGAGCTGGAGGTCGAAGTACAGCGACTCCGACAGTGCCACCACCGCATGCTTGGTGGCGAAGTAGGGCGCCATCCCCGGCCCGGTGAGGATGCCGGCGGCCGACGCCGTGTTGACGACATGTCCCTCGCCCTGCTCGATCATCCGGGGCACGAACGCCCGGATGCCGCGGGCGACCCCCAGGAGGTTCACGTCGACGGCCCAGCGCCAGCGGTCGGCCGGCACCGTCCAGGCGAGCCCACCGACGCCGACGCCGGCGTTGTTGCACAGCACGTGGACCGCGCCGAACCGCTCGAACGCGGCCGCAGCCAGGGCGTCCACCGCATCGTCGCCCCGCACGTCGGTGAGGACGCCGATGACATTTTCGGCGCCGAACTCGTCGGCCAGCTCGTTGCTCGCCTTGTCGAGCGCGGCGCGCTCCACGTCGGCCAGCACCACCCGCATGTGCTCGCCGGCGAACCGCCGAGCCAACGCCAGGCCGATGCCCGACGCACCCCCGGTCACCACCGCAACCTTGCCCTCGAGGTCCTGCATCGCAGGGACGCTAGATGCCGGGCCGGGCGACGGGCACGCCAGCGCCCGCCGACCTATTGCCTCACCGACTCGACGAGGCGGCGGGCGATGACCTTGAGACAGAGGGTCTCGTCGGCGCCCTCGAAGATCGACAGGACCCGCGCATCGACGAAGTAGCGGCTGACGGCGTACTCCTCGGCGTACCCGTAGCCGCCGTGGATCTGCATGGCCTCGCGCGTGACCCATTCCGCGGCCTTGCAGACGTACGCCTTGACCATCGCCGCCTCCATCGCGCCCTCGCCCTTGGCCATCAGGCGGGCCACGGCGTACGCGAACTGCCGAGCGGCCTGGATGGTCACCGCCATGCGGGCCAGCTTGGCCTTCGTGAGCTGATAGCTGGCGATGGGCTGACCGAAGACCGAGCGGTCGAGCGCGTACTGCCGGGCGTCCTCGTACGCCGCCTGCATCACGCCGATGGCCCGGGCCGCGGTCTGCAGCCGGCCGTTCTCGAA
>DASSDL010000080.1:0-99496 GCA_035697145.1 Acidimicrobiales bacterium
CGCGACTCGGCGTCTCCAGCAGACGATCCACGAGGAACCTTCCCGCCGCATCGACCAGCGTGGCGTTGTTGGCCGTGCCGCCGTTGTCGAGGCCGACGGCCACCCATGCACTCGAGCTCAAGCCCCCGGACACTACCGATCACCACCAGGCGCCCCGCCACCGCCACCCACATGCCAGGCTGAGGAGCCCTGCGCCTGCCCGAACCGCCGGGCAGGTACGTCCGCAACCGATCGGACCGATGAGCCGCTAGCTGGGCACGGGTTCAAACTGCGCCAACCGCAGCCGGTCGGGAACATCCCACGATCGGAGCTCGGAAGATCACCAGATGGCGCACCTGGAACCGCTGCTCCGCCGGACCGAACCCAGGCACCCGGACGTGGCCACGTTCGCGGGGCTGCGACGCCTGAGCGTTGTCGACCGCCGAAGTGATGGTCCCGATCTGGATGCCCGTACTGGTCATGCCTGCATCATCCGGATTCGGCCGCCCGGCCGCATCGTCCCCCGGTTCCAACCGAACGCGACCCCGGTACGGAACCCGACCCGTACCGGGGACCACCCCAACCGGCCGTTACCGTGCGGTCGTGACCTCAGACCGTCAAGGCCATCGAGGCCCGCAACGACGGGGCGAACGCGACGGAGCTCACATAGACGCCACGCGGCGTCCCTGCTTCGTCGCCAGCCGGTCAGCGGTGGGCGGCGCGGAGCCGGGCGGCGGTCCGGAGGTCGGAAACGGTGGCGACCGCTAGGCCGGCGGCGAGCAGACGGGCCCGTCGTGATCGGGCCGACGCCAGCGACACGGCGGCGATGGCCGGGTTCGACGCGGCGCGCGCCACCAGCCATGGCCACGACGGTCGGCCGACGTAAAGGCCCAGCGCCAGGGCCAGATCCGCCAGGCCGACCGCACGCAGCACTCCGAGGGTGGCGTCGATGCCGGCTAGGCGCGCGGTGGCGGCTGGCGCCAGTGTGCACGCCAGCCCGGCGACGAGGCTGACAGCGGCCACCGCCGTGACCGAGGGATCGCGTTCGTCAGGCGAAGGAGTCGTGAAGCCCGGTTGGCCCTTCAGCCTGGTCACGTCGCCTCCTTCCCGCAATCAGTCGTGTTGGCCAGGGAGCACATCGCGTTCGGACTTGTGCCACACGGGGGAGTCGCCCGCGGTCTCGACGTTGAACCCGTAGTCGTAGACGAGGGTGCCGCCGAAGGTCGCACCCACCGACACCAGCAACGCGATCACCACCGACAGGACCACGATGCCGACGGGCGTGTAGGCGCGGGTGTTGTAGTCGTTCAGACGCCATCCGATGTCGGCCAGCGCGAGCACGGTGACGGTGGTCATGATCGCGGCGTGGCTGTTGATCGTGCGGCGCGCCTGCGTGCCGGCCTTGGAGGATTTCCAGGCATCCCATAGTCCGGTCAGCGCGGTCAACACCGAGACCGCGGCGCCGCCGATGAAGACGTAGGTGCCGGCGTGCCAGAACTCACGCGCCCACGTTTCGTCGTCTCCGCCAATGATCGAGATCACGTCGAACGTCGCGGCGAGCACATAAGCGACGATGGGGAAGTCGGTGAGCGGCGGGTGCAGCGGCTTGCCCGACCAACCCCGCAGCCCCTTGAACGTTCGACCCCGGAACGTGAGCGACGGCCGGACCGAGAAGCGCCTCACCGTTTGGCCTCCTCGCCACGGTGGAGCGGCCTGCGCTGATCACGATGCGCTCTTTGCATGGTCATGCGACTCCTTGGAGGAAGTGCTCACGTGAGCATGTCACGAGCGTCGGCACCGGGCTCGCTGCCGTCACAGACGATCGCGCCCGGTTCGATCACGGACCGGGCGCCGATGCGGCAGCCATGGATCATGGCGCCGGGGCCGACGGTCACGCCGTCGTCGATGACGAGATCGTTGTCCGGCTCGCCGAGCGCGCTGGCGGGTCCGGCGCTCATGGGCCGGCCAACGACGGTGCCACTTCGAGCGACGCGCGGTCCCAGTCGGCGAGCTCGGCGGCAGCTTCGTAGGTGGTCTGAAAGAACGACAACAGAGCCGCGTCCGGGTCCGACGCCACACGTACCGCCCCGTAGGGCAGCAGGAACTCGCCGAGCTGGTCGTCGTAGTAGGCGGCGGTCGGTTCGACGGGCCAGTCGGGGAACCCCTCGGGCTGAGGGTAGGCGTAGGCGTAGAACGAGCCCTCGTCGCCAGCGCCGGGCCAGTACCCGCAACTGGAGACCTCGTGGCTGTAAGCCAGCTCCTGGACCCAGTCCGGGCAGTTCGGAACGCCACCCGGGTGCCTTGGTGCGGGCCGGCCCGAGAAGCGGGTGGTAGCGAGGTCGGCTCCGCCCCAGAAGAAGTGAACAGGGCTGGCCTTGCCAACGAAGCCCGCTCGGAACTGGACCATCACCCGGTGCGCCTGGACGAGTGCCAGCCAGAAGCGGTGCGCCGCGTCAGCGTCATAGGACCGGTGCACCTCGTCCCGGTCGAACGGGATCGCCTCGACGACCTCGGACGGGCGGGCGAACAGTCGGACCCGCACCCCGAGCTCGTCGAGCGCCGCCGTCGTGGCCGCGTAGAAGCTCGCCACCGAACGGGGCTCGAGGGCGACGCGGCGCCGCTCGCCGTCGGTGGTTCGAAGCTCGAGGACGTGATCGACGAAGTCGAACTCGATCTCCACGCCCCGGCCGCCGGCGTGCATGAGCGAGGTCGTGAGCCCACGCGCGGAGACGTAGAGAGGGACCTGCCACCAGTGGTTGATCATCGGCGTGAGGCCGAGACGGACCTTGCCGACGATCTGGGTCCACAGGTGCAACGTGTCGCGGGTGTCGTCCCAATGCGACAGCGTCAGTTCCGGCCACACCCCCCGATGTTGGCTGTCCAGGTCGTCCATGCGAGCCCCCCTCCGGTGACCGATGCGACTGTTGCTCGGATACTCCGGGCCGACGCTCATGGATGGGCGAACGATGGCGCGTCGTCGATTGCGAACGCCAGATCGTCCACGTAGCAGTACCACCAGTCTTCGCCCGGTTCGTAGGACTGGATGATCGGGTGGTGTTGCGATCCGAAGTGGGCGGTGGCATGCCGGTTGGGCGAGTTGTCACAGCAACCGACATGGCCGCACGACATGCACATGCGCAGGTGTACCCACTGGCCGCCGATGCGCAGGCAGTCCTCGCAGCCGGTGCTGCTCGGTGCCACATCCCTGACCTGGTCGAGGTGACCGCAGGCTTGGCTCATCGCATACTCCTTTCAGGCGGGTCGACGGTGATGGCCGGCATCGCGATCAACTCCTGGTCCAGCACCAACCGAGGGCTGAGGGAAATAGCCTGCTCCATGACCGGCCACAGGCGGCCGCAGGTCGCCACGTCGATCTCGCCGCGAACGACGACGGCGGCCTCGTGGTCGGTGTGGACGAGCCGGGCCTCGAAACTGGCCGCCGCCGTCACGCGTTCAGCACCGCTTCGATCTCGAGAAGGATGTCCACCTTGTCGCCCACGACGACGCCACCGGCCTCGAGCACGGCGTTGAAGTCGACCCCGAAGTCGCTGCGCTGGAGCTGACCGATCGCCGTGAACCCGGAGCGGGTGCCGCCGTACGGGTCCGGACCGAAGCCCCCGAGCTCGAGGCGAAGCGAGATCGGCTTGGTGATCGTCTTGAGGGTGAGCTCGCCGTCGAGCACGTAGTCCTCGCCATCCTGGCGCACACCGGTCGAGCGGAAGCTCATCGTCTTGTGCTGGTCGACCTCGAAGAAGTCGGCAGACCGGATGTGGTTGTCGCGGTCCGCATTGCCGGTGTCGATCGAGCTGAGGTCGATGGTGGCGGTGACGCTCGAGTCGAGCGGGGACTCGCCGGTCACGATGTCGCCGCTGAACGTGGTGAACCTGCCGCGCACCTTGCTCACCATCATGTGGCGGACCGAGAAGCCGATCTCGGAGTGGACCGGGTCGATGGTCCAGGTACCGGCGATGTAGTCGGGAACGGTGGGATCGCTGGTGACGCTCATGGCAGCTCCTGAGGAGTGATCTGGAAGTAGGCGGTGATCTCGGTGCCTGGCTCCGTCGGTTTCGGCAGTCCCGGCGTCGCCAGGGGGGTCAGCGGATTCTCTCGGCGCCGGGACCGGCTCGCTAGCGTCAAATGGCGTAGCACGTAATGCCCCGGCGCGCATGCCCAGGTCACCGACCTGGCAGAACGATGACCCCGTAGCTCACGGGCCGGTTCCGGCCGGGGCGCACCGATCTGTATCTGGCTCGGTACCGTCGAGCCGTGCGAGGAGGCGAGCCGTGACCGGCGCTCTCGGACCGCTGCTCTCACATCAATTCCCGATCGAGGAGAACCACGACAATGACCGATGCCTTTGTCCTCGGCGGCGTGCGAACCCCGGTCGGGCGCTACGGGGGCTCCCTGTCGCACATCCGGACGGACGACCTGCTCGGCCAGACGATGGTCGCGGCGTGCGAGCGAGCCCGGGTTCCGCTGGACCGGATCGAGGACATCTCGGCGGGTTGTGTCAACGTGGCGCACGAGGGGATGGGCGACATCGCGCGCTGGGCGGCGTTGGCGGCCGGCTTCCCGGACTCGGTCCCCGCGGCGACCGTCAACCGGTTCTGCGCGTCGTCTCTAACGTGCGCGATCCAGATCGCGCACGCGATTCGCTCCGACGAGCTCGGCGTCGGCCTGGCGGGCGGGGTCGAGTCGATGTCACGGTCGGGTTGGGCCTTGATGAAGGGCGACGCGCCGTTCATGCCGCGTGGACCGGTGCTGATGCTCGACACGATGTGGGCCGGCGCCGGGGGGCCCCCGAACCCAGCGCTGCTCGCCAGAGACGCGTACATCGACATGATGAAGACCGCGCAGAACGTCGCCGACCGCTACTCCTTGTCCCGTGAGGAGATCGACGCGTTTGCGCTGCGCTCCCACCAGCACGCGGCGGCCGCGCGCGATTCGGGACGGCTCGCGCTGGAGATCCATCCGGTCGAGATCCCGGCGAGCCGCAAGCAGCCCGGGCGCACGTTCGAGCATGACGAGGGTATCCGTGACGACACGACGGCGGAGAAGCTCGCCGCTCTCCCAGCGCAGCCGAACACCACGCAGATGACGGCCGGTAACTCCTCGGCGCTGAACGACGGTGCGAGCGCGGTCGTGCTCGCGAGCGCGGAGGCGGCGAGGGAGCTCGGCGTGGACCCGCTGGCGCGAGTGGTCGCGTCGGCGACGCACGCGCTCGACCCGCAGATCATGGGGATCGCGCCGGCATTCGCCATCCCGAAGGCGCTCGATCGGGCCGGCCTCACCCCGGACCAGATCGATGTCTGGGAGATCCATGAGGCGTACGCCGCGGTCGCGGTCGCGATCCTGCGCGAGCTGCCCAAGCAGCTCGACGGGTTCGAGGTCCCCGACGAGCGCCTGAACCCGAACGGCGGCGCGGTCGCGATCGGCCACCCGTTCGGGTCATCGGGTACCCGCTACGTGCTCACGCTCGCGACCGAGCTGCGCAAGCGCGGAGACCGCTACGGCGTGGCCGGCGTGTGTGTCGGATCGGGCCAGGGCGTCGCGCTGGTCCTCGAGAACCCGTCGGCATGACAGAAACTGGGCCCTCTGGGCCCGTGGCATCCAGCGATTCAGTGGAACGGTCGAGGAGGTAGGCATGGTGTCAGAGCCGGTCAAGCCCGGGCAAAGGACGCTCGCGCGCGCGGCGGCGACGGCGGCCGAGCGCTTTGGCGATCGCGTCGCGCTGCGACATCGCGAGGGTGGCGAGTGGCGGGAGCGCACCTTTGCGGAGGTCGGCGAGCTCGCGGACGAGCTCGCGCTCGGGCTTGTCGCGCTCGGGCTCGAGCCGGGTGACCGGGCGTGCATCCTGGCGAACACTCGGCCGGAGTGGACGTTCGCGAGCCTGGCGATCTCCCGCGCCGGAGGAGTCGTGGTACCGATCTATCCCAGCGACTCGCCCGAGCAGTGCGAGTGGGTGGCGGGTAACTCGGAGGCTCGGATGATCGTCTGTGAGGACGCCTCCCAGTTGGACAAGATCGCCCAGGTCCGCGGCCGCTTGGAGCGTCTGGAGCAGGTGATCGTCATGGATCCTGACGGCAACGCGAGCGCGACCTCCCTGGAGGGGTTGCGCGAGCGGGGCCGCGGCGTCGCGGACCGTTCCGAGCTCGAGCTCCGGTGCGAGGAGGTGTCCTCGGACGACCCGTACACGGTGATCTACACGTCGGGCACGACCGGTCCTCCGAAGGGGGTGGTGCTCACGCACGGTAACTGCGCCTCGGTGGGCGTGATCGATCACGAGATCGGGTTCGTCACCGAGGAGGACGTGAGCTACCTCTACCTGCCGCTCGCGCACGCCTTTGCTTTGATGGTGCAGCTGGCGACATTCGAGATAGGCGGCTCGATCGTCTACTTCGGCGGCGACACGAAGCGGATCGTCGCGGAGCTTCAGGAGACGAAGCCCACCTACCTGCCGTCGGTGCCACGAATCTTCGAGAAGATCTACGCGCTGGCGACCGCCGCCGCGGAGGACGAGGGGCGGCTGCGCCAGGCCGTCGAGCTCGGCGTGCGGGTCCGGCGGATGCAGCAGCGCGGCGAGGAGGTCACAGACGGTCTGCGTGGCGCGTTCGAGGAGGCGGACGATGCGCTCTACCGGAACGTACGCGGGCTGTTCGGCGGCGAGGTCAAGTACGCCGTGTCGGGCGCAGCCCCGATCGCGGCCGAGATCCTGGAGTTCTTCTACGCCTGCGGCGTTCCGGTGCTCGAGGGCTGGGGGATGACGGAGACGGCCGGCGTCGGCTGCGTGAACACCCTTGGCCAGCTCCGCTTCGGCACGGTCGGCCAGCCCCTTCCGGGCGTCGAGGTCAAGCTTGCCGACGACGGCGAGGTTCTGACCACGGGGCCGAACGTCTTCCGCGAGTACTGGCGCGACCCGGAGGCGACACGTGAGGCGTTCACCGCGGACGGATGGCTGCGGACCGGGGACCTGGGCTCCATCGACGAGGACGGCTTCGTCTCGATCACCGGTCGCAAGAAGGACATCATCATCACCGCCGGCGGCAAGAACCTCACCCCGGCGAACCTCGAGAACGACCTGCGGCAGTCGCGCTGGATCTCTCACGCAGTCATGTACGGGGACCGTCGCCCCTATCCGGTCGCGCTGATAACCCTCGACTCCGAGGAGATCCTGCCCTGGGCTTTGGAGCGCGGGCTGCCGGACGACCTGCCGTCGCTCATCGGCCGCGGCGAGGTCCGGGACCTCATCCAGGCCGAGCTCGACCGGGCCAACGCGAAGTACGCGCAGGTGGAGCAGATCAAGAAGTTCGAGCTCCTCGACCACGACTTCTCGCAGGAATCCGGCGAGCTGACGGCGACGCAGAAGTTGAGGCGCAACGTGGTCACCGAGCGCTACGCCGACCTGCTCGAGCAGATGTACGGAGACGAGCGCGGCCGCGGCCCCGATGACGATCGAACCACCGCCAGCGAATGAGGGCCGGGCGCCGAACGACACCGTGAACGGAAGCGGGCACCCATGACCACGTTTTACCGATACTCGTTCGACAAGCGGCTGGTCGCCTTCTGGGGCGTCTTCGGCGTCCGACCAGGGAAGGACGGAGTCACCCTCACCGACGATGGACGGCTGCGGGCGACGTTCGGCCCCTTCAAGCTCGAGACCCCGCTCGAGAATGTCGAAGGCGCCCACATCACCCGGAACTACCGCTGGTGGACGGCAGCAGGGGCCCGAGGCTCGATGAAGGACGACGGGCTCACGTTCGGCACGAACGCGAACGCCGGCGTGTGCATCCACTTCCGGGAGAAGGTGCCGTCGCCGCTCCGCCGCAAGGGCCACTCCGCGCTGACGGTCACTGTCGAGGATTTCAAAGGGCTGACGGAGGCGCTTACCCGCCCGTGACGCCGAGCGTCCGCATCGCCTTGCCCCGGCGGTCACCTCATCCGAGGCAGCCTCACGAGGTTGTGCGACGGCAGCGGGCCCCCTAGCTGGTGCATGCGCCCGTCCCGGTGACGGCGAGCTATCCGGTTCCCGTTGCTGGGAGCTCGTCGGGCAGAGCGGTTTGCGTGCTGCTGAGCGCGTCGCGGAGGGCTGATCGGGTGGCGATGCCGAGTTTGGGATAGATCCGGTGGAGGTGCGAGCCGACTGTCCGGTGAGACAGCTCGAGTCGCTGTCCGATCTCCTTGCCCGGGTCCGCCGGAGACGGGCGCCGTAGGCCAGTTGCACTCGGGCCAGGTCGAACGGCCAGCGGTCGACGCCGGGGAGGGCCAGCGCCCGGTCGAACAGCTCGCGGGCCTCGTCGTCCGGTGCGGCGATCGCGGCCGATGCGCCGGCCAGCAGCGCCAGTCGAGGCGAAAGCGCCGCGATCCCTTCGTCGCGCATGGCGGCGACGTGCGCGGTGGCCTCGGCATGGCGGTTGGTGCGAACGGCGGCTTCGACGAGGTCCATCGTGACCCAGAGCGCGTGCGGGACATACGGGGTGAAGGTGCCGGGCGGGCTGACGGCGGCGGCCTGCTGATAGGCGTAGTCGAAATCACCCTGACCCATGGCGGCGAGCGTTCGCGCGTGATGGCCGTACCAGCGGACCGCGTGCATGCCCCGTGGCTCGGCCCATCGGGACATCTCGTCCGTCAGCGCCCAGGTCGTCTCGAAAGCGCCGCGAGCGGCGGCGAGCAGCGCTTGGACATGCTGGGCCGGCCACAAGATGTGATAGCCGAGGGCCTGCGAGAGCCCGAGCAGCTCGTCGAGCAGCTCGTCGGCCTCCTCCCACTGGCCGGTCATGTAATCGTCGATGGAGAGGGTGATCAGCGCGGTGTGCATGGAGGTGTTGCCGTCGCCCGCTCGGCCGTCGTGCACGACCTGCCACAGCGTCTGCCGGCAGCCGCCCAGCCGGTCGAGGAAGATCGCCGAGTCGACGATCCTCGCGGTGTCCGCCGGCTCGGCCACCTCGCGCAGCGCCCCGATGGCAGCATCGAGTCGAGCCAGAGCCGGCCCGGAGGCCCGGACCGGATCCGCATAGAAGCCGCTGGACAGGGCCAGAAGCTCGGGAACTTTGGGCCCAAGGCGAGCGAGCGCGGCCTCGAGTGGGTTCCACAGTTCGCGTCGCCCTCCGACCCAACACACGTACAGGAGCGTCTGGAGTGCGTCGGCGAGCACGTTGTCGACGGCATCCGAGCGGTCGGCTCGTTGCTCGATCGCGCCGACCAGCAGGCGGTGGGCGGTGTCGATGTCGCCCTGATCGACGAGGAGCAGGTACGACGTCGCGACCGCGGCCTCGAGCGATTCGCCGACCGACGGGTCGGCCCGCTCGGCCTCGGCGAGCAGCCGGGAAACGTCGCGCAAGTCGCCTGTCACCCGTCCGACGTAGGCGGCCCCGGCCAGGCGACGCCCCCGGTCGGCGCTACGCGGGCTCAGCTCGGCCGCCCGTACCAGGGCGGCAACCGCTCCGGCGGCATCACCCCGCCGCCACGTCCCGTCGGCGACCGCCGCGAGCAACGCGGCGACCTCTTCGTCGGGCTCCATCGTTGCTTCGGCGAGGTGCCACGCCCGATGCTCGGGCCGCTCGACAGGCGCCTCTGCCAGAGCGATGTGCGCTCGGCGTCGCTCGTCCGCGGTCGAGAGCCCCATGACACCCGCGCGAATGAGCGGGTGTCGGAACACGAGCCGACGCGTGGCTTCGTCGACCTGCACCAGCCCGGCTTGCTCCGCCGCGGCAAGTCCCCGCAGTTCGGGGTCCCCGGTGGCGGATCGCAGGACGCCGAGCTCGCCGGTGCCGTCCAGCACCGCGAGCAGCAGCAACGTTCGGGTCGCCATTGGGAGGTCCGCGACACGGGAGGCGAACAGGTCCTGCACGCGACGGGTGAGTGGCAGGAATCGCGGGGGTGTTGGCCGCGCGATTCCTCGCCACCCGTTCAACGCACGCGGCAACTCCAGCAGGGCCAGCGGGTTGCCCTGCGCCTCGGCCACCAGGCGAGTGCGCACGCGGGGCGCAAGCATCGGGAACCGCTCCTGCAGCAAATCGCTTGCCGCGGCGTCGTCCAACGGCCCCAACTCGTGGGTTGGGGCAGCTCCACCGTCGAAGAAGCTCTGCACCTCCGAGCGGGTGGCGGCCAGGAGTCCGACCTGGCTCCCCGAGAGGCGGCGGGCCACGAAGCTCAACACGTCCGCGGTCGAGCGATCCAGCCACTGCAGGTCGTCCACGACCAACAGGACGGGACACTCCTCCGCCGCTTGCAATAGCAGGCCGAGCGCGGCGTTGGACACCACCAATCGGCCCGGCGTCGAGCCGTGTCGGTCTCCGAGGCAGAGCACCGAGGTCAGCGCATCCCGGTGCAGTTCAGCGAGTCCATCAAGCTGGCCGAGCAGGGGCATGAACAGTTGGTTCAGCCCCGAGAAGGCCACGTCGGCTTCGAACTCGACCCCCTCGGCCCTCAGGACCCGAGTGCCGGCCGCCATCGCCGCGTCGGCTGCGTGGTTCAGCAGCGCCGTCTTGCCTATCCCCGGCTCCCCGACGATCACCAGCGCGCCGCCAGCGAGCGCAGCCCGATCGAGGAACGACGAGATCAGCTCCGACTCTTCGGCCCGCCCGTGTAGGCCCACGCGCGCCCACCCGCTGGAGCGACCGGCCAGCGCAGGCGGGTCGTTGGCCTCTTCCCGCGCCGGCGGCATGTGGGCCAAAGCTATCCCCCAGGGGAGCATTCCCCAACGACCCGCCCGGCGTTCGTGGCAGGGTGGCGGCATGCAGATCGGTGTGGTGTATCCGCAGATCGAGCTGGGCGGTGACCCCGACGCGGTGCGTCGGATCGGTCTGGCGACCGAGGAGCTCGGCTTCGATCACTTGCTGGCCTATGACCATGTGCTTGGTGCGGTGCACGAGGACCGGATCCCGCCCTTGGTCGGTCCCTACACCGAGCGCGATCCGTTCCACGACCCGCTGGTGATGTTCGCCCACCTCGCCGCGGTGACCGAGCGCATCGGCTTCGTCACCGGAGTCCTGGTCCTGCCGCAGCGCCAAACTGCCCTGGTCGCTCGGCAAGCTGCCGACGTCGACCTGCTGTCAGGCGGGCGGCTGCGTCTCGGCGTGGGCATCGGCTGGAACCACGTCGAGTACCAGGCTCTGGGCGAGAGCTTCGGTACCCGTGGCGCCCGGGAGGAGGAGCAGATCGCTGTGCTGCGCCGGCTGTGGGCCGAGCCGGTGGTCGATTTCAGCGGGAGGTTCGACCGCATCGAGCGTGCCGCCATCACTCCCAAGCCCACGCGGCAGATCCCGATCTGGCTGGGCGGCTTCGGCGACGCCGCTCACGAGCGGGCGGCTCGCGTCGGCGATGGGTTCATCTTTGGCGGCCGGACCGAGGACGTGTTCGGCGCCTGGGACCGGATACGCGGGCGGGTCGTTCACCAGGGCAGGCCCGTCGAGAGCTTCGGCGGCGAGTACGTGGTCATGAGCCGGAAGGGCCCGGAGGCGGTCGCGGCCAAGATCGCGGCGTGGCGTGACGCCGGCGGGACGCACGCTGCGGTCCTCACGATGGGATTGGGGCTTGGTTCCACCGACGCCCACATCGAATACCTCGCGGCAATCGCCGACGTCCTCGGACGCGAGCGCGCAGCTCGGTGAGTTTTCGCGGCTGGCTCATCGGAGCCGTGGCGCTGCAAACTTGAGTACGTGGCCAAGACAACGCGCGTCGTGCTTACCTGCGATCTCCACGGTGACGGCACCGAGGCCGTCGCGACGGTTCGACTGGACAACGGCAGCACCCGCTACGAGCTCGACCTGTGCCAAACCCACCTCGGTGAGCTGACCAGAGCAGGTAGGCGCCTGCGACCGCGTCGCCGAACCGGCGGAGCAGGCTCAGCCGCGAAGGCCGCCAACAAGACGGCCGCGGCGAAGACCCGTCGCCGGGGTCGCGGTGCGCTGGACGCGGCGGCAGTGCGCGAGTGGGCGCGCGCGAATGGTTTTACGGTCAGTGATCGTGGTCGAATCCCGAGTCGGATCCTGGAAGCCTTCGCCGCCAGCGAATAGACGACACCACACGGCAGAATCGACACTCCTCTCAGCCAGTACCGGATCGACTCTCAGACGGCCGGTCCGATCCAGACTCATCGTTTCTGAGCGACGTGAGCGACGACGCTGCCGCACTCGTCTCGCCGGGTTCTCGCTGCGGTGACGTCATGAACGTCACGTATGGTCCGTTCGTATGCCTCGTGCTGATTACGAGGGGTGGATGGCGAGCGCCTACGACGCCGGGCGGAGCCTTGCGCCTGGTGCGTTCGACACGTGGGCCGCCGCCGTCAGACCATTCCTTGGCGCGGTCGGCCAGGGGCCGATACTCGACCTAGGTGCGGGCACGGGTCGCTTTTCGGGCCACCTAGCGCAGTGGGCCGGCGCAGCCGTGATCGCAGTAGAACCGGCTGTTGCCATGGCCACACGGGCCAGGGCGAAACACCTGGTCGGTGTCGACGTGGTTGCCGGTGCGGCCGAGTCGATCCCGCTCTGCGATGACGCAGTGGCCGCGGTCTGGATGTCACAGGTGGTCCATCACATCGACGACCTCGAGAACGCAGCGTTCGAGCTCCGCCGGGTGCTGCGGCCCGGCGGTCGCCTCCTCATACGGGGCGCGTTCGGCCACAACGACGAGATCGGCTCGTGCGGTGTCGACTTTGTGCTCTACCACTACTTTCCGGCAGCGGGACGCTTCGCGGCCACGTTCCCGAGTCGGCGCCGGGTCCTCGAAGCCTTCGGTTCCGCAGGCTTCGTCGATGAGTTCACGACCAAGGTTGCGCAAGTGACCGCCGCGAGTCTGCGCGAGCTCCATGGCCGACTATCGACCCGCGCCGATTCAACACTCGCCGCGCTCGATGACGACACATTTGCCGAGGGGCTCGAAGCGCTCGAACGCGACGCCGACGCCGGCACCTCACCGACGCCCGTTGTGGATCACCTGGACTTCACCGTGCTTCGCCTGCCCGATGGCCATGACCATGGCTGAGCGCGCCCACGCCCACCCCTCCGCGGAGCCGTCACCCACCGGACATCGGCCGGGCGCGTGAACCCAGGGTGACGGCCTACTGATCGAGGTAGGACTCCTCGAGGTCGAGCTCGCGCTCGAGGCGGTGCATCACCTCGTTGCTGATGTCGCCCGCGTTGCGGAGCCCGACGATCGCCCGCCGCTCAGCTCCATAGAGACGTCGCAGGACCCGCGCGCGGACCTGCGACTCGTCCTCGTAGCCCTCGTCCTCGATCTTCCCGGCCCGGGCGGCGAACCGGCGCTTGCGCTGCTCGTAGAACTGGCGGGCCCGGTCGAGCGTCTCGTCGCCCGCCCAGCCCTCTCCCGTCATGGCCTCGAGCTCGGTGAGCGCCTCCTTGCTCGCCGCCAGCCGGGCCATGAGCTCCTCGTGCTCCTCCTCGCGGCCGTCGGCCGCCACCCCGAGGCGCCGGATCAGCGCGGGCAAGGTGAGCCCTTGGCCCACGACGCTGACCAGGACCACCGCGAACGTGACGAACACGATCAGGTCCCGCCCCGGCAGCCGGGCGCCGGCGTCGGTCTCCAGCGGTAGCGCCAGCGCCGTCGCCAGCGACACCGCCCCGCGCAGGCCGCTCCAGGCAATCACGACCCGCGCCGCGGCGCCCACGCGACGCTCGCGTTGGCGAGGACGCCTGTCGAGAGCCCGGACGATGTACGGCGTGGTGAACGCCCAGGCGAACCGGGCGCTGATCACCGCGGCGGACACGAGCGCGGCGTACCCCACAAGCTCGGGCAGCGATTGCCCGCTGAGGGAGTCGACCACAACCGGCAGTTGCAGCCCGATGAGCACGAACAGCGTGGCGTTGAGCAGGAAGGTCAGCACCTCCCACACCGCGGTCGCCTGAAGGCGGGTCGGCGGCGAGGCCAACTCGGGTGCCCGCCACCCGAGGTACAGGCCGGCGGCTACCACCGCCAGCACACCCGAGAGGTTGAGATGCTCGGCGGGCAGGAAGGCGACATAGCCGGTGATCAGGCTGATCGTGATCTCGGTCGGCGGATCGTCGAGCCGTCGGCGGATCTCGCCGACCACGTACCCCACCGCCAGCCCCAGCGCCAAGCCGCCGCCGGCGGCCAGCAGGAACTCGAGGCTGGCGTCGAGCAGCGAGAACGTCCCCTCGACCGCGGCCACGACGGCGACCCGGTAGGCGACCAGGGCCGCGGCGTCGTTCACCAGGCTCTCGCCCTCGACCAGGTTGACGATGAGGCGGGGAGCACCCAGGCGCCGCATGATCGCCGTCGCCGCCGCCGGGTCGGTCGGCGAGACGATCGCCCCCAGCGCGAACGCCATGGGCCATGGCAGGCCGAGCACCACGTGCCCCGGCACCGCCACCAGCACCATCGTGACCAGCACCAGCCCGACCGAGGTGAGCGACAGGGCGCGGGCATAGCCCCGCAGCGCACGCAGCTCCGAGAAGAAAGCCGCGAAGTACAGCAACGGCGGCAGGAACACGAGCAGCACCAAGTCGGGATCGAGCTCGACCTGCGGCATGCCCGGCACCGCCCCCAGCGCCAGGCCCCCCAGCACCAGCACGATCGGATACGGGATGCCGATCCGGCTGGCCAGCACGTTCAGGCAAGCAACCGACACCAACACCGCGGCGAGGACGACCTCGAAGCCTTCCACGCCCAGAGTCTGGCGGCGCAGCCCTCGGGTGACCGCTCGGATCGCCGGGCCTGCGGGGGGACCCGGGTGAGTCTGCTGGCCCGGCACCCTGGCCACCCGCGCCGCTCTGACGTAGGTTGGGATCTCGAGCACCCACGGCCGAGGCCTTCCCGTGAGGCCCTCGGTGTCAACGTCTTTGGCGTCCTGCTGGCAACCCAGGAGGTGGCGAAGCGGGCGCCGTGAGATTCGAGCGCGCTTTGCCGAGCCCGGCGAGCGTCGGTTGGCGAGGCTTCGAGGGGGTAGCAGGCGCGCCGAAGCGGCCCGGAGGGGAACGCGACGACCCGTGCGAAGCGTCAAACGAACACGGCGGGGGAAGGCTGTCGCGGACCGGGCAGCGAGTGCCTCAGGCGCCGCGAGGCCCCGCGGGCGGCACGGGGGCGGTCCTCTCCTCGCTGCGCTCCTGGCGGGGGTGCTCGCCGCCTGCGGCGGTGACACGCCCTCGGTCCTCGATCCGCGATCCGGCGACGCCCGGCGGGTGGAGGGCCTGTGGTGGGTCCTGTTCTGGATCTCGGTCGTCGTGGTCGCCGTGGTGACGGCCTTCCTGCTGGCGGCGGTGCGGCGCCGTCGCGCTGAGTTCCACGTCGACGACGACATCGACACCCGGCCCGTGCCGTGGGGCGACCGGTTCGTGGTCATCGCTGGCGTGGCAGTCCCGGGCGGGATCCTGGCGGGGACGTTTGCGTTCTCGTTGGGGGTGCTGAACGACTTGGGTGCCACCGACGAGCGGGCCCTCGAGGTGGAGGTCGTGGGCCACACCTGGTGGTGGGAGGTTAGTTACCCGAACGGGGCGGTCACGGCCAACGAGATCCGCATTCCGGTAGGGGAGACGGTGGACCTCGCGCTGCCCACGGCCGATGTCATCCACAGCTTCTGGGTGCCTGAGCTGCAGGTGAAGAAGGACCACATCCCCGGCGCCGACAACCGGCTGCGGGTGCTCGCCGACCAGGCCGGTCAGTTCCGGGGGCAATGCGCGGAGTTCTGTGGCCTCCAACACGCGCACATGGAGATCTTGGTCGAGGCGCTGCCGGCCGCCGAGTTCCAGGACTGGCTCGAACGCGAAGCCGAGCCTGCGGCCGAACCGGAGACGGGACGGGCTCGGGAAGGTCGCGAGCTCTTCGAGGGTGCCTCGTGCGCTGGCTGCCACACGATCAGGGGGACCTCCGCTGACGGCGATCTCGGGCCGGATCTCACGCACCTCGCCGACCGCGAGACGCTCGGGGCCGGACTCATCCCGCTCACCGCGGGGAACCTCGCCGACTTCATCACCGACCCCCAGGACGACAAGCCCGGCGTGAGCATGCCGCCGACCGAGCTCACTCCCCGGCAAGTCGAGGCGGTGGTCGCGTACCTGACGGAGCTGGAGTAGCGGCGGGCATGACGACGACCGCGGGACCCGAAGTGACGGCGACGGTCTCGACCGTCGAACGCCTGGAGGCGATGTGGGAGGAGCCACCGGGCCTGGGGTCGTGGTTGGGGACGGTCGATCACAAGCGGATCGGCCTGCGGTACTTCTACACCGGGATGGCCTTCTTCGTCGCCGGCGGCGTCGAGTCGCTGCTCATCCGCACGCAGTTGGCAGGGCCGGACCTCGACGTGCTGGGGCCCGAGGGGTTCAACCAGCTGTTCTCGATGCACGGCATCACGATGATGTTCCTGTTCGCGATGCCGGTGCTGTCGGGCTTCGGCAACTACTTCGTCCCGTTGATGATCGGCGCCCGCGACATGGCGTTCCCCCGCCTCAACGCCTTCGGCTACTGGGTGCTGCTGGCGGCGGGCATCTTCCTGTACTCGTCGTTCCTGGTGGGGCGGGCCCCGAACGACGGCTGGTTCAACTACGTGCCGCTGTCCGGGGAAGCGTTCACGCCGGGGATCAACATCGACTACTACGCGGTGGGGCTGATCTTCCTCGGCATCTCCAGCACCGGCGGGGCGATCAACTTCATCGTGACGATCCTGAAGCTGCGGGCCCCGGGCATGATCGTCAGCCGCATCCCCATCTTCGTGTGGGGCGAGTTGGCCATGGCCCTGCAGATCGTGTTCGCGCTGCCGGCGCTCACGCTGGTCTCAGTGCTGCTGATCCTCGACCGCAAGTTCGACTTCCACTTCTTCGACGCCGACGCTGGCGGCGATCCATTGCTGTGGCAGCACCTGTTCTGGGTTTTCGGCCACCCCGAGGTGTACATCGTCGCTCTGCCGGGGTTCGGCATCGCCTCGGCCATCATCCCCACCTGGGTCCGCCGGCCCATCGTGGGTTACACCTACATCGTCATCGGCGAGCTGAGCGTGGCGCTCATCGGCTTCGGCGTGTGGGTCCACCACATGTTCACGGTGGGGCTGCCGAACATCACCTTGGGCTTCATATCGCTGGCGAGCTTCGTGGTGGCGATCCCAAGCTCCATCCAGGTGTTCGCCTGGCTGGCCACGCTCGTCGCCGGGCGACCGGTACTGCGGACGCCACTGCTGTTCGTGCTCGGGTTCATCTTCATCTTCGTCATCGGCGGCGTGACCGGCGTGATGTTCGCCGCCATCCCATTCGACCAGGCGGTGCACGACTCCTACTTCGTGGTCGCCCACCTGCACTACGTGCTGGTCGGCAGCGCCGTCTTCCCGATCTTCGCCGCCATCTACCACTGGGGACCGAAGATGACCGGGCGGCTGCTCGACGAGCGCTGGGGCAAGGTCAGCTTCTGGCTGATGTTCGTGGGGTTCAACCTGGCGTTCTTCCCCCAGCACCTGCTCGGCCTGTTCGGCATGCCGCGACGGATCTACACCTACGACAAGGGCCTCGGCTGGGATGCCTACAACCTGGCTTCGACCCTCGGGGCGTTCATGCTGGCGGTCGGGATCCTGGTCACCATCGTCAACTGGTACCGGAGCCGGACCCGGGGCGCCCCGGCGGGCAACGACCCGTGGCGGGGCGAGACGCTCGAGTGGTACGCCTCGTCACCGCCGGCGCACTACAACTTCGTCACCATCCCCACGGTCCGTGCCCGGGAGCCCATGTGGGACCAGCCGGAGCTGGTCGACGGCGCCCAGTCGCCCGAGGACGGGGGCCGGCCGCTGACGGACGGCCACGTCACGCTGTCGACGAGCATGCTCGACGCTCGGCCCCAGGCGATCGTCCACATGCCCCACGCCTCCGTCTGGCCGTTCCTTCTCTCCGCCGCGCTGCTCGTCCTGGCCTTCGCGGTGCTGCTGGACAACTGGGCGCTCGCCGTCGCCACCGTCGTCGCCAGCGTCGGCGCACTCATGGGTTGGTACTGGCCCCGCGGACGGACCCAGGAGACGTAGCCGGTGACGACGGTCCACGACCCCGTGCTCGGCGAGACCGGCCTCCCGGGCGAACTGCTGCCGCAGCGGTACGGCGGGCCGCGGGCCTTCGGTTGGTGGGGCATGGTGTGGCTCATCGGCACCGAGGCGACCTTGTTCGCCCTGCTGATCGCCAGCTACTTCTACCTACGATTCCGCAACGGCCCGACGTGGCCCCCCGACGGCATCGCCACGCCGGGACTCGTCCTACCGCTGATCATGACCGCGATCCTGTGGTCGTCGAGCATCCCCGTCCACATGGCGCATGTGGGCATCCGTGCCGGCGACGTGGGGCGCCTGAAGGCCGGGCTGGCGGCGGGCTTCGTGCTCGGGGCGGTCTTCCTGGTCATGACCGTTGCCGTCGAGTGGCCCGAGAAGCTCGACGAGTTCGGGCCGACAACCAACGCCTATGGATCGCTGTTCTTCACGATCACCGGCTTCCATGGCGCCCACGTGCTGGCGGGGCTGCTGTTCAGCCTGTGGACCCAGGCCCGCGCCTGGCAGGGCGCCTTCGACGAGTCGCGTCACCTCACCGTGGAGAACTTCACGATGTACTGGCACTTCGTCGACGTGGTCTGGGCGTTCGTGCTGGCCACCATCTACCTCTCGCCGAGTCTCTGATGAGCATCGAGCAGGACGTTCGCGACATCACCAGGCAGGAGAGTCGGGGATCGCGGGCGCTGTGGTTCGGCGTCCTGGGCAGCCCCGTCGCCTGGCTCGGGCACCTGGGCCTCAACTACTCGCTCGAGGAGTGGTTCGCCTGCTCCCCGTCCACCACCGACCGGGGCGAGATCCTGGGGTTCACCGTCGACGCGGTGTCGTGGACGCTCAACTCGGTGATGGTGCTCACGGCGGCTGCCGCCGGCCTGACCGCGCTCTCGTGCTGGCGGAAGCTGAAGCGGGCCTCCAACGGCGACGTGCTGGAGCGCGCGCAGTGGATGGCGTTCGCCGGGATGGTCGAGGGCGCCATCTTCTTCGGTGCGATCCTCCTCGGCTTCCTCCCCCCGTTGCTGCTCGACACCTGTGCGACGTCGCCATGACTGCGATCACCGCCCTGACGCTCGCGCACGACCCCGTCGTCCGGTCCGAGCTGTGGAGTGCGTGGCATCCCGAGCCACTGATCCTGGGCATGCTGGCGCTCACCGCCCTCCTCTACCGCTCGGGGCTGGCGCACCTGCGCGCCGGGCAACGGCACACGGTCCGTCCCGCCAACGTCGTCGCGTTCTACGGCGCGCTGCTGGTGCTCGCCGTCGCACTGGCCTCGCCGCTGGACGTGGCCGCGTCCTCGTTGTTCGCGGCCCACATGGTCCAGCACCTGCTGCTCATGCTGGTGGTCGCCCCGTTGCTGGTCTGCGGGCGCCCGGTGGTGGTCCTGAGCCAGGGCTTACCCCGCCGCGGACGCCGCCTGCTGTACCGTGTCCGAGCCCGCCGAGCCGTCAGGGCCGCCATGGACACCTTGTTCCACCCCGCGGCCGTCTGGGTGGTGGGAGCCGTGGTCCTGTGGGCCTGGCACCTGCCGACCCTCTACGAGGCCGCGCTGCGCAGTGACGCTCTCCACGCCCTGGAGCACGCGAGCCTGGTCGCCACGTCCGCCCTCGCCTGGGCGGTGGCGCTGGGGCGGGCCCGGCGCTCACTGGCCATCCCCGCAGCCGCGGGACTGCTGTTCGCTACGGCGCTGCAGAGTGGCGCCCTCGGCGCCGTCCTGGCGCTGGCTCAGCGGCCGCTGTACCCCATCCATGCGCCGGTCGCCCCGAGCTGGGGCCTGACCCCCCTCGAGGACCAGCAGCTCGCCGGGGGGCTGATGTGGGTGCCGCCCGGCATGGTCTACCTGGTGGTGATCGCGGCCCTCCTGGCTCGTTGGCTCGGGTCGTTGGAGATCCCGGACGGTGAGCCGGTGTCGACGGCGAGGGGTTCGTCGTGAAAGGCGCGCGGGCCGCCCTGCTGGTGACCCTGGTCCCGGCGCTGGCGGCGGGGGCGTGCTCGTACTTCAACGCACCCGAGCCGTACCGCCCGCCTGCGTCCTACGGCCCCCCCGACGCCGAGGCGCTGGCGCTCGGGCAGCGCCTCTACCAACGTGACTGCTCGTTCTGCCACGGCGACGAGGGGACGGGGACGTCGAACGGCCCCGATCTCGTGACCGGCGAGAACGGGCCGGCGCTGACGGATTTCATGCTGCGTACCGGCCGGATGCCGATCGCAGATCAAGACGACCCGGTGAGACCCGGTGACTCGCCCTACGACGACGACGAGATCGCCGCCCTGGTGGGCTACCTCGACCAGGAGTTCGACCAGCCGGGTCCCAGGATCCCTGCGGTCGACGCCGCGGCCGGCGACCTCGCCGAGGGCCGCGACGTGTACCAGGAGAACTGCGCCGCCTGCCACGCCACCACCGGGATCGGCGGCGCAATGCTGGCCCAGCGCGGAGGCGAGACCGTCGGCATCGTCATCCCCGGCCTCGCCTCCGCCGACCCGACCGAGGTGGGCGAGGCGGTGCGCACCGGGCCCGGCGCCATGCCGGTGTTCGGCCCCGGGGTCGTGGACGACGACCAGCTCGACGCCATCGCCCGCTACGTCGAGTACCTGAAGAACCCCGACGACCGGGGCGGTGCCCCGATCGGCCGCATCGGCCCGGTGGCCGAGGGCGCTGTCGGCTGGGCCCTGGGGCTCGGGTCCCTGGTGCTGTTCATCCGCTGGGTCGGGACCAAACGAGGAGCGCAGACATGAACCAGGGCCGCGCTCGCGTCCTCGCGTCCTTCGGCGCCAGCATGCTCGCCTCGATCGGCCTCACCGTCGTCTACGCGCTCGGCGGCGACCCCCAGATCGAAGGGGCCCTGCTCGGGGTCGCCCTCGGCGGCATCGCGGTGGGTCTCGTTCTGTTCGCCCACCACATGCTCCCCGGCGGCCAGTTCGTGGAGCCGCGCGACATCGTGCCCCACGCCACGGCCGAGCGGCCGGGGGCGGAGGCGGCGTTCGAGGCCGGCGCCGAGCCGATCGAGCGGCGTCGCATCATCGCGGCCGCCTTCGCCGCGTCGCTCGGCCTGCTGGGCATCGCCGCCCTGTTCCCCATCCGGTCGCTCGGCACCGGTCCCGGCCGTGCCCTGTTCCGCACCGAGTGGCGCCGCGGGCGGCGGGCGGTCACCGATGCCGGCCGCCCGCTACGACTCGACGATCTGGATCTCGACAGCGTGGTCACGGTCTTCCCGGAAGGCCACGAGGACGCCGCCGACTCGCAGACCCTGCTGATCCGACTCCCCGCCGACGTCACCGTCCCGGGACCCCGCGACTGGTCGGTGGACGGTGTCGTGGCGTTCTCCAAGGTCTGCACCCACGCCGGCTGTCCCGTCGGGCTCTACCAGGCGGAGACCCAGGAGCTGTTCTGCCCGTGCCACCAATCGACGTTCTCGGTCCCCGACGGCGCCACGCCGACGTTCGGCCCCGCCACCCGCCCCCTGCCCCAGCTCCCGATCGGCCTGGACGACGACGGCTTTGTCATCGCCCTCTCCGACTACACCGAGCCCGTTGGCCCCGGATTCTGGAACCGGCCCGATGATTAGGCGACTGGCTGCCTGGATCGACGACCGGATCGGCGGCTCGGCCTTCGCCGAGTCCGCGTTGTCCAAGATCTTTCCCGATCATTGGTCGTTCATGCTGGGCGAGATCGCGCTGTACTCGTTCGTCGTCCTCGTCGTCACCGGCATCTTCCTGTCGTTCTTCTTCGACCCCAGCGTCGCCGAGACCACATACCACGGCGCCTACCAGCCCCTGCAGGGCACCACGATGTCGGAGGCCTACCGCTCGACAGTCGAGCTCAGCTACGACGTGCGGGCCGGGCTGGTCATGCGCCAGGCCCACCACTGGGCCGCCATCGTGTTCATCGCCGCGATCGTTGTCCACCTGCTGCGCGTGTTCTTCACCGGCGCCTTCCGGCGTCCCCGCGAGCTCAACTGGATCGTCGGCGTGACCCTGCTCATCCTCGCCTTCTTCAACGGGTTCACCGGCTACTCGCTGCCGGACGACCTGTTGTCGGGCACCGGACTGCGGATCGCCTACTCGATCGCACTGTCGGTACCGGTGATCGGAACATGGATGGCGTTCCTCATCTTCGGCGGCGAGTTCCCGGCCGAGGCGATCATCCCCCGGCTCTTCGTGACGCACATCCTGATCGTGCCCGGCGCCATCGTCGCCCTCCTCAGCGTGCACCTGGCGCTGATCTGGCGGCAGAAGCACACCGACTTCGCGGCCCGCGGCCGCCGGGAGAGCAACGTCGTGGGCCCCAAGCTGTGGCCCACGTACGCCGCCTTCTCGATGGGGCTGTTCTTCGCCGTGTCGGCGGTGATCACGGCCATGGGTGGCCTCGTCCAGGTAAACCCGGTGTGGGTCTATGGGCCCTTCCGGGTCTCCGAGGTGCCCTCGCCGGCGCAGCCCGACTGGTGGCTCGGGTGGCTGGAGGGGGCGCTGCGCATCTTCCCGCCCTGGGAGGCGCGCGCCTTCGGCTACGAGATCCCCAACCCCTTCTATCCAGGGGTGCTGGTGCCCACCGTCACCTTCGGCGCCCTGTACCTGTGGCCGTTCCTGGAGGCGCGGTTCACGGGTGACCGCGGGCCCCATCACCTGCTCGACCGGGCGCGTGACCATCCCGTGCGGACGGCCTTCGGGGTCACCGCCCTCAGCTTCTTCGTGCTGTTGCAGGTGGCCGCCAGCAACGACCTGCTGGCCCACCGGCTCGACGCCTCGGTCGCCACGATCAGCTGGACGTTCCGCATCATCGTTCCCGTGGTCCCACTGGTCCTCGGCTTCGTCACCTACCGGCTCATGACCGCGCTCCAGGCCAGCGCCGCCGAGCGGTTCGCCGAGCTGCCCCTGCGCGCCGTGCTCCGCCCTGCCGGCAATGGGGCGAAGCGCCCCGAGGGGGAAGGCGTCGCCGCGTACGCGCCGAGTGCCGACGGCGCCGAGCTCGTCGTGTACCCGGAACCCGACGGCCGTTGGCGTTGGTGCTACCGCCGTCCGGACGACGGAGTCGAGCTCCACAGCAACAAGAGCTACGTGTCTCCCGATGCGGCCGAGCACTACGCCCTCCAGGCCTATCCGGACATACCTCTGGCGCGGCCCGCCGATGCCTCGGGACCCACGGCTCCACGGAGGTCGTGATCCGCGTTCGAGAGCCATCGTTCGGCGACAATCGTCACCGGTGAAGGTTGATCCGGCGGCGTATGCGCACGCCGTCGACCGTCTCGAGACTCTCGGCGGCCTCTCCCAGGAGCAGGCGATCGCCCTCGTCGACGCCGTCGTCGCGGGTGCGGTCGACCATGCCTTCGAGCTGATCAACGGCGCCGGGCCGGTCCCCACGAGCATGACCACGGCGAAGGCCGATCAGCTTCGCTGGGTCTGCGAACGCCTCGGCCGCCTCGTCTCGCAACGCGAGGTCGAGCTCGTGTTCCGGATCACGCCCACGTCGGCCCGAACGGTCCTCAACACGATGCTCGCCACCTACGAGGAGGGACTGCGCGAACAGTTCCTCGAGCGGATGCGTACGGATGCCACAGTTCTGCCCTCCGGCAGCGACGAGGCCGGGTTGACCTGGACGCTTCGCTTCACCGAGGCGAGCACCCTGGATACCGCCTGGTCGGAGTTGGCGCGCCTCGGCCTGCTCGGCCAGTCCGAGGCCCACCCGTCCCAGCGCAAGATCACCTTCCCCCGTCGGGCGCCCGTCGGCGGCAGGGCAGCCGACGTGCTCGCGGCGCTCGGCGTGCGGGAGCCGACGTAGTGCCGACACTCGCCGAACAGGTCGCGCAGGCCAGCAACCTGCTCGGTCTGTTGCTGGCGCTCGACACCCTCTTCACCACCGAGCAGGCCCGACGTCTCGCCGAGGAGAAGACCCGCATCGGGGGCGCGAAGCGATCTGCTCTGAGGGCTGCCTTCCTGACCTGTGTCGGCCTCGCGGCTGTCACCCTCGCCGCACTCGCGTCGCTGACACCGCTCGCCCTGGACGTCGTCGAGACTCTCGGCGAATCGCGGCGGTGGCAGCCGGTCTTCGGCGTCTTCCTCCTGGCCTATGTCCTGCTCGTCGGGTTGGTCACGTGGCAGATCACGCTCACCATCCGCGCGCGCCCCCGATAGGCCGACGAGGTCGAACGGCGGACGACCATCGCACCGAACCGCGCCCGGGGTCCCGACGATCCAGTTCGCCGCGCTCGGCGTACGATACGGACTGGCGCTCGCGCCAGAAGGCCAGCGAGTGACCGGGTGACCGGAGGTCGAGATGGGGTTCGTGTTGCGTCGTTCGTTGCCGTCGATCGGCGGGCTGCTGGCGCTGCTGCTCGCCGTGGGCGCGGCAGTGGTCGTGTTCCTCGACGCGCCCCTGTGGTTCCCGGCCGTGTTCGCCATCGCCGTGCTCGCCGTCCAGTACCTGGTCAACCCTTGGCTCATCCAGTGGCTGATCCCTGCGGAGATCATCGGGCACGACGGCGACCGCTACGACACCGAGCACATCCTCGGCGAGATCGTGGCCCGCCGATGCCGGCAGGCGGGCATCCCGCTGGTGAAGCTGGGCGTGGTCGACGACGGCAATCCCAATGCCTTCACGTTCGGCCGCCGGCCGGGCGACGCCCGGATCTGGGTGACTCGGGGACTGCTCGAGCGGCTCGACGATCGTGAGCTCGAAGCCGTGATCGCCCACGAGGTCGGGCACGTCAGGCACTGGGACTTCGCCGTCATGACGGTGGCCGCCGTCGTTCCCATGGTGCTGTACCTATGCTTCGTCGTGGCCCGCGGCAACAACCGGCCCGAGGCCCGGGCGGTGGCGATCGGGGCGTTCGTCGCCTACCTCATCTCTCAGTTCACGCTGCTGGCGCTCAGCCGGGCCCGAGAGCTGGCCGCCGACCACTGGTCGTGCGCCGCCACCGGCGACGGCGACGCGCTGGCCTCGGCGCTGGTCAAGGTCGCCTACGGGATGGGACAGGCCGACGCCGAGCGCAAGGAGCGCATCGCCGCCCTGCAGCAGCAGGGCAAGCTGGGCAAGCGCGAGGCCCGCCGCGTCGAGGGGCGCTGGCGTCGCGCCCAGTCGATGCGGGCGATGGGCATCTTCGAACCCCGGCAGGCCGATGCCATGGCGGCGGCGTTCAGCGCCGGGATCGATCCCCAGCGGGCCGTGGCGGCGCTGCGGTGGGACCTGCTCAACCCCTGGGGTCGCACGCTCGAGAAGTTCTCCAGCCACCCGCTCACCGCCCGGCGCATCGCCGCGCTGGACCGGTCCGGCCTCGCCGGTGCGCCCCGGGACTGGTCGGTGCTCCACCACCACGCCGTGGCCGGCGCCGATCCGGCCGTGACGGCGCGGCTGCGGCGGCGCTTCCCCGTCGAGCTGGCCGCCGCCGGGGCGCCGTGGCTGGCGCTGGGACTCGCCGTCCTGGCGGCCCTCGCCGGTTCGATCGCGGCCACCGGCCTGGCGCTGGTGGTGGCGGGCGCGCTGTTCGTCGTGAAGCAGAACCTGCGCTACCCCGGCGGTTTCCGGCCCGAGCACGAGATCGCGGGCCTGCTCGAGCGCCTAGACGCCGGTCCCGTCACCGGCATCCCCGTCGAGGTTCGGGGCACGGTCACCGGCCGCGGCACGCCCGGCTTCGTGCTGTCGCCCGACCTCGTGGTGCAGGACGCGACCGGGTTCGTCCCCCTGCAGTACCGCCAGCCAATCCCGTTTGCGCGCGAGTGGTTCGGACTGTTCCACGTCGACGACTGGATGGGCCGCTCCGTGGTTGCCCGTGGTTGGTATCGCCGCTTCTCCGGACCCATGATCGAGCTGCGGGACGTCCGCGACGCGGACCGCAGCGGGAGCAAGCGGGCCCGCGCCTGGGAGTGGGTCGCCCGCAAGGCCGCGGCCCTCGTGTTGCTCGCCGCCGGCATAGTCGTCACCCTGGTCGGTCTGGTGCCGTGAGTCCTTCGTGACGGGGAGGGCCTAGCGGGGGCCTAGCCGCCGCCGATCAGGTGCGGCCCGTCGCCGCGCCGGCTACAGCTGCCTGACGGCGTCGGCGATCGGGGTGTCCCCGCCGACCAACTCGAGCGTCTGACCGGTGCTGTGCGGGTCGACCAGCAGGGCGCCAATGACTGCCGCAACGTCGTCTCGGCTTACCTCGCCCCGTCCGAGCGGCGGTGGCCCCAGCCCGACCCGGCCAGTGCCCGGCTCGTTGGTGAGCCGGCCGGGCCGCAGAATGGTCCAGTCCAGGTCGCGGCTGCGGAGGTCGTCCTCGGCGGCCGACTTCGCTCGGAGGTAGGCCGCGAACACGTCGTCGGTGCCCGGTGGGGGTGACGAGCCGGCGCCCATCGAAGAGATCTGGACGAAGCGGCGAACTCCCGCCCGCTCGGCAGCCTCGGCGACCAGCACCGCGGCGGCATGATCGACGGTCTCCTTACGTGCCGCGCCACTGCCCGGGCCCGCACCTGCTGCGAACACCACCGCGTCCGCTCCCGCGATGAGGCCCGCGACCTGGTCGAGGGCGGCGTGTTCCAGGTCGCAGACCACGGCATCGGCCCCGGTTGCCCGCACGTCGTCGATATGGGCGGGATCCCGCACGATGCCCAGCGCGGCGTGCCCGGTCGCGGTGAGAGCGCCTTGGAGCCGCAGCGCGATCTGGCCATGGCCACCAGCGACGATCACGCGCACACGACCAAGGCTACTGCCGTGCCCAGGTCAGATGAGCTCGCGACAGGATCGTGCGCGACGCCATCCTGGCGCTGTTCCGGGTGGTCCGATCGCACACAAGCACTACGACGCGATGATCGCCGGGCCGTTGGGCCCGGCGATCATCCTCGCCGTGGTTGCGTCTGTCCGTGCCAGACGCAACCGGCGGTCACGCCTTCATGCGGCGCACGTGCACCAACCCGGCGGCGACGAGGGCCGCCATGACGGCGGCGCCGGCGAAGGCGACCCAGGCGGCGATGGCGGCGATACGGCCGATGGTCGACCAGGCGTAGCTCGATAGCAGCAGGCCCCGGAGGGTCTCGCCCCTGAACAGCGAGTCTCGCTGGGCCTTCAGCTCGTCGGCGGTGGCCTGCATATCGGCGATCTCCGCCTCGCTGGCGCCGGATTCGCGAGCGTCGACGACCGCCTGGGCGGCCCCACGGTCGTCGATCTCGGCGTACGTCTTGCCGTCGGCGATGCCTTCCAGGTGTCCACCGATGTAGCTGGCGTAGGCCTCGGCCTCGGTGCCGGTGGTGACCTGCTGGTCGGCGTAACGCGCCAGGTCGTCGCGTCCCTCCTCCCGGAGGCTCGCCTCGTCGGGGAAGAAGACGCGCTGCGAGGACAGCTCGTCGTGGACGTAGTCGTTGGCGAAGTTGGCGCCCCAGGTGAGCAGGCCGCCGGCGACGGCGAACACGATCGCCGCGATCACGCCGAATCCGATGAGGAACTTGTCGATCCGGCGCCTCGGCAGCCGGACGATGTCGCCTTCTTGTCGGTCGGTGGTGAGGGGGCGTTCGATCGTTGAGGTACTCATCTCCGTTCCTCTCGTTCTGCTTGCGGATCGAACGATCCGTCAACCTGACGGTATGAATCGGAGCTGCACGCTCTTTAGGGCCGAAGGTCCCAGCGAACGCCCTCATTCGGCACAACGAGGTGCCGCCGGTGCTGTGCGCGGTGTCAGCGCCTCGTGGCTACGCCCTCGTAACGCGGAAGCCCAGGGTTGCCAGTGTGCCGCTTGCATGCAGGTCGATCTCCAGGACCCGAAGACTCCGGAGCCGTGGTCGCCGTTGGACTTGACTGTCGGCGGTGGCGACCATGGCGCCAGCGACCGTGTCCACCAACGGGAAGGAGGACGGGGCCGAGCTGCGATGCCGAGCGCCCCGGACCGCGCATGGAGAAGCACGCACTCGAAGGCAAGGTCGCCCTGGTTGCCGGCGCCAGCCGCGCCGCGGGGCGGGGGATCGCGGTCGAGCTCGGCGCGGCCGGTGCCACGGTCTATTGCACCGGGCGGACGACTCGGCGCGAGCGCTCGGAGATGAACCGGCCGGAGACGATCGAGGAGACCGCCGCACTGGTCGATGCCGCCGGCGGGCGTGGGGTCGCCGTCCAGGTCGACCACCTCGAGCCCGAGCGCGTTGCGGCCGTGGTGGACCGCATCGAGCGCGAGCAGGGGGTCCTCCACGTGCTGGTCAACGACATCTGGGGTGCGACCACCATGGAGTGGGACAAGACGGTGTGGGAGTCGTCGCTCGAGATCGGGCTCCAAACCCTGCGACGGGCCGTGGACGCCCATGCCATCACCGCCCACTTCGCGCTCCCGCTGCTGATTCGGTCGCCGGGCGGGCTGGTCGTCGAGGTGACCGACGGGACCGCCGAGTACAACGCCACCAACTACCGCGTCTCGTTCTTCTATGACCTGGCGAAGGCCGCCAACCTCCGCACTGCGTTCGCGCTGGGGCACGAGTTGGCGCCGTATGGCTGCACTGCGGTGGCACTCACCCCCGGCTGGCTCCGCTCCGAGGCAATGCTCGAAGCCTTCGGCGTCACCGAGGCCAACTGGCGCGACGCCACCGAGCGCATCCCCCATTTCGCCATCGCCGAGAGCCCGGCGTTCGTGGGGCGCGCCGTCGCCGCCCTTGCCAGCGACCCCGACGTGGCCCGCTGGAACGGCCAGTCGCTCTCGAGTGGGCAGCTCGCCAAGGTCTACGGCTTCACCGACCTCGACGGCAGCCAACCCGATGCCTGGCGCTACGTCCCTGAGGTCCAGGACGCCGGCAAACCCGCCGACACCACGGGCTACCGATGACGCCGGCACCCCACGGGCCACCACCCGCTTACGAGCTCGGGCGGGAGCTCGCGCTCTCACTCCGCCCGCACCCGGGGGGTCAGCCCTCGGCGGTGGCGACGTCGGCACCGTCCGGTGGCGATCCCCGGAGGGGTTTGAGCGTGCAGTCCCAGGCACCGTTGTGCGCGTGCGGCTCCTCGCTCATGAAGGTGAGCCGACAGTCGATGTCGTTGAGCACGAGCCCCGGCTGGAGCGCCGGTTCCCACCGTGCGCCGCGGCTGTCGTCGGGCCGATCCGGCGCCAACGGGCGGAACGCCACGAGCCCGTTGACCAGGCCCGCGGCCACGACGGCCCAGAGGAAGGGGCGCGTGTTGCGCCTGCTCGCCGCGATCCAGAGCACGAGCGCCATGACGGCGGGCAACAGGTGGACGCCCTTCCAGGGAAACCGGAAGAACAGTGCCTCGGTGGCGACGAGGGCAAGGAACGAGAAGCGGACCAGTGGCTCGCGTCCCCAGCGCCTGAGCGATGCCAGCAACGCCGGTCCCGCCGCCACCACGAGGCCGATGAACACCAGGCCCCCGACGACGAAGTTCTTGTAGAGGAAGCGACCGAGGTGGTTGGCGAGACCCCTGTAGCCCTGGCCGTAGTTGAGGAACTCGAACGAGCGGTCGAAGGCCAACCAGGACGGCACGTACATCAACACCGCGAGTGGCGCCGCGACCAGCAGCGAGCGGACGCACCGGCGCCGGTTCATCGGCTCCCAGCCGTCTGCTACCAGGAACGCGGCAACGACGAACAGCGTCGACATGCGGCTGCCGATGGCGAGCGCGAACAGCGCCCCCGCCGGCACGCTGCGGCCTCGAAGGTGGATCAGGGCGCCCCATAAGAAGAACATCGCCGCCCAGATGAAGTCGCCCGTGGACGTCGCGGCGATCAAGACGATCGGCGAGGCGAGGAAGGCGATCCCAACGAGATCGCCGTTGGGATGGTTCCAGGCCCGCACGAGCCGAGCGAGACCCACAACCGCGATCCCGGCCGCGGTGGCGGTAGCCAGGTTGACGGCGAGGTGGCCGCCGATCGGGTCGAGCAGGGCGACGATCGACTCGAACACCGGCACGCCGGGGTTCCGCGACGGCGCATAGTCGAACTGCCGGATGAGCTCGCCGGACCGGAGCACGTCGCCGACGTCGATGTCAGTGCCGTAGCCCATCCAGAGGATCGGCAGCGTCACTACCGCGGTGATCGCCAGCAGTGCCCAATCGCTCAGTCCCCGGTCGGCCGCTCCTCCACCCTCGTCGGGCTGCCGGCGCGGGGGCGATCCGGTCCCCTCATCGCCGAAGGCGATGTTGGTAGTCGGCACCGGCCGCGACATCCGGCGGACAGTAGTGGAGCCGGATTGCCGGCTGGGGCCGGTGGGCATGATCCCCTGATAGTCATCGAATTATTCGATATCTACCCTGGTTCTGGTGGTGCCGGCGCCTCGGCCGTTTCCTCGAGGATCTCGACGACGACCTCGCGCATGGCGGGCGCCCAGCCGACTGCGGCGGGCGGTTCCTCGGACATCGCCGGCGGCTCCACGGGCGGCTCCGCCGGCGGGCCCACGGGCACGGTGGTCGTGGACGTCGTCGTCGACGGGTCGGGCTCGGGCGTGGTCGTCGGCGGGGTGGTGGTCGACGACGTGGTCGGCGGGGGCGGCGTAGTCGGGGGCGCCGTAGGTGGGGGAACGGTGGGAGCGGTCGTCGTAGGCGGCGGTGGCGGGGGCGGCGTGCTGCCGGGGGTCGTTGTCGGTGCCGGAGTCACCGGGCTCGGGACCGGGCGAGGGGGCGCCGGCGGAGCTGGGTTCGGCGCCGGCGAGGGCTGTGTCGGTCCGGGTGATGGCCGTGGTGGCGGGGCCGGCTCCATCGGCGGAAGGCCGATCGCCGGCAGGCGCTCGACGGCGCCGGTCTCGTACATGTCGGCCAGGTTCAGCACGACGCGCACATACTCGTCGGCGTTGTTGTAACGGCGGACTGCCCGGGCGCGGGCGTCGGCGTTGCGGAGGTCGGCGTCGCCGTCGCACAGGTACCGGGCCGCGCCGTAGGCGGCGTCGAAGATGTTGTTGGGGTCACGTCGGCCGTCGCCGTTGCCGTCGACGCCCACGGATCGCCACGTCGACGGGATGAACTGCATCGGCCCCACCGCCCGGTCGTAGGCGGTGTCACCGTCCAGCGCGCCGCCGTCGGTGTCGCGGATCAGCGCCACGTTGGGCCGCCCGTCCAAGGGGATGCCGCGGATGGGCTTGGTGGGATAGCCGTCGTCGCGCAGCATGGCGCCTCCGAAACGCCCATGGTTTGACTCGACCCGGCCGATCGCCGCCAGCAACGTCCAGCGAATGCCGCAGGTGGGATCCTCGGTGGCCAGCCGCGCCGCTGCCCGGGTGTAGGAGTCCACGGCGACCGAGGGGATGCCGCTCTTGCCGAGGCTGTCGATGACCCGGGCACTGGAGAGCACGGAGCGCACCGGCTCGGCCACCGGGTTAGCCCCGACGGGCACGGCCGCCAGCATCTCAGCATCGAGGAAGGGCTCGAGCGCCGTGTCCTCCTGGAACGGCAGGGCGCCGTCGAGCCCGGGGACCGACGAAGGGTCGGCCTCGGTGGGGATCATCGCCATGGTTCCCGCGCCGACGCTGCCCGGCAGGACCACGGCCATCGCGATCAGCACGGCGAGCCGCCAGCGACGGGACGCGCCGCGCCAAATCGACTCGGGAATCTTCATGGCTTGTCTCCGCTCTGGATCAGCGCAGGTCGAGCTGGTGCACGCTGCCGCCGGCCACGGTCACGTCGGCCATCGGCACGCCGTGGTCGTCCAGCAGCTCGTAGTGGCCCTCCGTGACCTCCGGGAACACCGCCGTCCAGGCCCAAGCATCACGTTCGCTCCCGCGGCCGCTCGGGCCGGGGCCGGTCGAACGGTGGTGAACGCCGGTGTGGAACCGACTGGCCGGCTCACCCGCCGGGCATGCCTCGAGCTCACCCGTGGGGGGTCGGTCGGCGAGGTAGACCACGAGTGCGCCCACCTCGCCGCCGATGTCCAGCACCGGGGCGCTGTGCGCCCCGGGCCGGTGGTGGTTGTGCTCGGCCGACATCACGCCGCCGCCGGCACGTCGTAGCCGGAGTAGGGGAGGCCGATGTACGGGAAGGCGTCGAGGAACGTCCGCCCCGGGTTGTTGAAGGTGCCGTCCTCGATCGCGCTGACGGCGCCGTCGGGGGTGAAGGTCGGGTCGACCAGGGCGTACGTCGCACCGGCGACGGCCCGGAGCTCGACCGTGACGATGTCGTCGGTCAGGCGCCGACCGTTGGGGAACCCGGCGAGGTCGCCGCCCAACAGCCCGAGCCGGTTGGGCGTGGCCGCCGGCTGGATGGCGACGTTGAGCCGCAGCTCGTCCGCCTGGGTCGTCCCGGTGAAGTTCTGGAACCCGGGGATCAGGCCCGAGGGGATGCCGGTCAGGAGGATGGCCAGCAGGTCGGCCCGGTCCTTGTTCAGCGCCGCCAGGTTGGGGAACACGCCCGGGTACAGGACAGGCAACAGCGCCGCCAGTTCGGGGCGTGCCACGTACTTGGCGAACCGCCGATCGTCATCGGGACCCACGGAGTTCCACTCGTCCTTGCGGGCCATCGGCACGATGACCTCGTTGAACAGCGGGTTGCCGAGCCGCGACACCTGCATCCAGGGGCCGGCGCCGTGCCAGCCGCGGTCGCGGTTGCGGATCGTCGCCTTCTGGCGGTAGGCCGCCCCCCACACGCCGATGACGGCGTTGGGCGACATCGGGTCCGTCGGCACCTTGCCGTCGCGCGTGAGCTGGGCGATCGGCACCTGGATGGCGATGGTGTGCACGTTGGCCTGCGCCAGCGAGTCGCGGCCGTCGTCGGCGGCCGTCGGGATCAGGTGCAGGTTCTGGAACGGGCGCAGGGTGCCGAGGTCGAACACCGAGCCGAGGTCGACGAAGAACGCGTCCGCCCGCTGGCCCGCGAACGCCTTCACGTCGGAGCCCAGGTTGGCCACGGCTGCCGAAGCCAGCGACCCGTAGTTGGGCGTCGACCGGGGCCCGATGTTGCACGGCGGCGATGCCAGGCCCCTGCCGAGCACCGTCGTCCGCGGCTTGCGGTCCTTTCGGTGCTCGATCCTGGTCACCTTGTAGCTCTGACGGCGGTTCCAGTTGGCGCTGTCGAGCGAGGTGATGGGGCCGGTGTTGTAGAGGAAGGTGTTCGGGTTGGTGATGACGGTCTTGAACCGGAACTGGTACGTGACGTTCGGCTTGCCGTCGCCATCGTTGTCGATGTTGACGTTGTAGGCGACGTCATCACCGAACTCGTAGAAGTTCGGGCCACCGGCCGGTGCTTCCACCGGCAGGTAGTTGGTGATGATGGTGACGGTGTCGCCAGGCGTGCGCCAGGCGTAGGTGTCGGTGTTGTCGGCAACCGGATCCTTGGAGATCGCCGGTGCCTCGCGATGGGATGACATGACGGCGTCTCCTCTCAGCGAGCGGCCCGCAGCACCTTGGCCACGAGCGCCTTGTCGGTGAAGCTGACCTCGCGCTCGCCGACGAGGATCTCGACCTCGCCGGTGGCGGCGTCCTTGATCTCGACCAGAACGGGGCCGGGAACGTCCGCGGCCTCGTCGGGTCGCAGCGCCGGCTCCTCGGTGTCGGCGGCCGCGGCCGGCGACAGCGCGAAACCGCCGGCGGCGAGACCGGCGGCACCGACGGCACCAGCCGAGCCCTTGATCAGGAAGGAACGTCGGGTAACAGGATCCATGCTTGCCCCTTTGCCTGGGTCATCGATCGTGGGGTTCCCACGTCGAGCCACGATTCGGCGCCGCCCGGCAACGCAGATGACGCGGTCGCGAATTTTCCCGGGCCGACGTAGCGTGGTGGGGCGTGGAAGAGCGAGTCGAGTACCTGGCGGCGTCAGCATCGCCCCAGCTGGCGCCGTTCATCGACGGCTACGTCGGCTACCGCCTCAGCGGCTTCGCGCCCGGGTTGCACCGGGGCCTGCCGTCTCGCCACATGACGTTCATCGTGAGCATCGGCCCGGGCATCGACGTCGTGTCCCAGACCGACCCTCTACAGGCAGGGGCGAGCTACGGCTGCGTCGTGGGCGGACTCCAGGCCAGCGCCGCGGAGATCTCCCACACCGGGTACCAGGAAGGCGTGGCCATCAACCTGACGCCGCTGGGGAGCCGCGCGTTGTTCGGCATGCCCGCCCGGGCGTTGTGGAACACCTCGGTGGAATGCGCCGATGTCGCCGGTCCCGCCGGACGCGAGCTGTGGGAACGGCTCCAGGGTCTCACCGCATGGACGGACCGGTTCGCAGCGTGCGATGCGGTCCTCACGCGCATCGCCGACCGAGAGCTGACGGTCGCGCCCGAGCTCCGGGGCGTGTGGCAGGCGCTGGTCCGGACGGGCGGAACCGACCCGATCGGCAGTCTCGCGGCGACCGTCGGGTGGAGCCGCCAGCACCTGGCGCGCCGGTTCCGCGACGAGTTCGGCTTCGGTCCCAAGCTCGCGTCCCGGGTCGTGCGCTTCGAGCGGGCGCGGCACATGCTGCAGGCCACCCCGTCGTTCGTGACGATCGCGCAGGTGGCCGCCGCCTGCGGGTACTACGACCAGGCGCACCTGGATCGTGACTTCGCCGAGTTGGCGGGGTGCACGCCCACGGCCTGGTTGGCGGAGGAGCTTCCAACTTTCCAAGACGACGCCGTCGCCGTTGTGTGATCGTCGGGCCATGGCAACGACAACCAGGCATCCGACCGTGTGGCCCGTGCTGTCGTATCGCGATGCACGAGGCGCGATCGACTTCCTCGCCAAGGCCTTCGGGTTCGAGGAGCGCTCCGCCTATGCGCGCGGGGACGATCCGTCGATCATCGAGCACGCCGAGATGCGGTGGCCACTCGGCGGGGGCGTCATGTTCGGCACCGCCGGGAAGGACGACTCGCCGTTCGGCCGCCGCGTCCCGGGCAACGATTCCGTGTACGTCGTGTGTGACGACCCCGACGGCCTGTTCGAGCGGGCAGTGGCGGCCGGCGCCGAGGTGGTGCGCGGGCTCGTCGACGAGGACTACGGCTCCCGCGGGTTCACCGTCCGCGACCCGGAGGGCAACCTCTGGAGCTTCGGTACATACACCGGCGAATGACGGACGCCTACGCCCGCGGCGTGACGATGCCGGCGTCGTAAGCGCGGATGATCGCGGCGGCGCGGTCGCGGACGCCGAGCTTGGCGAAGATGGCGGAGATATGCCCCTTGACCGTGCGTTCGCTGACATAGAGCGACTCGGCGATCTCGGCGTTGTTGGCCCCCGAGGCGACGAGGCGCAGGACCTCCCGCTCGCGCTCGGTCAGCGGGTCTATGGGGTGATCGGCCGCCGAGGCGACGGCGCCGGGGCGTTGACGCAGCACGGTGAGGACCCGGTCGGCGACCCTCGGGTCGAGCCAGGAGCCGCCACGGGCGGTCACACGGATCGCGCCCACGAGGTCGGCGGCGGGAACATCCTTCAGCACGAAGCCGGCGGCGCCGGCCTCGATGATGCCCCACAGGACGTCGTCGTCCTCGAAGGTCGTCAGGGCCAGGACCCGGTGGTCACCGTCGGCGGCGAGGCGGCGGGTCGCCTCGATCCCATCCATCACCGGCATGCGCACGTCCATGAGCACGACGTCGGGGGTCAGCGTGCGGGCCGCATCGACGCCGGCCCGCCCGTCTTGCGCCTCGCCCACGACCTCGAGGTCGTCCTCGGCCGACAGGATCAGGCGCAGACCGGCACGCACCAGCTCCTGATCGTCGACCAGCAACAGCCGGATCACGCTCGTCCCTCCGGCTGAGCGGTGGCGTCCGTGCGGTCCAGCGGAATCGACCCCTCGACCACCCAGCCGTCGCCCTCCGGCCCGGCCGAGACCGTGCCGCCGACTGCGGCGACCCGCTGATGCATGCCGTCGAGGCCGGCTCCGCCACGGCCCGTCGGCGCCGGCGGAGGATGGCGGGCGGGGCCGTTGCGCACCGACACGTCCAGCCGGACGCCGTCCACGACGACCCGTACGACGACGTCCGATCCCGGCGCGTGGTGCCCGACGTTCGCGAGCGCTTCCTGCACCAGCCGGTATGCGGCCAGGCCTGCGTAGGGATCGACCGCTCGGAGATCACCGAGGACGTCGGCGCGGACGGGCAGCCCGGCCGCGGCGGCCGTGTCGACGAGTCCGACGATGTCGGCGGCGCCCGGCAAAGGCTCGGCACCGGCCTCGTCGGGTGAGCGGAGCAGGCCGACGATCGCCCGCACGCTCTGGAGGCTACCGCGCCCGGCCTGCTCGGCCCGATCGAGCGCGTCTGCCGCAGCCGCGGGGTTCCTGTCGAGCACCCGGCGGGCGCCGCTCACATTGAGCAGCATGACGGTGAGGCTGTGGCCGACCACGTCGTGGACGTCACGGGCGATGCGCTGGCGCTCGGCCGCGCTGGCCGCGGCCGCCAAGCGGTCCTGCGCTTCTGTCAACGCCGCCACCAGCGTGCGTTCCCGGCGCAGGATGCGTCCGATGCACCACACGATCAAGACACCGGTGCCAAAGTAGACGACCGCCTCACCGTCCTCGTCCCAGTCACCCATGGCATAGATGATCGGGATCGCGATCGCGCCCAACGCGGCGACGACCTCGGCGGCCGGCGACTCGCCGCTCGCGGCCAGCCAGGCGACCGTCAACAGCGCCAGGAAGGTGGCGCCGGGGGCGTCGTAGACAGCGACCAGGGCACCCGGAATGCCGACCCCGGCGACGACCATGATCCAGGGCCCGACCCTGATGTCGCCTGCGATCAATGCCCAGGGAACCAGGGCGACGATGACGCCGAACACCAGCCCGGCTTCGAAGGACGACGTGGCGAACACGAGCCCGGCCGCGACGAGCGCAGCCACGGGGAAGGCGAGGCTCATGGCGAACGTCCCGCCCCAGGATCGCGGCGCCTCGTCGCTCATGCACCGAGAGTAACGACGGGGCTCGCCGGGGGCATCGTCCCCTGGTACGGGCCCGACCCGTCCTGGGGTACGGGCCACGACTGCCCGGCGGTTCCCTGGGAAACGGTCGGCGGGCCGATGTGGCTGCACACCCACCGAGCGGACGATGAGGACCGTCCGTCCACCTCGTCGCGGAGGCTCGTCATGTTCACCCTCATTGGCCGCTTCACGGTCCGCCGGCGCCGCTTGGTGCTCGCCCTGACCGTCCTGTTCGTGCTCGCCGCCGGGGCCGGCGGCGCCGGCGCCTTCGGCGCGTTCGAGGACGAGGGGTTCGACGATCCCGGCTCCGAGTCCTACCGCGCCAGCCGATTCCTGCAAGACGAGATCGGGACCGACGAGCCCGAGATGGTCCTGCTCGTCGAGGGCGGGGGCGGCGCGGACGTCGACGACCCGGCGGTCGTGGCCGCCGGGACCGAGCTCACCGACGCGCTGACCGGCGAGCCGGCGGTCGAATCCGCCATCTCCTACTGGTCGCTGGGCGGTGCACCGGAACTACGGTCCACCGACGGCACGTCGGCGCTGGTGGTGGTCGACGTCGACGGCGACGACGAGACGGTGGGAGACCTCGGCGATCGTTACGCCGGCAGCCGCGGCCCCATCACAGTGGGCGTCGGGGGTGAGGACGCCGTCGACGCGGCCATCGAGGAGCAGCTCGGTTCGGACCTGGCCCGGGCCGAGAGCCTCGCCATCCCGGCGACGCTCGTCCTGCTGGTGCTCGTCTTCGGCGGTGTGGTGGCTGCGTCCCTGCCGTTGGCGATGGCGCTGGTGTCCGTGACCGGCACCCTCCTGGCGCTCTTCGCCGTGGCACAGGTCACCGACGTCTCCATCTACTCGATCAACCTCACGACCGCACTCGGACTCGGCCTCGCCATCGACTACTCGCTGTTCATCGTGAGCCGCTTCCGGGAGGAGCTGGCCGCCGGCCGATCGAGCGACGACGCCGTCGTGCGCACGGTCGAGACCGCCGGCCGCACCGTCGCCTTCTCCGCCCTCATCGTGGCCGCGTCGCTGTCGGCGCTGCTGGTGTTCCCGCTCTACTTCCTGCGGTCGTTCGCCTACGCCGGCACCGCCGTGGTCCTCAGCGCCGCCGCCGGGGCGCTCCTCACCCTGCCCGCTCTCCTGGCGGTTCTCGGCCCGCGGGTCAATGCCTGGTCGTTCCGGCGGCATGCCCCCGTTCCCGGCGGCGCTGACAAGCGCGGGTTCTGGGTTCGCCTGGCCGGCGCGGTGATGCGCCGCCCGGTGCCCGTCGCCACCGGTGTCATCGTGCTGCTCCTCGTCCTGGGTTCCCCGTTCCTGCGCATCAACCCCGGCCTGCCGTCCTACGAGTCCCTGCCCGAGTCCAACGAGGCTCGCCAGGTCGCTGAGGCCCTCGCCACCGAGTTCGACGGCAACCAGAGCGAGCAATTCGCCGTCGTCCTGCCCGGGATCGATGCCGAGGGCGCCGACGCCGAGGCCGTGGCCACGTTTGCTGACCAGGTCGGGGCATTCGACGGCGTGGCCGACGTGACCGTGGAGTCGGCCGACGCCGGCTCGTGGCTGACCGTCGTGCCCTCGGTGGCGCTGGTGTCGCCCGAGGGCGAGGATCTCGTCAAGGGCATCCGGGACATCGATGCTCCCTTCGAGTTCGGGGTGGAGGGCGACGCCGCAGACCTGGTCGACACCAAGGCCGCCATCTACGACCGGCTGCCGCTGGCGCTGACCATCATCGGCATCACCACGTTCGTGCTCCTGTTCGCCGTGTTCGGCAGCCTCCTCGTCCCCGTCAAGGCCATCGTGCTGAACCTGTTGTCGCTGACCGCGACGTTCGGCGCCATGGTGTGGATCTTCCAGGACGGCCACCTGTCCGGCGTGCTCGACTTCACCGCGACCGGTCAGCTCGACGTGGCCATGCCCATCCTCATGTTCTGCATCGCTTTCGGGCTCTCCATGGACTACGAGGTGTTCCTGCTCTCCCGCATCAAGGAAGAGCACGACCGCACGGGTGACAACACCGAGGCGGTCGCGGCCGGCCTGGCCAGCACGGGGCGGCTCATCACCGCAGCGGCGCTGGTCCTGGCCATCACCTTCGCGGCCTTCGTCACCAGCGGCATGAGCTTCATGAAGCTCATGGGTCTCGGCCTGGCCCTGGCCATCGTCGTGGACGCCACCATCGTCCGGGCGCTGCTGGTGCCGGCGGTGATGCGGCTCGCGGGTGAGGGCAACTGGTGGGCCCCGGGGCCGCTCCGGCGGCTCCAGCACCGTTGGGGGATCCGGGAGGCGGCAGCGCAGAAGACGCAATGAGCCGGCCGGGGGCCGACCGGGACTCCTACGGAGCCGGGTCGGCGCTGGTCGGCGCGTCGGCGTCCTCGACCCACACGGAGCCGGGCGCCGGCGTGAACGACGATGTGTGCCCGTCCTGCCATTCGAGGGTCAACATCGACCCCGTCTTGGCGACGACGGTTCCTCTCTTGCTCGGCGCCCCCTTGGCGGCGGCGACCACGACGCGATCACCGATCTCGGCCACAACACACCTCCATGTCGAGCATGCGTTGGTACCTCAGTGTAGGACCGCCGGATTCGCCGACGAGCACGGCCGACGAGCTCGGGGGACGGGAGAGTGCGGTCGGCCGGGTCGACCTCCGGGGGCCTGGCGAATCGCCAATCCTCTGACTAAGGTCAGGGAATGGCGGACGCCGCCGTGGCCCAGGTGCGCCGGTTCAACAGGCTCGTCACTCAGCGGGTGGGCGCGCTCGAGGACCACTACCTCGCGCGCGGCCGTCCGCTCGGCGAGGCCCGGGTGCTGTGGGAGATCGGCGACCGGGGCTGCGACGTGCGATCGCTGCGGTCCCGGCTCGACCTCGACAGCGGTTACCTCAGCAGGCTCCTGCGTTCCCTTGAGGCGGCGGGGCTCGTGACCGTCGAACCGCACAGCGGCGACCGACGGGTCCGCACCGCGCGCCTCACGCCCGCCGGGGTGGCCGAGCTGGCACTGCTCGACAGCCGCAGTGACGAGCTGGCGCGCTCGTTCCTCGACCCGCTCGGCGAGGACCAGCGGGCCCGGCTGGTCGCCGCCATGGCCGACGTCGAGCGGTTGCTCACCGCCGCTCTGGTCGACGTCGACGTGGTTGATCCGGCGCATCCGACGGCCCGGCATTGCCTGAACGCCTACTTCGCCGAGCTCGACCGCCGCTTCGACGCGGGGTTCGATCCGGCGCTCAGCAGCTCCCCGAACCTCGACGCGATGCGGCCGCCGGCGGGGCTGTTCTTCGTCGCAACGCTGTGCGGAGAGCCCATCGGCTGTGGAGGTCTTCAGTTCCACCGCGACGCGCCGCCCGACATCAAGCGCATGTGGGTCGCCGAATCGGTGCGCGGCCTGGGGATCGGGCGGCGCCTCCTGGCCGAGCTCGAGGCTTGCGCCGCCGCCAGCGGCAGCCGCGTCCTGCGGTTGGAGACCAACCGGTCGCTCGGCGAGGCCATCGACCTCTACCGCTCGTCGGGCTATCGCGAGGTCGATGCGTTCAACGACGAGCTCTACGCCCACCACTGGTTCGAGAAGCGGCTGTCATGAGTAGCTCAACTGCTCGTCCCAGTCGAACGGGCGACCCTCCCGGGTGAAGTCGAAAAGGTTCCACAGCGGTTCGAGGGTGCCGACGTGGCGGGGATCCTGGCCTGGCTCCGTCGGGGCATAGAGGAGCTCCGATCCCCACGAATGGCGGATGGTCTCGCCGTCGCGGTGGAACACGTTCAGCATCGGCCGCTGGTCGCCCGCCGGCGTCTCGGCGTGGTAGTCACGGTTGTAGGTGTTCCCGGCCGAGGACAGCAGCCGCAACCGTCGCCAGCCACGCTCCTCGGCGAACGTGAGGAGCCGCGGGAGCGGGGTCTTCGCCACCACCGCCAGGTTGAGCCGCTGGGAGGCGTGCTCGGCGGCGCCGTCGAGCTGGTCCACCAGGGCCGTGCAGGACGGGCACGGTCCCTCGAGAATAGGTAGGAGCGCAGTCTTGCCCCCGCTCGGCCCCGGCCGGTCGTCGCTCGGGTCGCGGGGAAACATGGCGCTGTAGATCACCAGCGAGTCCCTGCCCGGCGCAAAGAGATCGGACAACCGAACATCGGTGGGCGCGCCGCTCGGGCCCGCGCCCTTGAAGACGTAGTCCTCCGGGACGGCGCCGCCGGGCGGCAGCCGCCGGCGTGCTGCGGCCACCCGCTCCATGGCGCGGCGCAGCTCGATCTCCTCGTCGAGCAGCCGGGACCGCGCCGTTCGATACTCGGCCGATTCGCCCGGGAACGTGATGCTCATGGCTCGTCTCCTAACGCGGTCCTCGGGGTATAGGACCGCCCGGGGACCTCGGATTCATCGCGCAACGAACCGGACGTCGTGGCCGCCGGCATCGGGCGCGAGAAGGCGCATCAGCCTCCGCCCCTCGGTGGCCACGGCGGACCGTGCCCGCTGGTTCAGCCGCACCGCGTGGTCGACGACGATGGCGGCGGCCCCGCCGTCGCGGTCGTGCTCCAGCCGCCAGGTGCCGCACCCGAAGCCGTCGTGGAGCACCGACCCGCTGACCCGTCGATCGGCACCGAACAGGCGGGCACGGACTCGGTCGTCGGGCGGGAAGAAGCGGCTGCGGTCGTCGTGCGAGAGCAACACGTTGTCGTACTCGGGCAGGAACCGTGGTGGCGCCGGTGTGTCCGGGTCGGGTCGAGGCGCATCCTGGACGTCGAACAGCTCCCGGCCCCGCTCGTCACGGAACGGCCGAAGACGCGGTCGCAACCGGTCCACGACCTCCCTCAGCCCGGTCAGGCGCGACCACGTCGCCACGTCGGCCACGGCCGCCGGGCCGAACGCGGCGAAGTAGCGCATAATCACCTCGTCGATCGGCGGGTCGCTCGCAAGCGGACGGCCCAACCACGACTCGACGGTGGTCACCTTCACCTGGCCGCTGCGGCCCCACACCCCCCGGGGTGGAGCCTGGACGAGGCCGAGCTTGCACCGGCAGGCATAGGCCAGGGCAGCGGCATCCAGCTCGGGAAACCTCTCGGCCAGCGCGGCGCGCAGCTCGGTGTTGCTCAGCGGCTGCTCGGCCAGGACCTGGCGGGCGAAGTCCAGGACCGGGTCGAGGTCGACGCCCCGCAGCGGTGGCCCGTGGTCGCGGTGCCTGGTCAGCTCCGCATCGAGCACGGGCTGGGCGAGGGACCGCAGCACCAGGCAGTCGACGGCGGTGACGAGGTGGATGGTGGCACGCATGACGACGATCCGGACCGCTCGGCGGTCGAGCATCGCTTGCGACAGATCGTCGGGTCGGAACCCGTCCAGGCGGGACCAGAGGGCGTGGTAGGGGTTGAGGGGCACCTGCGCTTGGAGCCCGACCAGATGCTCGACCGCGTCCAGGGCGGGCAGGGCGGTTCGCTCGAGCAGCAGTTGGCGTGCGAGCGTGGCGCGGTTGAGCGCGCGTCGGGTCAGGACGTCCGCGGTCATGGCGGCGAGTTTGACGCGTGTCTAGGGTCGGCCGCCTGCCAGGTCGTGCGGCCCGAACGGCAGGTAGCCACCGGCCTGGCGCACGGCGGCGCTCCACGGTTCGACGATCCCGACCAGCTCGTCGAGGCCGGGGCCCAGCGCCTCGATCGCCGGCCGCATGTGGCGGTCGGTGGCGACCTCGACCGCCTCGCGCTCGACACGCCCGGGTTCGGAGAATCCGTCCCCGTCGAGCAGCCCGCGGCTGCGCAGGCGCACCATGGCCTCGTCGAGCTCCACCGACGACCAGGCCCGGCTGCGGATGTAGCTGCGCAGCGGCAGTCCCCAGTACAGCTCGGTGAGCAGGCCGATCTCCACGGCGTCGAACCCGGCGGTGGTCCACGCTGCCGTGTGCGCGTCGCCGCGGAACTCCCGCAGCAGATCGGCGAGCCGCCAGGCGTCGCCGAGGGGGTCGCCGGGGAGCCCCAACGAGCGCAGCCCGGCATACAAGGGTCGGCCCTCCACCCGGAGTGGATCGGTGGCGCGCGCCAGCAGCGCAGTCACCTGCGCCAGGCTCGCCGGCGACTCGCCGAGGATGCGCGCCAGCTGGGCGGTGGCGCCCCGGGTCCGCGCCGTGGCGATGGTGGCGGCGTCGGTCAGCTCCCACCCGTGCGCTACCGCCGGCACCACGACCGCCGGATTGAACACGGCGAAGGCGGCGGCCACCAGTTCGCCCGGGACCTGCCCGAGCGCCGAGCCGCGGCTGCAGAAGTAGGCGGGTCCGTCGGGCAGCTGCACGCCGTCGGCGACGGTGCCCGGGCTCGGGCCGAACCCCAGCGCCACGTATTCCCCGTGGCACTCGGGCGAGAAGTACACCTGCCCGACGAACGGCTCGATCGTCGCCGCCAGCCGTCGGGCCCGGCGCGACAGGGTCTGGTCGTCGATCACCGATGCGCCTCCATCGAACCCGTCAGGGAACCACCAGGATCTTGCAGTGCCGCTCGGGATCGGCCAGTGCGCGGAAGGCTTCGGGCGCGGCGTCGAGCCCCACCTCGCTGGTGATCAGCGGGGCGACGTCGATCTCGCCTTCGGCGATCGAGCGGAGGCTGGCCTCGAACTCCGCGGGGTCGTACCCCAGCACGAACTGCAGGCTCAGCTCCTTGGCGATCCCGCAGAAGGGCGTGACCGTGTCGGGCTGCATGCACACACCCACCACCACGATGCGGCTCTGCGCCGGCGCCCGGCGCAACGCGTCGTCGATGATGCCGGGCACCCCGATCGCCTCGAACACGACGGGTGCCTGGCCCCGTCCGGCCCGCGTCCAGGCGTCGAAGGCGGGTTCGTCCACCGGATCCACGGCCTCGTGGGCGCCTATGACCGTGGCCAGCGCCCTGCGGGCCGGGGACAGGTCGGCGGCCACGATCGGCTCCACCGCCCGCAGCCCGAGTGCTGCGATCACGGCCAGGCCCACCGGGCCGCAGCCCAGCACGACCGCGCCGTCGCCGGGGCCGATCCCCGAGCGGTTGACGGCGTGGAGGCCGACCGCCATCGGCTCGGCCAAGGCCGCATGGCGCGGATCCAGCCCGTTGGGCACGACCTGCACGAACGGCGCCGACAGCAGGATGCGCTCGCCGTAGCCGGCCGGGAGGTCGTTGCTGTACACGATGTCTCGCAGGCCCGTCGGCGTGAGCATGATCGGGACGGAGGTGACGATCGTCCCCGGCGGGGGCCCGACCGTGTCGGGACCGACCTCCAGCACTTCGGCGGCGAACTCGTGGCCCATGAACACGTCCCGACCCAGGTCGAGCGGTGGTGCCCCGAAGTCGGGTAGCCCCTCCATGTCGGCCATCAGGCCCAGCATGGTGGCTGCGTGCTGGACGAAGTGCAGGTCCGAGCCGCAGATCCCACAGGCCCTGACCTGTGCCAGGACCTGTCCGAAGCCCGGCTGGGGATCCGGCGCGTCGTCCCGAACGATCAGTTGGGATGCTCCGCGCAGCACCAGCGCCCGCATCAGCCCACCTTCGCCTCACCATCGCCGCCTGCGGGCGCGCCCTTGGCCTGCGCCTCGTCCACGTGGGCCGTGATGGCGTTGAGGATGGCCTGGCCGGCGGCACCGAACAGATCGCCCCGCTTCTCCACCGCCCACTCGTGCGACGCCCGAGGCGCGGCGAGCTGCCCGGTGAAGTGAGGAACGACCTCGCGGGCGAACAGGCGGTAGGAGCGCATGGTCGCCTCTGGGTCGGCCCAGTCATGGCCCAGCAACAGGAACGTGCCGAACCCGCCCGACTGCTCCAGCAAGCCCTCGATGTAGGCGATGGCATCGTCCGGGGTGCCGATGACGACGTTGCCGGACTCGGCGTAGGTTTCGACGAACGCCCGCGGCGTGCGGGGCTTGCCGTCGACCTGGTTGGCCAACGGCACGAACCCTGCGCCACCCCCGAAGTAGTCGGCGAAGTCGGCCAGGCCGTGGGTGCAGTCCTCGATGGCCTGGTCTCGGGTCTCGGCGAGGTGCACGGCTCCCAGGACTCGCCAGCTCCGACGATCGGGCTCGGGGCGGCCGGCAGCACGCGCCTGTTCCTGCACCACACCCCAGGCCTGGCCGATGGCGGCGAAGCCCTCGAGCAGGGTCATCGACAGCGACAGCAGTGACACGCCGTAGGTGCCGGCCAGCCGCGGGCCGGAGGGCGAAACCATGGCCGCGACGGCCACCTCGAAATGGGGCTGGGTGTAGGGGCGCACCTGGAGCCGGCAGTCGCGCATCGTGAACCAGTCGGTCTGGCGCGTGACCGGCTCGTCGGCCCGCAGCAGGGCCAGGATCGCCTCGAGCGACTCCTCCATCATCCGCCGCTGGTCCACCGGGTCGATGCCCAGCATGAAGGCGTCGCTGGGCAGCGCCCCCGGTCCGGCGCCGAAGATGACGCGACCCTTGGTGAGGTGGTCGAGCAGCACCAGCCGGTCGGCGACCAACCACGGATGGTGGTACGGGAGCGATACCACGCCGGTCCCGAGCATAACGTGGCGTGTGCGCTCGGCGGCGGCCGCAATGAACACCTCGGGGCAGGCGATGATCTCGTAGCCCCCCGAGTGGTGCTCGCCGAACCAGACCTCGTCGTAGCCGAGGCGGTCGAGCGCGACCACGCGGTCGAGGTCGTACTCCAGCGCCAGGGTCGGGTTCTGCCCGACCGGGTGGAACGGGGCGAAGAACGCGCCGAAGCGCAACGGCCAGGGCGCGGGCACGGCGCTCACCGCCCCCGCGTACGAACATCGGAACGGATCACTGCCTGTCGACCTCCCCCTGTGGCCTGGCACGTGGTAACGGCCGTTATCGGCAACCTAGCCTGCGGGGGGAGATGTCACCGATTCGGGGTCCGGACCCCGTAGACTGACTGAAGCCATCCCCCTGGGTAGATGGCGGACACCTGGCCGTGCGGCGCCGTACGTCGACATGGGCCAGCAGACGATGGAGACCCAACTGGACCAAACCAGCTTCGAGGCGCTCGTCGCGTCCGAGGTCGACGGGCAGATCGCGGCAGACGACCTGTCGGCGCTCGCAGCGCAGCCGCAGCGCTGGGCCGCGACCTTGCACCACATGCTCGAGGAGATCGAGGACACGCTGGAGGCAGTGGCGCGCTCGGACCGCTACGAGCGCGACCAGGCACTCGCCGACCTGTCCGACGAGCGCGCCGCTGTCGCGGCTGCACTGCGGCGGGTGACGGGGGAGGACGTGGATCTTCCCGACCCCACCACCTTGGGCGATGGTGACGACGCGCCCATGGCCACGTCGGGCGAGCCGAAGGCCGAGCTGGTGCAGGCCCCGGCGCTGCAGGCGTCGTGGGCGCCCGGCGAGGTGGTGCTGTGGGCCGGCAATCCGTCGGCCATGTCCGCCAGCGGCGAGGACCTGCAGCGGCTGATCGACGAGGCTGGCGGCTCGGCCATCGAGTGGGAGAAGCACAAGGGCACCCCGCTGCCCTCCGGGGATCGGGCGCCGGCCGTCTCCGCCCCGCTCACCGCGGCCCTCGGCTGGCTCGTCGGTGTGGGAGCCGGGCAGCTAGCCCTGGATGCCGGGGCCAGCGTGCGTTGGCTCGGCGAGGTGGCGGCCTGGGCCACCGACCTGGTGGCGCAGGGTCGCATGGTGCCTACCCTTCGCCGCGGGGGATCCGCCACCGGCCGCGGCCGCCAGCGCAGCGGCTCCTACGTCGTCCAATGGATCGCTGCCGTCGTCGAACGGCAGCGCATCCGCGAGCTGTCGGTCCGGATGCCCGGCCCAGTTCGGGCCTTCGACCCGTCCACCGGGCCCGAGCGGCTCTGCCGCACCGTGCTGAACGCCGCGGTCGACGCCGTGTGCCGCGCGGGGGCGGCCCGGCTGGTCACGGCCGCGACCCCGCCGGTGGCGCGTAGCCGCCGCGACGTGGCCGAGGCCGTGCTGGCGGGGCTGGCAGGCGAGGCGTTCGCTGCCGCCCACGGCCCCGCCACCGAGGTGGCCGACGACCTCCGCCGGTGGGCGGCGCCGGTGGTGGGGGACGGCGACGTCGGGCTGATCGTGCGGCTCGACCCCCCCGAGGCCGACGGGGGTTGGCTCCTGACCGTGGACGCCACCGGGCTGGAACGCCAGCCGCTCCCGGTCGAGCAGGCGGTGACGGCGTCCGGCGCCAAGGCCCAACGGGTCGAGGCCCAGCTGCGCCGCCTGGAGCGGCTCCTCCCCGCGCTCGGTCGCACTGGGCGACGTGGTCACGTCGTCCTCGGGGTCGACGAGGCCTGGGAGCTCATGACCCGCACCGGGCGGGTCATGCAGTCGGTCGGCTTCGACGTGCGGGTGCCCACCGCGTCGTGGACCCGGCCGTCGCCCCGCCTGCGGCTCGAGGCCGCGGGACCCGCCGGACCCGCCCGGGTGGGGCCCAACCAGCTGTCCAAGGTCCGCTGGTCGGTGTTGTTCGACGACCTCGAGCTCGATGCCGCCGCCATCGCCCGCCTCACTGCCCAGGCGCGGCCGCTCGTCCGCGCCAAGGGGCGCTGGGTCGAGCTCGACCACGCCGACCTCGAGGCGGCCGCCAAGGCATTGGCCGAACAGGGCGGGTCCACAGAGCTCGCCGGTGCCGCCATCCTGCGCCACGCCGTCGGCTTGGAGGAGTGCGCCCTCGCCGGGCCGGCGATGGTGGCCGGCAGCGGTTGGGCCGTCGAGCTGGTGCGGGGTGCCAGCGACGAGCCGCCGGCGCCGCTCGGTCCGCCCGACGGCTTCGTCGGCAAGCTGCGGAGCTACCAGGCCGAGGCCCGGGGCTGGCTGGCGTTCCTCGATCGGGTGGGGCTCGGTGGCTGCCTGGCCATGGACATGGGCCTCGGCAAGACCCCGACGATGCTGGCGCACCTGCTGGACACGCGCGGGCAGGGCCCGGTGCTGGTGATCGCCCCGCCCGCGGTGCTGGGCAACTGGGCGGCCGAGGCCAAGCGGTTCACCCCCGACCTGCGGGTCCAGGTCCACCACGGCGCCGCCCGCGCCGAGGCCGACGAGGTCGCCGCGGTGGCCGACGACGCCGACGTGGTGCTCACCACGTACGGCACGGCCGTGCGTGACGTCGACGCGCTGGCCACCATCGACTGGCACCGGGTCGTGCTCGACGAGGCCCAGGCGATCAAGAATCCCGCCAGCGAGGCGGCGCGCGAGCTACGGCGCATTCCAGCCCGGTCACGCCTGGCGCTGACGGGCACTCCGATCGAGAACGGGCTCGGCGACCTGTGGTCGATCCTCGACTACACCAATCCGGGCCTCGTGGGCCCCCGCCCGGCCTTCATCCAACAACTGTCGACGCCGCGCAACGGTTCCGACGCCCCCGGCGAGGCGGCACTGCGGGCCCTGAACGGCCTGCTGGTCTTCCGGCGCACCAAGGCCGAGCCCGAGATCGCCGCCGAGCTGCCCGACAAGATCGACGAGCTCGACCACTGCGGCATGACCGCCGAGCAGATCGGCCTCTACCAGGCCGTGCTCGACAACCTGCTGGGCGTCAACGTCGGTACCGAGGACCGCCGATCCCGCACCGGCCAGGTGCTCGCCGCCATCACCGCCCTCAAGCAGATCTGCGACCATCCGGCCGCGTACCTCGACGACGACGAGGGACCGCTCGAGGGCCGGTCGGGCAAGCTCGCCCGGCTCGACGAGCTCGTCGACAACGTGTTCGCCGCCGGGGAACGCGTGCTGGTGTTCAGCCACTTCGCCCGCTGGGGGGAGCGCTTGGCCGAGCACCTGACCAAGCGGACCGGTGTCCCCGTGGCCTGCTACCACGGTGGCCTGACCCGGGGCACCCGCGACCGCCTGGTGCGCGAGTTCCAGGAGGGCACGGGGCCGGGAGCCCTGGTGCTGTCGATCAAGGCCGGAGGGTCGGGGCTCAACCTCACCGCCGCCAACCACGTCGTGCTGTACGACCGCTGGTGGAACCCGGCGGTCGAGGACCAGGCTCGCGACCGAGCCTGGCGCATCGGCCAGGCCAACACGGTCATCAGTCACCGGCTCGTGTGCCCCGGCACTGTGGACGAGCAGGTGGAGGAGGTCGTGGCGGGCAAGCGCCGCATCGCCGACCTGGTGCTCCCGGCCAGCAGCTCGGTCGGCGACCTCACGCCCGACCAGCTGCGTCAGGCGCTGGGCCTGCGTTCGGAGGCGCTGGTGGACGAGACCACCGCCGACACGCTCGCCCACGACCAGGCCGACAAGCCCGACAAGGAGGCGGCGGCGTGAGCGAACACGACGTGCGAGCGGACCATAGGCACAGTGCCCCATTCCTACGAAACGGTCATTTGCTCGTCGGCATGCCGGAGGTACTCCAATGAGCACCCGTCGCCGGCGCCGCTCCCAGAACCCGCCCTCCAAGGCGCAAGCCTTCTGGGCCGACAACGGCTACCAGCCGTCCCCGAGCCCGCAGATCCGGCCTACGTCCGATCCCGGCGCGCTGCCGCGCTCCCTCGGCGACCCACCGTTGGCGCCGGCCGTGTCGCAACACCACCTCGATGCGGTGTACGAGGAGGCAGTTCGGGCCGCGATTGCACTGGCGGCGGCCAACGGGCTGGTCGCCGCGGACGCCGACGACGGCGACGAGGGCTGAACCTACTGCTTTCGTGCCTTGGAATAGCTCTACCCCGGTTGTCGCCCAGCCGTCCCCGCATGCCAACCTTGTTCCGACGGCGTCCGCCCGCTGGGCCGGTGACGCGGGGAGGGATATTTGGTGAGCGATCAGATCCCATTTGTGGACTACCTGGTGTTGGGCGACGATCCGCATCTGGTGGCTCGCGAGTGCACGGCGTGCGGGGCGCGGTTCTTTGATCGTCGTAATGCGTGTGCGGGTTGTGGGGGGACCGAGTTCGCGACCGTCTGGGTGGCGACCGAGGGGGTGGTGCGGGCCTTCACGATCGTGTCCTTGGCGGCGCCGGGGGTTCCGGTGCCGTTCGTCGCGTCGGTGGTGGACTGCGACGGGACGAGTGTGCGAGGCAACGTGGTGCATGTCGAGCCGAGCCCCGAGTACGTGAAGCTGGGCATGAAGGTCCGGTTGGTGACGGTGCCGGTGGGCACCGACAGCAGTGGCACCGAGGCGGTCGGGTTCGGGTTCGAGCCGGTCGATGCGCCGAGCGTGAGGGAGGAGCGGTGATGGCCGCCGACGATGTCTGGATCCTCGGGATCCATATGACCAAGTTCGGGAAGCATCCGGAGCGGGACACGGTGGATTTGGCGGCCGAGGCGACGACGGGGGCGCTTGCGGACGCCGGGGTGGGCATGCGCGACATCGGGGTGTTGGCGGCCGGGAATCTGATGGGGGGCGGCGGGGGGATCGGCCAGCAATTGCAGAAGCAGGTTGGCCAGACGGGGATCCCCGTCTACAACGTGGCCAACGCCTGCGCGACGGGGGCGACGGCGTTGCGCACGGCGATCATGGCGCTCAAGGCGGGGGAGTGTGACCTGGGCCTGGCGGTCGGGGTCGAGAAGTTGGCGGGGGCGGGGCTGCTGGCGGGTGGGAACCGCAAGAGCGACGACGACACCTGGACACCCAAGGGCCGGTTCGGGGCCGTGGCCCCGATCGATGGCCGGATCGGGACCGAGACAATGCCGGGGGTGTTCGCCCAGATCGGTATGGAGTACGGGCACCGTTACGGGGGGACGAGTTTCGAGCTGTTCGCGCGGATCAGCGAGAAGAACCACGCCCATTCGACCCTGAACCCGTTGGCGGCATATTCGAAGCAGTTCACGCTGGCCGAGATCATGGGCGACGTGATGATCGCCTACCCCAACACCCGGCCCATGTGCTCGGCCAACTGCGACGGCGCCGCCGCCGCCGTGGTGGTCACCGACCAGCGCTTGCGGCGCATGGATCCGGATCAGCGGCGCAGGGCGGTAAAGGTGGCGGCGTCGGTGCTCACCACAGACCCCTGGGAAGAAGCCTGCCAGGTGCTCCCCAATGTCAACACGCTGACTCGCAACGCCGCCCACCAGGCCTACGAGGCCGCCGGTGTGGCCCCCGAGGACCTCGACCTCGTCGAGTTGCACGACTGTTTCGCCACCGCCGAACTGGTCCATTACGACAACCTCATGCTCTGCGCCCAGGGCGAAGCCGTGCCGTTCTTCGAGTCCGGGGCCACCTGGCGCGACGGCGCCACCCCCGTGAACGTGTCCGGCGGCCTCCAATCCAAGGGCCATCCCATCGCCGCCACCGGCATCGCCAACGTCTGGGAGATCTGCCACCACCTCCGCGACGAAGCCGGCGACCGCCAGATCCCCGACGCCAAAGTCGGACTCGCCCACGTCATCGGCCTCGGTTCCGCCTGCGGCATCCACATCCTCGAGAAGGCCGCATGACCGGGCTCGCCGCGCCTTCAACCGGACGGGGTCAGAGCAGGCGAAGTTGGCTCGGAGTCGTTGTCGCCGGGGCGTGGTCCGGCAAAGGATCGCGGCCCGTGTGGTGCCGGGGGTCGGTGCGCCCGGCGGGCAGCCCGCCGCAGCGGCGCACCAGCTCGCGGACGTGCGTCTCCAGCGCCTGCTGTTCGGCCTTGGGCGCGTAGGCGCGGTCGCGGTAGCGGCGGCGATAGCTCGCCAGGAGGTGGGGATGGGACTCGGCCAGGCGGCCGAGGAACACCTCCTTCACGCCCGGGCGCAGGTGGAGCAGCACCGAGGAGATGGAGCGGGCGCCGGCGTCCACACACGCCCGCACCACCGCCTCGACCTGTTCGGGACCGTCGGACAGGTCGGGTAGCACGGGGGCGACGAGCACGCCGGTGGGCACTCCCGCGGCGTTGAGCTGCTCCACGGCACGCACGCGGTGGGCCGGGTGCGGGGTGCCCGGCTCGGTGCTACGCCACACCGCCTCGTCGAGCGTGCCGATCGAGAGGTTGACCCGGACATCGGCGCGGCGAGCCGCCTCGGTCAGCAGCTCGACGTCGCGTAGCACCAGCGTCGACTTGGTCAGGATCGAGAACGGGTTCGCGTGCTCGACCAGCGCCTCGATGATGCCGCGGGTGAGCCGGTACTTGCCCTCGGCTCGCTGGTAGGGATCGGCGTTGGTGCCCATGGCGATGAGCTCACCGGCCCACCGCCGGGGATCGAGCTCGTGGCGCAACCGCGACACGGCGTTGACCTTGACCACGATGCGACGCTCGAAGTCGCGATCGGCATCGAGGTCGAGGTAGGTGTGCGTGGGCCGGGCGAAGCAGTTGTGGCTCACCACACCTTCGGCGATGAAGTCGCCGGTACCCGTGGTGATGTCGAACAGCGGCACGTCGGCCCCGACCGGATCGATGGCCACCACCCGGCGGCGGGCGCCGCCACTGATGGCCGCGTCGGCGGGCCCATCGACCGCCTCGGGCCGAATGGCGCGGAAGTCGTCGACGCCGAGCAGCGAATGGTGCCGGGTGAGGTGGGGCCGTGGGCCTGAGCCCAGCCCGGTGCGGGACACGTGCTTCCAGCCTCGGTCTGTGAGGAACCGATGGTCGCCGCTGGCGACCAGCCGGGTGCCGTCGGCCAGCGTCACCCGGTAGGCGGGCTTCACGGTCGACCAGTGGTCGATGACCGTGGTCGGGACGCAGCGCCGGCGGACCTCGTCGCGAACCGTGCCGCAGATCTCATCGCCCGGTCGCACATCGGCCAGCGGCCTGGCGCTGCCGTCGGCCATGAGGATGGGCGTCTCGCCCGCCAGGCAGTACGTGCACGCGTGGCTACAGCCCCGGTAGGCGTTGATGGTGTAGCGGAACCCGAAGGGCGCCCCCGGCACCTCGTTGATGATGCGCTGGGCCCGCACGTGCAGGAACTCCATGCCGCGGAACTCGCCGCGCCCCGGCTCTCGCTCGAACACCGGCTCGTCGAACAGCGCCCCCTGGGCCTGAGGCCGATCGGCCTGCCGCCACCGCAACTCCGTCACGCATCCGACTATAGCGAACGTATGTACGCCAGTGGACGATATTTTCTGGCGCCGCCGGGTTGGCACTCACCGGCGAAGGCGCCGGAGGCCGCGGCTCAGCGATGTCCTTGCGGAGCTGGTTCAGCCCGGCGCGTTCGTCGACCGAGGGGCCTCCCTTCTCCGAGTGGGCGGCACCGATGGGCCACTGAACCGCAAGCCGTCTCTGCAAAGGCGCTTTGCGAAGGGCCTTTGCGATGTTAGGGTCACGGTGTGGCTCCTCCGCCGAGGTTCTACGAGCTGGACGATGCCAGCGTTCAGCTGCTCGCACATCCCTTGCGGTTACGGCTACTGGCCCTCTTGCGGCTCGATGGAGCGTCCACCGCCACCAGGCTCGCGGAGCGCGTAGGTGAGTCGAGCGGTGTGACCAGCTATCACCTTCGCAAGCTGGCTGACGCCGGCTTTATCGAAGAGGACCCAGGCCGGGGCACCAAGCGCGACCGCTGGTGGAGGTCGGCGCACGAGGCCACGAAGGTCTCACACGCCGACTTCCTCGGTGACCCGGACGCGCATCGAGCAAGTGTGAGCGTGCGTCGGGAGATCAACCGCTGGCAGCAGCGGCTCGTCGAGCTGTGGCTGGCCGAGGAGGCCGACTGGGACAAGGCCTGGGTCGACGCCGCAGGATCCAGCGACTGGTTGCTGCGGCTCACCCCTGCCCAGACGAAGGCGCTGAACGAGGAGATCCTCGGCGTCGTCCGTCGTTACAACGACAACGAAGCACCCGAGGACGATCCCGATGCCGAGCGGGTCGTCTGGTTCCAGCACCTCATCCCTGTGAGCGAGCTGCCGTTCTGATGCCGGTCGGCGCCACCGCGCTGCGCCGGCGTTACGTACTACTCACAGGATTGCGTTGGCTACCGGTCGGCTTCACAACCCCGCTGCTTGTCCTTCTGCAGCTGTCACGTGGCCTGACACTGGGGCAGGTCGGCATCACGATGGCCTGCTTCGGGGCCACCACGGCGTTGCTCGAGTTGCCGACGGGTGGCTTGGCCGACGCTGTCGGGCGCCGGCCGGTGCTAGTGGCGTCGTCGGTCCTGGGGATCGTCGTCTTCGGGTTGATGCTCGTGGCCGACGGTCTAGGGCTATGGATCGCGATCAAGCTGTTGGCGGGCGCGGCGCGGGCGCTCGATTCGGGGCCGCTGGAGGCCTGGTATGTCGACGAAGTACGTCGTCTTGATCCAGGCGCCGACATCCGCCAGGGGTTGTCGCGAGGCCATGCGGTTGAAGGCGTGGGTCTTGGGTCCTCGGCCGTGGCCGGTGGCTTGCTGCCGGTTGCCTTCGGCGGCAGCTTCAACGCTGCGGTCGTCGCAGCCCTTGCGGCCCAGTGCCTTCATCTCGCCGGCTTGCTGGTCCTCATGACCGAGCACCGCACGTTCGACCGAGGGGCGCTGGCGAGAGCCACCCTTCAGGTACCGGCAGTCATCCGAGCCGGGCTAGCGGTCGGGATGGGACGGGGACCGGTCTCCTGGCTGCTGTGCGGCTCGGCGGTCTGGGGTGTGGCACTGGTTGGCATCGAGCTCCTGTGGCAGCCGCGCTTCACCGACCTTCTCGGCACCCGATCCGAGACCGGGCCCCTAGGGTTCCTCATGGCGGGTGCGTTTCTCGCGGCGGCGGCCGGTTCGGCCATGGCGCCACGCCTGGCCCTGCTCGTTGGCGGGGGTACCAGTCACAGCGCCATGGCGTGCACGCTGGCACAGGCGGCGGTCTACATGGCGTTGGCGGCCGCAGGGTCCTTCGCTATGGCGGCTCCTGCGTTCGTCATCGTGTACCTCCTGAACGGCGCCCGCGGCCCGTTCCACCATGAGCTGCTACACGAACACGTCGCTGCGGAGCAGCGCACCACGATGTTGTCAGCCGCATCACTGAGCCTGATGGCCGGCGGGTTGGTCACCAGCCTGACTCTGCCCGCCCTCGAAGGGGTGGCAGGCATCCCGTGGACCTGGGCACTGGTGGCCGCAGTGCTCGCTACCTCGTCGCTGTTGTACCTGTGGATCCCCGATCGTCCGGCGCCAATCGCGCCATTCGAGCCCGAGCCAGAGCGAGTCGCGGTCGACTGATCTTCACCGAGCAGACCGATGAGCAGCCTCCGCCTCTTCCTGCTCGGCCCGGCGAGCAGCCTCCGACGCCGGAGGCCGCGGCTCAGGTGGCCGGCGCCAAGGCGTCCTTCGGCGCCAGCAGGTCCTGCAGCACGGCCTGGACGGCAACGAGGGGTTCGGTCGACCGCTCGCCCTTGCCGATGACGATCGTGCCCTCGATCGCGGCGATGATCAGGGTCGCTAGGCCATGGGCCTCGGCGGCGGAGCGTCCCTCGGCCTCGAGGGCCTGGGCGAAGCGATCGATCCACCCCCGCAAGGCCCGTCCTGTGGCCGTGGCCAGGGCCTCGTGGGCGGCGGCCGCATCGAGCGCGACCGTGGCGACCGCGCACCCCTCCGCGAAGTCGGTGCGCTGCAAGTGCTCGATGTAGTCGTCGAAGAAGGTGGCGACGGCCTCGCCGACGGTGTCACCCTCCTCGAGCCCCTGCTCGAGTCGCCGCGTCGCGCGCTCGGCGAAGTAGTCGACGGCGGCGGCCGCCAGCTCCTCCTTGCCGCCCGGGAAGTGGAAGTACATCGAGCCCTTGGGCGCGTGCGCCTCGGCCATCACCTGGTTGAGCCCGGTCGCTCCGTAACCCTGCTTGCGCAGGAGCCGGCTGGTGGTGCGAACGAGACGGTCACGTGTGTCGGATGCCACAACACCAGCGTACAACTATTGCGACCGGTCTATTGACTATGACGACTGGTCTAGTTACGTTCGATTCATGCTGCTACGAGCATCGGAAGCCGGAGACCTGGAGCCCTTGCGGGCTTTCATCGCTCGCTGCTCTCCCGGGACCCTGTACCGGCGGTTCCACGGCACCGGACCGCAGGCGATCGAGCGGGAGCTCACCCGAATCGCTTCGCCGGCAGACGACCACCGGTCGTGGGTCGTCGTCGACGGGGGCGAGGTGCGGGGCACGGCCAGCCTGGCGCGCTCCCGTTCCGGCGCGACCGAGATGGCGCTGCTGGTGGAGGACCGGTGGTTCCGGCGGGGGATCGGGCGGGCGCTTGTCGGTGAGCTCATCACCCACGCGGAGCTCGCCCGGCTCGAGACGATCACGGCCTGGATCCAGGCCGACAACGAACGGGCCGTGCGCTTCATCCGGGCGGTGGCTCCCCAGGCGAGCATCCGCTTCGTCGGGGGTGCCGAGCTCGAGATGCTGATCCCTGTGGCTGCGGCGGTGGAATTGGGCCCGGCCCGCGCCGCGAACCCGACGCGGGAGGCGGCGTGAGGGCCCGGCGCCGGCCGGACGTGGCGGTCCTGGCCGACGTACCCCCCTTCGACCGTTACGCGCGCAGCTCCCTGGCGCCGCTCATTCCCCACGCCGACCGGTTGCGGGTCGCCGACGGCACCGTCGTAGCACGCGAGGGCCATCGTGCCAGGCAGCTCGTCATCGTGGTGGCCGGCGTTCTGCTCGCCACCCGCGGCGGGCGTCCGGTCGGGGCATTGGGCCCGGGCACCTGGATCGGCGCCGAGGAACTGCTCGCCGACCGGGCTCACGACTGCACGCTGGTGGCGGGCGAGGGGTTGGAGGTGCTCGTGCTGAACGGGCCCGCCTACCGCTGGGCGGTCCAGACCTTGCCGGGGCTGGCCGACGTGCGGGTGCTAGACCTGCGGCGGGTCGAGGCGGCGCTCGAGCAGCAGGCTACGTTCACGGGGTGACCGAACCAGCCGCCGCCCACGCGGGTACCTCCGAGACCGGGCCGTCACAGGCCGACAAGGCCGCGCAGTTCCTCTCGCTGCACGACGGCCCGACCCCGCTGCTCATGCCTAACCCCTGGGACGCGGGGTCGGCCAAGCTGCTCGCCTGGCTCGGGTTCGAGGCCCTGGCGACCACCAGCAGCGGGTTCGCGGCCACCCTTGGGCGGCTGGACGGATCCGTCAGCCGCGAGGAGGCCCTTGCGCATGCGGCTTCGATCGTCGCCGCCACCGACCGGCCCGTGTCGGCCGACCTCGAGAACTGCTTCGCCGACGAACCGGACGGCGTCGCCACGACCGTCCGTCTGGCGGTCGACGCGGGGCTGGCCGGGTGCTCTGTCGAGGACTTCAGCCAGCGGCCCGACGACCCGATCTACGACGCGGGGCTGGCCGCCGAGCGGGTGGCGGCTGCCACCGAGGCTGCCCATGCCGGCCCGGTCCACTTCGTGATCACTGCGCGCGCCGAGAACTACATCCGTGGCCGCCGGGACCTCGCCGACACCATCGCCCGGCTGCAGGCCTACCAGGAAGCGGGCGCCGACGTGCTGTTCGCGCCCGGGCTGAGCGACCTCGATGACGTACGCCAGGTGGTGGCGTCGGTCGACCGGCCGGTCAATGTGCTCCCCTGGCAGGGTGGCCCCACGGTGGCCCAGCTGGGCGAGGTCGGGGTTCGGCGCATCTCGGTGGGCGGAGCGTTCGCATTCGCCGCGCTGGGCAGTGTGGTCGACGCAGCCCGCGAACTACGCGAGCAGGGTACCTATGGGTTCCGCGAGCGCTCCCGCGTCGGGCTGACGGCGGTGAGGGACGCGTTCGCCGACACCCAGAGGAGCGCACCATGACCGGTGGCACGATCGCGACCGTGGCCATCATCGATGACCTGGAGGCCGAGCAGGAACGGCTCGAGGTGATCCTCGACGGGCTCGACGCGGCCGCCTGGCGATCGCCGTCGGCCGCCGCGGGTTGGAGCGTGGCCGACGTCGTCCTGCACCTGGCGCAGACCGAGGACGCGGTGGTCGTATCGGTCGCCGGCGGTGACGGCTTCGAACGGCTGCGGGCGGGGTCGACGGGCGTCGACGACGCCGCGGAGCGGATGGTCCAGGCCGAGCGCGCCGAACCTGCGGTCGTGCTCCAGCGCTGGAAGGCGGGTCGCCGGGCGGCGCTGGCAGCGCTGCGCGCGGCCGATCCGCAGCAACCGATCCCGTGGGTGGCGACGCGCCTGAAGCCCGCCACGCTGGCAACGACACGCCTGGCCGAGCACTGGGCGCACGGGCTCGACATCACCGGCCCACTCGAGGTGTCGTTTCCCGACACCGAGCGGCTGCGCCACATCGCCTGGCTGGCGCACGGCACGCTGCCCTACGCCTTTGCGCTCGCCGGCCAGGAGGCCCACCCCGTGTATTGCGAACTGACCGGGCCGTCGGGCGAGACATGGCGCTACGGCCCGACGGGCGCCGACTCGACGATCACGGGCTCGGCCAGTGCGTTCTGCCGGGTCGGGGCGCAACGGCTGGCGCCCCAGGATTCGGGCCTCGTCGCCACGGGGCCCAACGGTGAGGCCGCGCTGCGGGTCCTGCGCACCTACGCCGGTTGACACCGACAGGCCAGGCGGTCAGAGGCTCAGTGGCTTGATCGGCGCGGCGATGAGCGCCGGGTCGGAGCGCCAGTCGACGCCGGGAACGTCGACGTAGAGCTCGATCTCGTTGCCGTCGGGGTCCGCGATATAGAGGCTGTGGGTGACCGTGTGGTCGCTGGCGCCCAGGACGGGCGTCCCGGTCTCCCGCAACCGGTCCAGCGCCTCCCGCAGCTCGTCGTCGGAGTCCCCGACCTTGAGCCCGAAGTGATAGAGGCCCACGCGGCGGCCTTCCGGCTGCGACGCTGCGTCCGGCCCGACCTCGATGAGCAGCAGCTCGTGATGCGTGCGGCCGGAGGGCGCCGAGAACGCCGCCACCGGGGCCCGGAGTGGGGAGGACCCGTCGGCGTCGGGCACGATCTGCCGCCAGCCCAGCACATCACGGTAGAAGTGGGCGGAGCGCTCCATGTCGCGCACGTACAGGACGATGTGTCCGAGTTCCTTGATCTCCATGAGAGCCGCTCCTGGTCGCGGGTGGAGCGCCTAGATCCCGACCGGGTGCCAGACGGTCTTGGTCTCGAGGAAGGCGAGCAGGCGGTCGAGGCCGGGGTCGGCGGTCCAGTCCGGCTCGGTGGAGTCGCCCGCGCCCGCTGGCGGTCGCACGACCCGCTTGAGGTTCTCGGCGGCCGCCGTCTCGAGCTCGGCCGCCAGCTCCGGGTCGCCGATGCCGGTCAGGTCGATGGCGTTGACGTCCATGTGCGAGGCAAGCCACGGGGCAATCTCGGCGGGGTGCCCGGTGAGGAGGTTGACGACGCCCCCGGGGAGGTCGGACGTGGCCAGCACCTCCGCCAGGGTGATCGCCGGAAGCGGCGCCGACTCCGACGCCACGACCACGGCCGCGTTGCCGGTGACGATCACGGGCGCCACCACCGACACGAGGCCGAGCAGCGAAGAGCCGGCGGGCGCGACCAGCGCCACCACGCCGGTGGGCTCGGGAACCGAGAAGTCGAAGTAGGGCCCGGCCACGGGGTTGGACGAGCCTTGCACCTGGTGCACCTTGTCGCTCCAGCCCGCATACCAGACCCAGCGATCGATGGCCGCGTCGACCACGGCCCGGGCGTCGACCGGTGTCAGGCCCTCGCCGGCGCCAACCTCGTCGACGAACTGCGAGCGCCGGCCCTCGAGCAGCTCGGCCACCCGATAGAGCACCTGGCCCCGGTTGTAGGCGCTGGCGGCGGACCAGCCCGAGAACGCCTTGCGGGCCGCGACCACCGCGTCGCGGGCGTCCTTGCGCGACGCCAGCGCGGCGTTGGCGAGGAAGCGCCCCCCGTCGGCCGAACGGATCTCGTAGCTGCGACCCGACTCCGACCGGGGGAAGGCACCGCCGATGTACAGCTTGTACGTCTTGCGGACTTCCAGTCGGCCGTTCCCGTCAGACATCGAGGTAGGCCCCCAGGCCGTGGCGGCCGCCCTCGCGCCCGTAGCCCGATTCCTTGTAGCCGCCGAACGGGCTGGCGGGATCGAAGCGGTTGAACGTGTTGGCCCACACCACCCCTGCCCGCAGCTGGCGCGCCATCCACAGGATGCGGCTGCCCTTGTCGGTCCAGACGCCGGCCGAGAGCCCGTAGGGGGTGTTGTTGGCCTTCTCGACGGCCTCGATGGGGGTGCGGAAGGTGAGGACCGACAGCACGGGGCCGAAGATCTCCTCGCGGGCGATGCGGTGCGACTGCGACACGCCCGTGAACACGGTGGGCGGGAACCAGAAGCCCCGCTCGGGCAGCTCACAGGGCGGCGACCAGCGCTCTGCGCCCTCGGTCTCTCCGACCTCGGACAGCATGCGGATCTTGTCGAGCTGCTCGGCGCTGTTGATGGCCCCGATGTCGGTGTTCTTGTCGAGCGGGTCGCCGAGGCGGAGGGTCGTGAGGCGGCGCTTGAGCCCCGCCAGCAGTTCGTCCGCCACCGACTCCTGCACCAGCAGCCGGCTGCCCGCACAGCAGACGTGGCCCTGGTTGAAGAAGATGCCGTTGACGATGCCCTCGACCGCCTGGTCGAGGGGGGCGTCGTCGAACACGACGTTGGCGGCCTTGCCGCCCAGCTCCAGGGTGACCTTCTTGCGGGTGCCGGCCACGGCGCGGGCGATCTGGCGCCCGACCTCGGTCGAGCCCGTGAACGCCACCTTGTCGACCCCGGGGTGCTCGACCAGCGCCCGGCCGGTCTCGCCAGCGCCGGTCACGATGTTGACGACGCCCGGCGGCAGGTCTGCCTGCTGGCAGATGTCGGCAAACGCCAGTGCGGTCAGGGGCGTCGTCTCGGCCGGCTTGAGCACCACCGTGTTGCCGCACGCCAAAGCCGGGGCGATCTTCCAGGCCAGCATCAGCAGGGGGAAGTTCCACGGGATCACCTGGGCGGCCACCCCGAGGGGCCGGGGACCGGGACCGAAGCCGGCGTAGTCGAGCTTGTCGGCCCAGCCGGCGTAGTAGAAGAAGTGGGCGGCCACCAGGGGAACGTCGACGTCGCGGCTCTCGCGGATGGGTTTGCCGTTGTCGATGGTCTCGAGCACCGCCAGCTCTCGGGACCGCTCCTGCACCAGGCGGGCCAATCGATAGAGGTACTTGCCGCGGTCGCGGCCGCTCAGTCGGGACCAGGCGCCGTCGTAGGCGGCTCGGGCGGCGTCGACCGCCCGGTCGACGTCCTGGGGGCCGGCGGCCACGACCTCGGACAGCACCTCTTCTGTGGCCGGATTGACCGTCTTGAAACGGCTTCCGTCAATGGGGTCGACCATCTCGCCGCCGATGTACAGCCCGTACGACGGCTGGATGTCGACGATCGAGCGGGATTCTGGTGCGGGGGCGTACTCGAAGGTTGGCATGGTCGTTGCCCGGTCAGTCGAGGGTGAAGTAGTCAGGGCCGGCGTAGCGGCCGGTGGTGAGCTTCTGGCGTTGCATGAGGAGGTCGTTGAGCAGGCTGGACGCACCGAAGCGGAACCAGTCGGGGCTGAGCCAGTCGTCGCCCGCCACCTCGTTGACCACGACCAGGTAGCGCACGGCATCCTTGGCGGCCCGGATCCCGCCGGCAGCCTTGACCCCGACCTGCCGCCCGGCCTGGTCGCGGTAGTCGCGCACCGCCTCGAGCATCACCAACGTCACCGGGAGCGTGGCGGCGGGTGAGATCTTGCCGGTCGAGGTCTTGATGAAGTCGCCGCCCGCCAGCATGGCCAGCCACGACGCCCGGCGGACGTTGTCGTAGGTGGCCAGCTCGCCCGTCTCCAGGATCACCTTGAGGTGAGCGTCACCGCTGGCCTGCTTGGTGGCGACGATCTCGTCGTACACGTCGAGGTAGCGCCCGGCGAGGAACGCGCCCCGGTCGATGACCATGTCGATCTCGTCGGCGCCGGCGGCGACGGCGGCCTTCGTGTCGGCGAGCTTCACGTCGAGCGGGGCGCGGCCGGAGGGAAACGCGGTGGCGACGGCGGCGATGTGGATGCTCGATCCCGCGAGCGCCTCGACCGCCGTCGGCACGAGGTCGCCGTAGACACAGATGGCGGCCACCGGCGGGCACGAGGGGTCGGTGGGGTCGGGCCGGCGTCCCTTGGCGCACAGGGCCCGGACCTTGCCGGGTGTGTCCTGGCCCTCGAGCGTGGTGAGATCCACCATCCGGATCGCCAGGTCCAGGGCGAAGGCCTTGGCCGTGGTCTTGATGGAGCGCGTGGCGAGCGTGGCCGCCCGCGCCTCGACGCCGACCTGGTCGACACCCGGCAGCCCATGGAGGAAGCGCCGCAGCGTGTCGTTGCTGGCGGTGACGTCGGCGAGGCCCGCAGGAACGGTGACGGTCACGAGGAGACCTCGTGACCGGACGACCGCGCGACCGCCAGGGAGCCGGGCGGCGATGGGGTGCGGGGGCGCAGCCCCCGGGGAGACACGGTCACCCGTTCAGACACGGTCACCCGTTCAGGCTACTGCCAGGTGCCCGGAGCGTCGCCTGGGGCTCGGTGCACGAGTCGGCGCGTCCGGGGCCGCGTCCGCTGAAGGGGGCGCACGTGGGCGGGGCGCGTGGTCCGGTTCGGGGGATTCGGGATCCGCCTCGCCGGGTCTTGGCCCAATCCGATCCAACGGACTTGTACTCGTACACATGTTCGAGTATTGTAGTCATATGTCGTTGACTGAGGCTGCCGAGAAGAGCACGAGCGGTGTCGGCTCGTTGGAGCGGCGGGTGGCGGAGACGGTGGGCTTGTTGAACGTGGTCACGGCCGAGTTGGTGGGCCTGATCGGTGAGGCGTTGCGGACCGGTGGATGGGCGGGGTTCGGTATCCGCTCACCGGAGCATTGGGTGGTGTGGCGTTGTGGCGTGTCACCGGCCCGGGCCCGGCGCCTGGTAGGGCTGGCGCGGGCGCTCGAGGGGTTGCCCCAGAGCGCGGGGTTGTTCGAGGCGGGGTCGTTGAGCGAGGACCAGGCGGCGGTGATCGTCCGGCACACCGACGCCGATCACGACCGTCAGGTGGCCGAGCTGGCACCGTCGTTGACGGTGCCGCAGCTGGGCCGGGTGCTGCCCAGCCTGCCCCGGGCCGAGCCCGACCGGCCGTCCGATCACGCGTCCGACGACGACCATGGTGACAGCTCGCCCGCCGCGCCCGAAGCCCAGAGCCGGCGAGCGGTGCGCTTCGCCTATGGCGACGATGGCATGTGGTGGTGCTCGGTGCGGTTGCGTTCCGATGAGGGGGCGCTGGTGCAAAAGGCGTTGGAGGTGGGCCGCGACCGAGAGTTCCGGGTGCGGCACCCCAACCGTCGCGACGGCGACGCGGGTGACCCCGGCGACGTGTCCTGGGCCGACGGGTTGTTGCGCCTGGCACGGGTGGGTCTCGACGCCCTCGACAACACCACCGCGGCGGGACGGCCGCCGGGCGAACGCACGCAGGTGATCCTGCATCTCGACGCCGACAGGCAGGCGCCGCCCCGCCTGCATCTGGGCCCGGTGCTGCCGACGGCGGTCGCCGACTACCTGTCCTGCGATGCCACGGTGCGGTACCTGCTGTTGCGGCACGGCCAGCCGCTGGCCATGGGCCGCCGCGAACGCACCGTCGGGCCTCGCTTGCGGGCCGTGATCGAACACCGCGACGGCGGCTGCCGGGTCCGGGGCTGCGACCAGGCCCGCTGGCTGCACATCCACCACCTGGTGCATTGGAGCCACGGTGGCCGGACCGACCCGCACAACCTGCTGGCCCTGTGTGCGCCGCACCACCGCATGGTGCATCGCGGGCTACTCACCATCGACGGCGACCCCGCCGATCCCGCCGGGCTGACTTTCACGGACCACCGGGGCCGCCGCCTCGAACCCGCCCCACCACAACCACCAACCACCGACACCCCGACCACGGAAGCCGCCCGTCGCCAGGGCCTCCCACCACCCGACTGGCAACACCCATCCGGCGAACGCCTGGACCACCGCTGGATCAGTTGGAACTAGCGGCGAATGCGACCTCACGCACAGCGCTCCGCCTGACTCGTTCGGCCAGGCCGAGTAGGGCACGCGTGCCGGCTACAGCGCCTCGGCCCGGAGGGCGGAGAAGCCGGGCTTGATCGTGCCCTCGATGATCCGCAGCCGCTGGTCGAAGGGCCAGAACGACGACTTCATCGCGTTGATGGTGAGCCACTGGAGCTCGTCCCAGCCGTAGCCGAACGCCTCGACCAGCTTGTACAGCTCGTCGCTGAGCGTGATGTCGGACATCAGCCGGTTGTCGGTGTTGACCGTCACCCGGAAGCGCAACGCGGTCAGCAGCCCGATGGGGTGCTCGCCGATCGACGGGGCCACGCCGGTGTGGACGTTGGACGTGGGGCACATCTCCAGCGGCACCCGCCGGTCCCGCACGAAGGCCGCCAGCCGGCCCAGCGTGGCCCGGCCTTCGTCGTCGACGGCGATGTCGTCGACGATCCGGACGCCGTGCCCAAGCCGCTCGGCACTGCAGAGCTGCAGCGCCTCCCAGATCGACGGCAGGCCGAACGCCTCGCCCGCGTGGATGGTGATGTGGCTGTTGGCCTTGGCGATCTCCTGGAAGGCGGCGAGGTGGCGTGTGGGTGGGTTGCCGGCCTCGCTCCCGGCGATGTCGAACCCGACGACGCCGGCGTCGCGGTGCCGAAGGGCCAGCTGAGCGATCTCGCTCGAGTTGGCAGCGTGGCGCATGGCCGTGGCGAGGGTTCCGATCGTGATGCCGCGGCCGGCGGCACCGAGCCGGAAACCCTCGAGCACCGCCTCGACCACCTCGTCGAGCGTCAGCCCCCCCTGGATGTGCTGCTCGGGGGCGAAGCGCACCTCGGCGTAGACGACGCCGTCGTCGGCCAGGTCCTCGGCGCATTCCGCGGCGACCCGCTGCAGTGCGTCCTTCGTCTGCATGACGCCGGTGGTGTGCTCGAAGGTCTCGAGGTAGAGGTCGAGGTCGTGGCGGTAGGCGCCCTCGGTGAACCACCGCGCCAGCTCCCCGGCGTCGGTGGTGGGCAGCGTGTGGCCCACCTCGCGAGCCAGCTCGATGACTGTGGTGGGTCGCAGTCCACCGTCGAGATGGTCGTGCAGCAGCACCTTGGGGGCTCGCCGGACCTGATCGAGGCTGGGTAGGGCCGCCATGGAGGAACGCTACCGCCCGACCTCCCCCAACCACTCAGGCGATGCGATCGACGACCAAGGGGCGGGGCTCCGGCGGCTCCGGCCCCACCTCGAGGGCGCCGTCGAGCGCGGCGAGGGCGCCCTCCAGCCGGGTGGGGTCGTCGCAGTGCAGAACGAGCACCGGCTCGCCGGCCTCCACCCAGTCGCCCGGCTTGTGCAGGCACACCGCGCCCGCGGTGGGGGACACCGGGTCCTCCTTGCGTGACCGCCCGGCGCCCAAGCGCCATACCGCAACGCCCACGGCCCGGGCATCGAGGCGGTGCAGGTAGCCCCCGGCCGGCACCATGACCTCGTGTTGCACGGTGGCGACGGGCAGCACCGCGTCGGGGTCGCCACCCTGGGCCCGGATCATGGCGTCCCACACCGCGTGCGCCCGCCCGTCGGCCAGCGCCGCCACCGGGTCGGCACCCGGGGACGAGTCGAGACCGGCCAGCGCCAGCATCTCGGCGGCCAGGGCCAGGGTGACCTCGACCACGTCGGGCGGACCGCCGCCCCGGAGGACCTCGACCCCCTCGGCCACCTCGAGGCCATTGCCACAGGCGCGGCCCAGGGGGGTGTCCATGTCGGTGATCAACGCCACCGTGCGGACGCCGTGGGCCTGGCCCAACGTCACCATCGTCTCGGCGAGCCGTCGCGCCCGGTCGATCTCCGGGAGGAAGGCGCCCGAGCCCACCTTGACGTCGAGCACCAGCGCCCCGGTGCCCTCGGCGATCTTCTTGGACATGATCGAGCTGGCGATGAGGGGGATGGCCTCGACGGTGGCCGTGACGTCACGCAGGGCGTAGAGCTTTCGGTCGGCCGGGCACAGCGTGTCGCTGGCGGCGCAGATCACGACGCCGACGTTGCGCAACTGGGCGACCATCCGCTCGGTGGGCAGCGTGGCCTGCCACCCGGGGATGGCCTCGAGCTTGTCGAGCGTGCCGCCGGTATGGCCGAGCCCCCGTCCGGAGAGCTGGGGGACCGCGGCCCCGCAGGCCGCCACCAGCGGCGCCAGCGGGAGCGACACCTTGTCGCCCACCCCGCCAGTCGAGTGCTTGTCGACCGTTGGCCGGCCCACGGACGAGAGGTCGAGGCGCTCGCCCGAGTCGATCATCGCCTGGGTCCACGATGCCAGCTCGTCTGGTTCCATGTCGCGCAGGAGGATCGCCATGCACAGCGCCGCGGCCTGCTCGTCGGCGATGGTGCCTGCGGTGTAGCCCTCCACGAAGAACCGCACCTGCTCGTCGGACAAGCGGCCGCCGTCGCGCTTGGTTCGGATGACGTCGAGGATGTCAGTGGCCACTACTCGAGGTCCTCGGGGCCGAAGGCGCCCGGAAGCAACTCGGCCATGCGTACCTCGTTGACGAGCAGTTCGGATCCGCCGGCCTCGTAGAGCAGTTGCCGGCAGCGACCGCAACAGGACAGGACGCGGCCGTCGGGATCGGACACCGCAACCGCGACCAGCCGCCCCCCACCGCCGGCGTGGAGGGCGGAGACGAGCCCGCACTCGGCGCACAGCGTCAGCCCGTACGAGGCGTTCTCGACGTTGCAGCCGACGACGACGCGCCCGTCGTCCGTGAGCCCGGCCGCGCCGACCCGGAAGTCCGAGTAGGGGGCGTAGGCCCGCCGCGCCGCCTCGGCGGCGGCCGCGCGCAACGCCTCCCAGTCGACCGCCATTCACTCGACCACGTAGGGCACGCCGTCGGCGGCCGGCGGGCGTGACCGCCCCACCAGACCGGCGACCACGATGATGGTCACGACGTAGGGGGTCATCAGCAGGAACTCCGAGGGGATGGGCGTGTCGAGCACCGCCAGCCGCTGCTGCAGCTCTTCGGAGAACCCGAACACCAGGGCGGCCATGAACGCTCCCACGGGATGCCAGCGTCCGAGGATGAGCGCGGCCAGGGCGATGAACCCCCGACCGGCCGTCATGTTCTCGTCGAAGCTGCTCACCGCATCGAGGGTGAACCAGGTGCCGCCGAGCCCGGCGACGGCGCCCCCGAGTATGACCGCGCGGTAGCGAGTCCGCAGCACGTTGATGCCCACCGTGTCGGCCGCCCGAGGATGCTCGCCGACGGCGCGCACCCGCAGGCCCCAACGCGACCGGAACAGCGCCCACCACAGGCCGAACACCAGCACGAACAGCAGGTACACGTAGATCGTGTTGTCGAACAGCAGCGGCCCGACGAACGGCAGGCGGTCGAGGCCGGGGATGCCGAACGCCCGGAAGGAGCCGGGCTCGTTGAGGTGGGGGTATTCGACGAGCACCCGGGCCGTCAGGTAGCTGGTCATGCCCAGGGCGAAGAAGTTGATGACCGTGCCGCCGATGATCTGGTCGACGCGGTAGCGGATCGACATCACCCCGAGGAACGCCCCGAGCAGCACGCCGCTGCCGACCCCGCAGAGCAGGCCCACCCACGTGTTGTCGGCCGCGCTGGCCGTGATCGCCGCCACGAAGGCCCCGGTGAGCAGCATGCCCTCGATGCCGATGTTGATGATGCCGGAGCGTTCGCACAGCAGGCCCGCGAGGGCGCCGAACGCCAAGGGGATCGACCGGCGCAGCGCGCCGTCGAGCAGGCCGATGATGCTGATGTCGTCGCCTCGGGCCGCCCACGCCAGCAGCGCCACGACGAAGAGGGCCAGTGCGATGCCGAACACGAGGTAGATGCGCGTGCGCAGCACGCCGACGACCTGGAGCGTGCCGAGCGCGACGATCACGATGCCGAGCACGATGGCCGTGGTCCTCGCCGGCAGGGTGAGGTCGGGGATCTGCACGGCATCGGCCTCGCGGCTGAACACGAACGTGAAGTCGAGCCCCGCGTCGCTGCCGAACCCGAACGCCACCAGAGCGATGAGCCCGAGCACCACCGCGGCCATGCCGAAGCCGATGCGCCGCCGGCGCAGCGGGTCCGCGGCCTCGACCCAGGGCTCGTCCTCCGGTGCGGGGGCCAGCGGTTCGGTGATCGTCACGGTCATCGCCGCCTACCCTCCCCAGCTCGTCGTGAAGGTCTGGCCCGCGCCCCGGCCGGCCCGGATGCGGTAGATCGACCGCACGAGCGCCGGCGCCGCCACGAACAGGATGATCAGCGCCTGGATGACGCCGATGATGTCGACCGGGGTCGACGTCGCTGCCTGCATCCCGGTGGCCCCCGACCGGAACACGCCGAACAGGAAGGCGGCGCCGAGCACGCCCGCCGGGCTGGCGCGGCCGAGCAGGGCCACGGCTATGGCATCGAACCCGATGAACGAGTAGTAGCCCCCGCTGAGACTGAAGCTGGGCCGCCCCAGGATGTTGGACGTGCCCGCGAGCCCCGCCAACCCACCGGCGATCAGCATGGCCAGCAGGTAGGTACCGCCGACCGCCATGCCCGCGTAACGCGACGCGAAGGGATTGGCCCCCACGGCACGCATCCGGAAACCCACCGTCGACCGGTCGAGCAGCCACCACACGACCACTGCCGCACCCAGGGCCAGGAACAACCCGGCGTGCACCGTGATGTCGCCGAAGCTGACGTCGGGGAGGCGCGCCGACTCGGCCACCGGCTTGGAGATCGGGTCCTCGCGACCCGACCGTTGGAATGCGTCGGTTCGCAGCGCGTAGGCGAGCAGCAGGAACGAGATGTAGTTGAGCATGATCGTGGTGATCACCTCGTGGGCGCCGGTGCGCGCCTTGAGGAACCCGGCGATGCCGCCCCAGACCGCGCCCCCCAAGAAGCCTGCGATCACCGCCACCACCACGTGCAGGACGCGGGGCAGGTCCCAGGTGAATCCCACCCAGCCGGCGCACATGGCGCCGACCACGAGCTGCCCCGCGCCGCCGATGTTGAACAGCCCGGCCCGGAACGCGAGCGCCACGGACAACCCGGCCAGCGCCAGTGGCGTGGCCTCGACCAGCGTGCGGCCGATGGCCCCCTGCGTTCCCAGGGAGCTGGTGTAGAGGCCCTTGTAGGAGTCGTAGACGATGTCCCACGAGTCGGACAGCGTCCGGCCCGGGTGGCTGAAGAACCCGCCCCACGAGTCGAGCGTGTCGGGGTCGGAGAAGACGATGACCAGCCCGCCCACCGCCAGCGCCGTGACCAGCGCCAGCACGGGCACGACCAGGCTGTTCGCCAGCGAGCCCAGCGACGCCAGCGGCCCCGGCTTCGCGGCGGCGGTCGGTGCGCCGGCACCGTCGCCGGTCGGGCCCGGCGGGGCGGCGGCGTCGGTCACGGTCATGTCACGGTCACTTCCTCCTCGCCGGCCGGGATCTCGACCTCGGCCGCCTCCTCCACGGCGCCGGCCATCAGCAGGCCGATGCGGTCGCGGCTGGCCTCCTCGCGGTCGAGGGCCCCGACGATCCGACCCCGATAGATCACGGCGACGCGGTCGGCGAGCGCCAGCACCTCGTCGAGCTCCGAGGAGTTGAGCAAGACGCCGACCCCCTCGTCCCGCTTGGCCACCACCTGGCGGTGGATGTACTGGATGGAGCCCACGTCCAGGCCCCGGGTCGGCTGGGACAGCACCAGCAGGCGGTCGGCATGGAAGAACTCCCGGGCGATGATCACCTTCTGCTGGTTGCCGCCCGACAGCGTCGACGCCGCCGACTGCACCGACGCGGTGCGGATGTCGAACTGGTCGACCAGCTCCCCCGCGTGCTTGCGGACGGCCCGACGGTCGATGCGCAGGCGCCGCGAGAACGGTCGCTCCTCGATCTGGTTGAGCACCAGGTTGGAGGCCACTGCGAACGAGTCGATGAGACCGTCGCGCTGGCGGTCCTCGGGCACGTGGGCCAGGCCGGCGCGGAAGAGGTCGTCGGGTGGCCAGCCGGTGACGTCGCGGCCGTCGAACCGCACCGAGCCGGACCGGGGCGCCCGCAGCCCCGTGATTGCCTCGACCAGCTCGGTCTGGCCGTTGCCCTGGACCCCGGCAAGGGCCACGATCTCCCCGGCCCTGACCTCGAAGCTCACCCCGTCGACCACCCGCTGCCCCCGATCGTCGGCGACGACCAGGTTGTCGACGGCGAGGATCGGTTCGCCGGGTGTTGCCGGCGCCTTGTCGACAACGAGCTTCACGTCGTGGCCGACCATCATCGTGGCCAGCGCCTGTTCGTCGCTCTCGCCGGGCGTGGTGTGGCCCACGACCTTGCCGTCGCGGAGCACGCTTATCTCGTCGGCGATGGCGAGCACCTCGCGCAGCTTGTGGCTGATGAAGATCACCGAGCGGTCGCCCTCGGCGAGCTGGCGGACGATCTCCATCAGCTCGGCGATCTCGGGCGGGGTGAGGACGGCGGTGGGTTCGTCGAGGATGAGACAGCGGGCGTCGCGGTACAGCGCCTTGAGGATCTCGACCCGCTGCTGGACGCCCACCGGGAGGTCCTCGATGGTGGCCTCGGGATCGACCGCCAGTCCGTAGCGCTCCGACAGGTCCGCCACCCGCCGGTGCGCCTCGGCGCGCTCGAGCCGACCCAGGGGGCCGGTGGGCTCGACGCCCAGCATCACGTTCTCGGCCACCGTGAACACCGGCACGAGCATGAAGTGCTGGTGGACCATGCCGATGCCGGCGGCGATGGCATCGGCCGGCGAGCGGAACTGCCGCGTTTCGCCGTCGAGCAGGATCTCGCCCTCGTCGGGCCGGTAGAGCCCGAAGAGGATGTTCATGAGCGTGGACTTGCCGGCCCCGTTCTCGCCGAGCAGGGCGTGGACCTCCCCGCTGTCCACGGAGAGGTCCACGCCGTCGCTGGCCACGACGCCGGGGAACCGCTTGGTGATGCCCCGGAGTTCGACCTTCATGTCGTCGGCGTCGTCAGCGGCTCGTCGGCTACCTGGTCATCACTCGGGCATGGTGGTGACGTCGCCGTCGATGATCTGCTGGCGCAGGTCGTCGACCGCGGTCTTCACCTCGTCGGGGACCTGGTCCTCGAACTCGTTGAACGGGCCGAGGGCAACGCCTTCGTTCTCGAGCGTGCCGGTGTACAGGCCGCCTGCGAAGTTGCCTTCGGCCGCCTCGACGACGGCGTCGTGCACGGCCACGTCCATGTTCTTCATGACCGAGGTCAGGAACAAGTCGCAGTCGTCGGCCACGCTGACACAGCCGTCGGTGTCGACCCAGATGACCTTGGCATTGCTGTCTGGGCGAGCGCGGATCGCCTCGATCGTGCCCAGCCCCACCGGTCCGGCCACCGGCATGATGACGTCGGCGCCGGCGTCGAGGAGCCCCTCGGTCGTTGCCCGGCCGTTGGCCTGGTTCTCGAAGTCACCCGTGAACAGGCCGTCGTCGGCGGCGTTGTCCCAGCCCTCCAGCTGGACGTCGGTGCCGTTGTCCTCGTTGTACTTCTCGATGCCGAGCTGGAACCCCTTCATGAAGATGGTCACCGTGGGGATGTTGATGCCCCCGTACGTGCCCACCGTCCCGGTCTCGCTCATCGCCGCGGCCACGTAGCCGGCCAGGAACGCGGCCTGGTCGGTCGAGAACGTCAGCTCCTTGATGTTGTCGTACTCGTCCTGGGCGTCGCCGCCGGCGGTGCTGTAGTCGTAGTCGACGATGGCGAAGCTCTGGTCGGGGTTGGCGGTGGCGGAATCGGCGGTGGCGCCTCCGAGCAGGAAGCCGACCGTGACGATCAGGTCGCAGCCCTGGTCGACAAAGGTCTGGATGTTCGGCGCGAAGTCGGCTTCCGACTGTGACTCGAGCACCGAGGGCTCGAAGCCGAGCTCGTCGGCGGCCTCTTGCACCCCTGCGTACGCCGTCTGGTTGAACGAGCGGTCGTCAACGCCGCCGGTATCCGTGACCTGGCAGGCGGTGAAGTCGGTCGCCGCGGCCCCGCCACCGTCGGCCTCTGTCGTGTCGCTGCTCGTATCGTCGTCGTCGCCGCAGGCTGCGGCGACCAGTGTGAGCCCTAGGAGGATCGCCAGCCCCTTCAGGAACCGTCGCTGTCGCATCTGAAGTCTCCTGTCCCGAAAAGCTTGTGGCCCGCGCGGGCCACGGCCCGCACGTTAGTCACTCCGTAGGATCGAGACCGATGACCCTTGACCATCTGGCGGCTGCGGCGCGGGCGTGGCGCGACGACGATCCCGATCCCGAGACCAGGGCCGAGGTCGAGCGCCTGCTGGAAGGTGACGGCAGTGGACCTGACCTGGACGGTCTGCGGGACCGGTTCGGGGCCACGCTGGCCTTCGGGACCGCCGGCCTGCGGGGCGAGATGGGGGCCGGGCCCAACCGCATGAACCGGGTAACGGTCATGCGCGCCACGGCCGGGCTGGCCCGCTACCTGGCGGACACCGGTCACGCCGGTGAGCCGGTGATCGTGGGCTTCGACGCGCGCCACCGCTCGGCCACGTTCGCGGCCGACGCGACCGCCGTGCTGACGGCCGCCGGGTTCCCGGTCCAGCTCACCGATCGCCCCGTCCCCACCCCCGTGCTGGCATTCGGCGTGCGACACCTGGGCGCCTGCGCCGGCGTCCAGATCACCGCCAGCCACAACCCGCCCCGCGACAACGGCTACAAGGTGTACTTGGGCGACGGCGCCCAGATCGTTCCCCCGGCCGACGCGGAGATCGCAGCCCGGATCGACTCCGTCGGCCGGCTGGCGTCGGTCGGGCGGGCCCCCGCCGCCGACCCCCGCGTGACGCGGGTCGGCACCGACCTGGTCGACGCGTACGTCGCCGGCGCCGTGGGGACGGTGCCCCGACGATCGACCCCGGACGGTCCACCGGTGGGCGTCGTGTACACGCCGTTGCACGGCGTCGGGCGCGACGTCCTGCTGGCTGTTTTCGCGCGGGCGGGCTTCCCGGCACCGGCTCTGGTGCCGGAGCAGTCGGATCCCGATCCCGACTTTCCCACCGTGGCGTTCCCCAACCCTGAGGAGCCCGGCGCCCTGGACCTGGCGCTCGCCCTCGCGGTCGAGCGTGGCGCCGACGTGGTGATCGCCAACGACCCCGACGCCGACCGGCTCGCGGTCGCCGTGCCCACCTCGACGGGTGGCGAGTGGCGGGCGCTCACGGGCGACGAGATCGGCATCCTGCTCGCCGATTGGCTCCTCGACGCGGGCCACGGCAGCGACCGGCTGGTGGCCACCAGCGTGGTGTCCTCGTCGATGCTCGGCCGGCTGGCCGAGGCCAGGGGCGTGGCCTTCGCCGAGACGCTGACCGGGTTCAAGTGGATCGCCCGTGCGGCCCTCGACCGGCCCGAGTTGCGCTTCGTCTACGGCTACGAGGAGGCGCTGGGGTCGTCCGTAGGCACGCTCGTGCGCGACAAGGACGGCATCACCGCAGCGCTGGCCTTCGTCGACCTGGTCGCCGCCGAGAAGGCACAGGGCCGCAGCGTGCTCGACCGCCTCGACGACCTCGCCCGCGAGTTGGGCGTCCACGCGACCGGCCAGCGTTCCATCCCCTTCGAGGGACTCGACGGGATGGCGCGCATGCAGGCCGCGGTCGATGCGCTGGCGGACGCTCCGCCCACGACGCTGCTCGGCGTCCCGATCACCGAGGTCGAGGACCTCCGCCGGGGCGGGCGCCTGCCGCCCACTGAAGGAATCGTGCTACGGGCCGAGGCCATGCGCCTGGTCGTGCGCCCCTCGGGCACCGAGCCCAAGCTCAAGTGCTACGCCGAGGCGGTGGTTCCGGTCCCCGGCGAACGTGGGGAGGATCTGGCGCCGGCCCGGGCGGATGGTGCTGCACGGGTGGCGGCGCTGCTCGACGTCGCGGTGGGTCTGGTCACCTGACTCGGCGGCGGAGGTCTACGCCGTCCCGAAGAGCCGGTCGCCGGCGTCGCCCAGCCCCGGGACTATGAACGCCCGCTCATCGAGGTGGTCGTCGACGGCCGCCGTGACCACTCGCTCGACGAGTCCCGACTGCTCGACCCGGCGGAGCCCCTCGGGGGCCGCCAGCACGCACACCCCGGTCATGGGCCCGGCGGCGCGATCGCGCAGGAGCCGGCAGGCGTGCTGGAGCGATCCGCCGGTCGCGAGCATGGGATCGAGCACCAGGACGGGGCGGCCGGCGAGGTCGGCGGGCACCGAGTTCATGTAGGGCTCGGGCTGGAGCGTCTCTTCGTTGCGGGACACGCCGATGAATGCGGTCTCGGTCTCGGGCAACAGGCGGATGACTGCGCCGTGCAGCCCGAGGCCGGCGCGCAACACCGGCACCACCAGCGGGGGACTGGCGATGCGGACGCCGGTCGCTGCCGCCATGGGGGTGCGGATGTCGATCTGCTCGGTCGGCAGCGTGCGACACGCCTCGTAGACGAGCATGCCGGCGAGCTCGTCCATGGCCAGGCGGAAGGTGGCACGGTCGGTCGTCTCGTCGCGCAGGCGTGTGAGCAGCCGGGCGGCCAGCGGATGGTCGACGGTGAGGACGTCCATACGGGTGCGCAGTCTCGCGGATGGAGCCGGCCCCCTGGGCGATCGACGGGCGACCGCCGGGCGAGTGAGGGAGGTCATCTCGGGGTAGTCGTGGTGCATCGACTCCGACCACGAACCCGGCGCGCCGCGGGTCGCGGTGTTCGCGCCCGCCCCGGTCCTGGTGTGCACGTTCGAGTACCCCCACGACCGTTCGGAGCCCGAGGTCGCGCTGAACGTCGGCGGCCAGGGCCCCTGGGTCGCCCGCGCCGTCGACGCCCTCGACGCCGACGCGGTGCTGGTGGTGCCGCTCGGTGGGGACACGGGCCGCGTCGCCCGCCACCTTCTGGCCGAGGAGCCGCACGAGGTGCGAGCGGTGGACACGAACGCGCCGATCGCCTGCTATCTGGAGGAGCGCCGCGACGGGAAGCGCACGTGCATCCGCGACGCCCCGCCCGGCTGGTTCGGTCCGCGAGAGCTCGACGACCTCTACAGCGCCGCGCTCACGGCGGGCCTCGACGCCGACGTATGTGTGATCACCGGATCGCCGTGGGGCGATCACGTCGACTCGTCGCTGCTGACCCGGCTGAGCGCCGATCTCGCCAAGTTCGGCCGCACCACCGTCGCCGACCTGTCGGGCGACCAGCTCGACGCCGCGCTGGTCGGGGGAGTCGACTGGCTCAAGGTCGCAGACGACGAGCTGGGCGGGCTCGGCGATGGCGACGTCCGCAACGAGGGCCAGCTGTGGGAGCGAGCCAAGGCGTTGGCCGTCGCTCACGACCACCGGCGCAGCGTGGTCGTCTCGCGCGCCGATCGGCCGACGCTGGTGGTCTCGGACGGCGCCTGCTACACCGTCTCGGCACTCGGTTTGTCGACCGTCGACTCCCGGGGATCCGGAGACGCCATGACCGCCGCGTTGGCCACCGGGCTGGCCGCCGACCTGCCGCTGGATGCGCTGCTCCGCCGCGCCGCCGCGGCCGGGGCGGCCAACGCGGTTCACAAGGGGAGCGCCACGCCCGACGCCGACCTCGTGGACCGGCTGGCCGAGGAGATCGAGGTGGTCGAGGTGGGACGCCCGTGCTGAACACCCCTCCCGCCGCGGCCGCCGGCACGATCTCGATCGGCGGCGACTTGTCCGTCAACCGTCTCGGCTTCGGCGCCATACGCATCACGGGACCCGGCATCTGGGGCCCACCTGTCGACCACGACGAAGCGGTGCAGGTCCTGCGGCGGGCGGTGGAGCTCGGCGTCGACTTCATCGACACGGCCGACAGCTACGGGCCCGCGGTCAGCGAGGAGCTGATCGCCGAGGCGCTGGCGCCGTATCCCGAGGGGCTGGTCATCGCCACCAAGGGTGGCTTCCTCCGCCCCGGGCCGGACAACTGGCGGCCCGAGGGCCATCCGGAGCACCTGCGGGCGGCCTGCGAGGGGAGCCTGGCGCGCCTGGGCCTCGAACAGATCCCCCTGTATCAGCTCCACCGGCTCGATCCCGCCGTGCCGCTGGAGGAGTCAGTGGGCGAGCTGGTCGCGCTCCGGGACGAGGGGAAGATCCGGCACATCGGGCTGTCCAATGTCGACGCCGCCCAGTTCGAGCGCGCCTCGGCGCTCACGGCGATCGCGTCGGTCCAGAACCGCTACAACCCCGCAGACCGGGCCGCCGACCCCCTGGTCGAGCTGGCTGAGACGCGCGGCTTCGTGTTCATCCCCTGGGCGCCGGTGGGCGGCTACCGGCCCGGAGTGGGTGCGGGCCTGGCGACGGTGGCCAAGCGGTTGGGCGTGTCGCGGGTGCAGGTTGCGATCGCCTGGCAGCTGGCGCGTTCGCCGCAGATGCTGCCAATCCCCGGCACCTCGTCGGTGGTGCACCTGGAGGAGAACGTGGCCGCGGCGGCGATCGAAATGTCCGACGACGACCTCGCCGCCCTCGGCTAGCTGGGGACGGCGGCGGCCCCGGGGTTCACGTGGTCCCGCACCTTGCGCAACAGGGTGGCGAGCTGACGCTGCTCGTCGGCTGCAAGCACGCTGGTGAGGTAGCGCTCGACGTGTTGGAGGTGAGGCCCGACGGCCGCTCGGATGCGCTCCAATCCTGCCGGCGTGAGAGACGCGAAGGCGCCCCGGCGATCCGATGGGCACGGGACGCGCTCGACGAGACCCGCGGCTTCCAGCCGGTCGATGGCTCGGGTGAGCCCGCTCGGCGTGAGGCTGGTCTGGGCGGCTAGATCGGCCATCCGCAAGCGCTGGCCGGGCGAGCGCGCCAGCCGGATCAGTAGCTCGAACGATCCCAACGGCAGGTGGGCATCTCGCTCGAGTCCCCGGTCGAGCTCGGTCCGCAATGCGGTGTAGCTCTCGGTGAGGAGGCCGACCAGCGTGATCCGGTCGTCCTGCAGGCCGTCCATCGGCTCATTCTACGGGGAGATAGTTGCGCGGCGAATCACTTTGGGGCGGACCGCGGCGCCGGGGCGGTCAGTAGTGCCAGGGGTACGCGGACCAGTCCGGGTCGCGTCGCTCGAGAAAGGCGTCGCGACCCTCCTCGGCTTCGGTGGTGCCGTACGCCAGGCGGGTGGCTTCGGCCGCGAACACCTGCTGGCCCACGAGGCCATCGTCGATGAGGTTGAACGCGTACTTCAGCATGCGGATCGACGTGGGGCTCTTGCCCATGACCCTGCGGGCCCAGTCGAGCCCGACCTGCTCGAGTCGATCGTGCTCCACCACGGCGTTCACCATCCCCATGCGGTGGGCGTCGTCGGCCGAGTAGGTGTCGCCCAAGAAGAAGATCTCGCGGGCGAACTTCTGGCCCACCTGCCGGGACAGGTAGGCGGAGCCGAATCCGCCGTCGAAGCTGGCGACGTCGGCATCGGTCTGGCGGAAGCGGGCGTGCTCACGACTGGCCAGCGTGAGGTCGCAGACCACGTGGAGGCTGTGCCCGCCTCCCGCCGCCCACCCCGGCACCAGGCAGATGACCACCTTGGGCATGAACCGGATGAGCCGGTGCACCTCCATGATGTGCAGCCGGCCCGTGCGGGCGGGATCGATCGTCTCGTTGGTCTCGCCCTCGGCGTACCGGTAGCCGTCACGACCGCGGATGCGCTGGTCGCCCCCGGAACAGAACGCCCAGCCGCCGTCGCGGGGCGACGGCCCGTTGCCGGTCAGGAGCACGCAGCCGACGTCCGAGGTCTGCCGGGCGTGGTCGAGCGCCCGGTACAGCTCGTCCACCGTGTGGGGGCGGAAGGCGTTGCGGACGTCGGGGCGGTCGAACGCGACGCGGACGGCGCCCAGGTCGACGGCGCGGTGGTAGGTGATGTCGGTGAAGTCGAAGCCCTCGACGGGATGCCACGCCGCAGCGTCGAACAGGGCAGAGACCATGTGGGCACCTCCAGGGACTACAGGGTCTAGCGCGAGGTGCGGGCCATGATCACGTTCAGCGCGTTGGCGGCTCCAGGAGCGCCGCGTGGCTACGCCATGGCCTTTTCGATGCGGTCCACCGTCGCGTCGTCCAGCCGCTCGAGCACGTCGAGCGCGGCCAGGTTCTCGTGGACCTGCTCGACCCGGCTCGCTCCCGTGATGACCGTCGAGACGTGGGGGTTGTGGAGGCACCACGCGATGGCGAGCTGCGCCAGCGAGCAGTCGAGGTCCTCGGCCACGGCCGCGAGCCTCCTCACCTTGTCGTTGCGCGCCGGGTCGGTCACGAGGTCGCGTAGCCACTCGTAGCCGGGCAGGGCGGCGCGGCTGCCCTCCGGCACGCCGTCGAAGTACTTGCCGGTGAGCAGGCCCGACGCCAGCGGGCTCCAGGTGGTGAGGCCGATGCCGATCTCGTCGTAGAGGCGCCGGTACTCACGCTCGACCTTGCGCCGGTTGAACAGGTTGTACTCCGGCTGCTCGACGACCGGCTTGTGGAGGTGGTGGCGCTCGGCGACCTCCCAGGCCGCCCGGATGTCATCCGCCGACCACTCCGAGGTGCCCCAATAGTGCGCCCGGCCCGACGACACGACGTCGGACATGGCCCACACCGTCTCCTCGACCTGGGTCTCCGGATCGGACCGGTGGCAGTACATGATGTCGAGGTGGTCGAGCCCGAACCGCTCGAGCGACGGATCGATCGCCTCGAGCAGGTACTTGCGGTTGAGGGTGTTGCGGGTGTTGACGGCGTCTTCGAGTCCCCAGAAGTACTTCGACGACACCAGGAACGTGTGCCGGGGCCATCCCAGCTCGGCGATGGCCCGGCCCATGATCCGCTCGGACTCGCCCCCGGCGTAGGCCTCGGCGTTGTCGAAGAAGTTGACGCCGGCGTCGTAGGCGGCGGCCAGGCAGTCGCGGGCGCGGCCTACGTCGAGCTGGGGGCCAAACGACACCCACGATCCAAACGACAGGGCGCTCACCTTGAGGCCCGAGCGCCCGAGCCTGCGGTACTCCATCTCGTTTGGCATGGCCCCCTTCTTACCGGCGTCTGACCTCGATGGCTCGCGCGCCGCCAACCCTGCGCCACGGCGCGAACTAGCGTGAACGCGCCGGGGGGTGAACGGACGTGGCAAGAGCGGTGGTCATCTACGAGAGCCTCACCGGCAACACGGCGCGGGCCGCCCGGCTCATCGGCGAGGCGGTGGCCGGCGAGGGTGTCGACGTGTCCATCTACCCCATCACCGGCATCGGGCTGAAGGACCTGGCAGCCGCCGACATCGTGTTCGTCGGTACTTGGGTCGACGGCCTGGTGCTGTTCGGCCACCGACCGGGCAGGGCCGGGAGGATCCGATCGATGCCGGTGATCGACGGCAAGCGGGTGGCGGCGTTCATGACCTACGCCATCCATGCCGGCAGGGCGCTCGACAAGTTCGCCGACGTCCTGTCGGAGCGCGGCGCCACCGTGGTGGCCCGCACCCTGCTGCGGCGCGACCGGCTCGAGGCCGGGTTGGACGAGTTCGTGCTAGACGCTCTCGCCACCGTTCCGGCCTGAGGACGTCGTCGGCCTACGTTGGCGCTGACTTGGCCCACGACCACGCATAGTCGGCGTCGTCGCAGGCCCGGGCGCCATCCGCCAGCAGGAGCGGATCGAAGGTGTCGAGCATGACCGCCATCTCGTCGGTCACCTCCTGGCCCAACGCCCGCTCGACGCTGCCGGGCTGGGGCCCGTGGATGAAGCCCGCGGGGTGGAGGCTGATGGACCCCGGCTCGATGCCTGCGCCCTTGCGACTGGTGAAGTCGCCGGCGCAGTAGTAGAGGACCTCGTCGCTGTCCACGTTGGCGTGGTTGTAGGGCACCGGCACGGCCAGCGGGTGGTAGTCGAGCTTGCGGGGCACGAAGCTGCACACCACGAAGCGGGGCCCGGCGAAGGTTTGGTGGACCGGCGGCGGCTGGTGCACCCGCCCGGTGACGGGCTCGAAGTCGTGGATCGACAGCCTGTAGGGATACAGGCACCCGTCCCAGCCGACGACGTCGAAGGGGTGATGGGCGTAGCGGTAGCGGGTCAGCCCGTCGCGCTGGCGCACCAGCACATCGGCCGGCTGTTCGGCATCGTCGTCGGCGGCGATGAGCGGCCGCTCGGGCCCGTGCAGGTCCCGCTCGCAGTAGGGGCTGTGCTCCAGGAACTGACCGGTGGCCGACAGGTAGCGGTCCGGCGGGCCGACGTGGCCCCGGGCCTCGAGGATCAGAGCGTGCACCGGCTCGCCCTGCTCGACGATCCAGCGGTGCGTGGTGGAGGTGGGCACGACCACGTAGTCCCCGGCGCGGCACTCGAGCGACCCGAACACGCTGTCGAGGCGGGCACTGCCCTGCCGTAGGTACACGATCTCGTCGCCGGTGGCGTTGCGGTAGAGCCCGCTCGCCTCGGTGGGCTGGGCCACCAGCAGCCGTACGGAAGCGTTGGCCAGCAGCAGCGTGCGGTCCGCGACCAGGTCGCCGCCGGCCGCCACCGTGCCGGTCCGCAAGTGGCGCGGGAGGAGCGGTTCGTTGGGGCCGAGCCCCGGGTCCTTCTCCGGCACCGCGTCGGCCGCCACCAGGGCCGTGGGTGGACGCCGGTGGTAGAGCAGCGAAGACGACGAGGAGAAGCCCTCGGTGCCCATGAGCTCCTCGGCGTACAGCTGCCCGTCAGGCGCCCGGAACTGGGTGTGGCGCTTGGGCGGGATCACACCCACCCGTCGGTAGTAGGGCATGGTCACCTCGCAATCTGGGGAAACTAACCTCCGACCTCCGGAGGTACAACGTGACAACGACCCTGGCGGCGGTCGCCGAACGATTGTTCGACGATGCCAGTCTCTTTCCTCCCGCCCGCCTTCCCATGGCCGCGGCGCTGGCCGCTCACCAGCGCCTCCGCCAAGGCCCGCTGGCGCCCATGGTGGGCCCGTTCCTCTATCCGGCGTCACGGTTCGACGAGCTCGAGGCCGGCCTGTCCTCGGGCCTGCCTCGGCCTCCGGAGCTCGGCGTCATCGCCTACGACGGCGACGCCCCCTGGGCGATCATCTACGCCACGCCGGGGATCGTGCAGGTCGAGGCGCCCCAGTCCGCGCGGCCGCCCGAGCCCCCTCGGGGCGTGCGGCGCTACGTCGAGATCGCCCCCCAGGCCGATGCCGGGGCGATGGCCGCTGGTCTCGACGAGGTGGCCGCCACCGGGGCCCGGGCCAAGGTGCGCTGCGGCGGGCTGACACCCGACGACGTGCCCAGCTGCGACTGGCTGGCGGCGGCGCTCGCAGGCTGCGTCGAGCGGGGGATCACGCTGAAGGCCACCGCCGGCCTCCACCACCCCTTCCGCTCCACCGGGCCCGACGGCCCCCGGCACGGCCTGGTCAACCTGCTGGCTGCGGCCGGCGCCGCTCACGCCGGTGCCGACGCCGCGACGCTGAGCGAGATCCTGGCCGTCGAGGGGGACGCGACGCCGACGTTGCTGGAGCGAGTCGCGGATGCCCGGGAGGTGCTCGCATCGGTGGGCACGTGCTCGATCGACGAGACGGTCGAGGGGCTCGCTGCGCGGGGCCTGCTCTAAGGTGTTGAGGTCGTGGGTGGAGGGGGCGGACGGCTCGGGGTTCCCCGCCGAGCACCTGCCCCTGGGAGTGTTCTCGACGGGCGGAGCCGAGCCTCGGGTGGGCATGCGGATCGGCGACCACGTGCTGGACCTCGCCCGCCTGGCGGCCGACGGGCTGGTCGGGATCGACGCCTCGGCCGGCGAGGCGTTCGCCGCCCCGACGCTCAATCCGTTCCTGGCGCTGGGGCGCGAGACATGGAGCGCCGTGCGGCGCCGCCTGACCGACGTGGTGTGCGACCCCGCGGCGCAGGCGCGGGTCGAACCGGCACTCGTGCCGCTCGCCGCCGCCACCCTGCACTTGCCGATCGGGGTGGCCGACTACGTCGACTTCTACAGCTCGATGGAGCACGCGACCAACCTGGGACGGCTGTTCCGCCCCGACGCCGAGCCCTTGCTCCCCAATTGGCGTCACCTGCCGGTCGCCTACCACGGACGCGCCGGGACGGTCGTAGTGTCCGGCACCCCGGTGGTTCGTCCCACCGGACAGCGCCGATCGACTGACGGCTCGATCGTGTTCGGGCCCAGCACCCGTCTCGACATCGAGCTGGAGCTCGGGTTCGTGGTAGGCGTCCCTTCGCGGCGGGGACATCCGGTCCCCATCGGCCAGGCCGCCGACCACGTCTTCGGGGTCGTTCTGGTCAACGACTGGTCGGCCCGTGACATCCAGGTCTGGGAGGCACAGCCGTTGGGGCCGTTCCTCGGCAAGTCCTTCGCCACCACCATGTCCGCCTGGGTCACACCACTGGCGGCGCTCAGGGGCTGCCTTGTAGACGGTCCGGTGCAGGATCCGGAGCCGCTCGAGTACCTGCGCCTGGCCGAGCCCTGGGGGCTGGACGTCGATCTGGAGGTCGGGCTGTCGCCAGCCGACGCCGCCACCACGACTGCCGCGCCGGCGACGATCAGCCGGGGCTCGGCTGCGGGCCTGTACTGGCGGCTGCCCCAGCAGATCGCCCACCTCACCGTCAACGGCGCCCACCTGCGCACCGGCGACCTGCTGGCCTCGGGCACCATCTCCGGGCCCGACCGCGGTAGCGAGGGCAGTCTCATCGAGCTGACACGCGGTGGCGTCGAGCCCCTGGACGTCGCCGGTGTCCGGCGGACGTTCCTGGAGGACGGCGATGAGGTCATCCTGCGGGGCCGCGCGCGGCCGGCGAACGGGGTCACGATCGAGCTGGGCGAGGCTGCGGGCCGGATCGTGCCGGCGAGCGCCTTCGAGGTGCTGTGATGGCTACGGGTCGGCGGGGCGTCGGGGTCGGCCGTGGGATCCGGCGCTGAGCTCGACGCGTTCCTGGCGGCGGCGCGGGCGGCCGTGGGCGAGACCGATGTGCTCACGGATCCGGACCTGACCGCGGGCTACTCCGTCGACTGGACCCGCCGCTGGCGTGGCTCGGCGTCGGCCGTGGTCCGTCCGGCGACCACCGGCCAGGTGGCGGCGCTGGTGGCGGCGGCCCGGCGCCACGGTGTGGCGCTGGTGCCGCAGGGCGGCAGCACCGGCCTGGTCGGCGGATCCGCGCCTCGCCCCGGTGCGGAGGTGGTGCTCAGCCTGCGACGGCTCGGGGACCTGGGCCCAGTGGATGTGCTCGCGGGGCAGGTGACGGTCGGGGCGGGTGTGACGTTGGCGGCGCTGCAGGCGCACGCCGCCGAGGCCGGGCTGGCATTCGGAATCGACACCGGAGCCCGGGAGTCGGCCACGGTGGGCGGGATGATCGCCACCAACGCCGGTGGTGTCCACGTGGTGCGCCACGGGTCGATGCGGGCGCAGGTAGTCGGCGTCGAAGCCGTGCTGGGAACGGGCGAGGTCGTTTCGCGCCTGGGCGGCCTGGTCAAGGACAACACCGGCTACGACCTCGGGCAACTGCTCTGCGGCAGCGAGGGCACCCTCGGTGTCGTGACCGGGGCACGACTGTGGCTCGTCGCCGACGAACCGCACGTGGTCGTCGCACTGCTCGGCCTGGCCGGGGTCGGTGAGGCCGTGTCCCTGGCGGCCGAGCTGCGCCGCGAGGTCGGCGAGGTGCGGGCGCTCGAGGTGATGGAGGGCGACAGCATGCGCGTGGTCGCGTCCCACCTCGGTGGGCGCCCGCCGGTGGCGCCCGACGCGGGGGCCTTCCTGCTGGTCGAGGCCGCCGGCCGCCTCGATCCGACCGCGGCACTGGCGGACGCGATGGCGCGCTACGCCGCCTCCGCACCGGCGGCCGTGGGCGTGGCGCGGGCGGACCGGGAACGTCTGTGGCGCTGGCGCGAGGCGCATCCCGAAGCCGCGGCGGCGCTGGGCTTGGTCCTCAAGTTCGACGTCTCGCTCCCGCCGGGCGCGATCGCCGAGTTCTGCACCAACGTGTCCGCGAGGGTGGCGTCGGGCTGGCCCGGCGCCACCACGTTGCTCTACGGCCACGTCGGCGACGGCAACATCCACGTGAACGTCGTCGGTCCCGACCCCGACGACCACGCGGTCGACGACGCCGTCCTGGACCTGGTGGTCGACCTCGGGGGCTCGATCAGCGCCGAGCATGGCATCGGGGTGGCCAAGAAGGCCTGGCTGGCCCGCGACCGATCGCCGGCGGAGGTGGCCGCCATGCGGGCCATCAAGCACGCCCTCGATCCCGACGGGATCATGAACCCCGGCGTGCTGTTGCCGTGATGGGTCGCGCCCCGTCCGCTCGGCTTAGCGCACCTGGTCGAGTACGGGCTGGGCCTCGTCCTCACGGAGGATGAGCACCGACCCCGACTCGTTGCTGTCGAAGTCCACGGGCAGCTCCAACGTGTTCGAGTCGATGCCGCGGAGCGCCCAGCCCAGGCGGAAGGCGTCGAGCATCGACATGTCGTCGTCGATGCGGAGGCCGCCCGACAGCCCCGAGAACGCGCTCGCCAGCGCGAAGGGGTTCTTGGTGTCGCTCAGCTTCGAGAACACCGCCCGGAGGAACGCCTGTTGGCGCTCTATCCGGCCGAGGTCGCCCGTGGCATCAACCTTCTGCTCGCCGTTGATGACCTCGGTGTACGTGCGCGAGCGCACGTAGGAAAGCGCCTGGTCGCCGTCGAGCTCGACCGGGCCGGACTGGGTGACGTTGAGCCCCGACTTGGGGTCGAAGGCCGGGTTCTCGAAGTTGATGGTGACCCCGCCGAGCCCGTCGACCAGGCCGGCAAAGCTGACGAAGTCGACCTCCATGTAGCGGTGCACAGGCACGCCCAAGCTGCCGGTGACGGTCTTGATGAGGCGCTCCGGCCCACCGTTGTACGCCGAGTTGAGCTTGGCACTGTCGCCGCCGGTGTCGGCGATCTCGACGTACAGGTCGCGCGGGAGGGACAGCATCTGCGCCTTCCCACCTTCCAGGTGGAGGATCATCATCGTGTCCGACCGTTGGCCTCCCGGCCCGTTCGGATCGAAGCCGGGGTCGCCCTCCTGCAGGTTGTCGCGGGAGTCGGAGCCGACGATGAGGTAGTTGGTGCCGCTGCCGCCGTCGGACAGAACCTCGCTCACGTCGACCCGATCGATGCGGTTCCAGACGCTGCGGGCCCAGAGGTAGCCGCCGAGCATCGCCAGCAACAGCACGACCGCCGTGATGGCAAGCACCCGCCGCCAGCGCAACCGCCGCCACCATGGCCTCGACGGCCGAGGACGCGTGGGCGCCTCGTCGGGGGGCTGGCCGGGCGGGCCCACGGGTGCCGGCCGCTCCGGCCGTGGCATCGTGCGAGTGCGAGCGCCGTTGGGCGGGCGCGGGGGCCGGGGTGGTCGCGCCGGGCGCGGAGGCGCGCTCGGGCGGTCGGTGCCGGGGCCGCTCGGCGATGCCGGTGGGGCGGGCACGAACACCCGCCGGGGATCGCTCGGCGACGGCCGCTCAGGCTGGTGGAAGCGATCGGTCACGAGGCCTCACAGCCTACTTAGAGGTTGGCTCCGGCCGTTGTCATACCCCTCGGGCGCCAGCCCGGTGCTTTCCAACCTTATTTCTCGGTGACGCCGGCCTGGTCGAAGGTGGCCATCTCCGCCAGCACCCGCGCGGCCGCCTCCACCAACGGCAGCGCCAGGACCGCCCCGGTGCCCTCGCCCAAGCGGAGCTCGAGATCGATCATCGGGCGCAGGCCCAGTTCGCCCAACACCGCCGAGGCACCGGGCTCGCTCGAGCGGTGGCCGGCGATGACGCCCTGCTCCACGCCGGGGAGCAGCCGGCTGGCGACCAGGAGGGCCGACGCCGAGATCACGCCGTCGACCACGACGGGCACCTGGAGGGCGGTGGCGCCGGCCACGAACCCCGCCAGCGCTGCGTGTTCGAGCCCGCCGACCTCCGCCAGGATCGCCAGGGCATCGTCCCCGTGCCGGTGCCGCGCCCGGTCGGCGGCGTCCGCCACCAGCTCCGTCTTGTGGCGGAGCCGGTCGTCGTCGATGCCGGTCCCCCGGCCGGTCACCCCCGACGCCGGCCGGTCGATCAGGGCGGCGATCAGCGCCGAGGCGGGCGTGGTGTTGGCGATGCCCATGTCGCCGGTGACGAGGCAGCGCGCCCCCGCGTTGACCAGACGGGCGGCGACCGCGGCGCCGATGTCGAGCGCCCGCTTGGCGTCGTCGATCGTCATGGCCGGTCCGAGGGCGAGGTCCGCGGTGCCGGCGCGCACCTTGCGGACCAGGAGGTCGGGCACCTCGGGTAGCTCCGCGGCGACGCCGACGTCCACCACGACCACGTCCGCCCCGGCCTGGCGGGCCAGGACGTTGATGGCGGCGCCGCCGGCGAGGAAGTTGCCCACCATCTGCGCGGTGACCTCCTGCGGCCACGGCGAGACGCCCTGGGCGTGCACGCCGTGGTCGCCGGCGAACACCGCGACCGCCGCGGGCCGTGGCAGCGGCGGGGGGAACATGGTTGAGATGCCGGCGAGCTGCGCACCGACGGCTTCCAACCGGCCGAGCGATCCGGGTGGCTTGGTGAGCCGGAGTTGGTGCTGCTCCGCCCGGCGTTGCGCCCCGACGTCCAGTGGCGCCTGCAGCAAGCACGCGGCCCGGAACGCGCCGACCCGCCCCGCCAGCCCGTCGAACACGGCGAGGGGCAGGGCGCGGCTGTCGTCGGTGACCACCAGCGTCCGCTCCTCGTCCCCGGCGGGCGCGGGAGCGGGCCGTACCGAGATGCCACTGCGGGCCAGCGCCGCCACCAGTCGTCGGGCGCCGGGCCGATCGCCCGGGACCGCGGGGCCGAGCACGACGGCGTCGATGGGGCGCACTGGTCCCGCGCCGCCCGTCCTGTGGGGGTTGGTCGCCACAACCGGTCATGATCGCCGACCCTCCCGGGCCCGAGCCAACGCCGCATCCCGCCGCTCGACCTCGACCTCTCCATGACGGAACCTGTGACCTCGACCTCACCACCGGGCCGCCGCCACCAGCAGGCCCACGGTCTCGGCGACCAGACCGGCGGCACCCAACACGTCCCCCGTGTAGCCGCCCAGCCGCCGCCACGCGAGCGTCATCACCGCGCCGAACCCGGCCAGGCTGCTGGCGGCCACCAGCACCCCCGGTCCCCACCCGCCATCGAACGCCCAGGCCACCAGGGCGCAACCCAGCGCCAGCGCAGCCAGCGCCGGCGTGGTGGGCCCGGCCCGGAACCCGGATGCGGCGCCTCCGCCCACGCGGGCGTACGGCAGCGACGCCAGCGCCACTGCCATGGAGGCCCGGGAGGCGGTCCACAGGCCGGCCACCAGCAGCGGGTCGGGCGCGAGCGCCGCCAGCGCCGCCACCCGGGCGAGCACGACCAGCGTCACCACCATCCCGCCGAAGGCACCGACGCCGGGGGTGGCCATCACCTCCAATCGGCGCCCGCGCTCAAGTGGCGGGAGCAAGCCGTCGGCGCTGTCGGCCAGCCCGTCGAAGTGCAGCATTCCGGTGAGGGCGGCGTCGACGGTCACCGTCAGGAGGGCCGCGACCAGCGGCGGCCACAGCTCGCCGGCCACCCACCACACTCCGCCGACCGCCAGTCCGAGCGCGGCGCCGACGGGACCGAACCACGCCGGGGCGCGGCGGTTGGGAGGGGCAGCGCCGCCGACGACGGTGAGGAACCCGAGCGCGCTCCGCATCAGTCCGGGGAGGCGAGCCGGTCCTGCCGCCCGGCCCGGCCCAGGGGCAGGACCCGTCCGGCCACCACCAGCCACACCTCGTCGGCCATGTCGGCCACGGCCCGATTGAGCTCGCCCAGTGCGTCGGCGAAGCGGCGCCCTGCCTCGGTCGGGGCGTGGACCCCGAGCCCCACCTCCTCCGACACGACGATCGTGTCGGCTGCCCGTGTGGCGAGCGCCCGGGACAGGCCTGCAACGTCGGGCGCCAGGTCGGCGTGCGCCGCCACCCAGGAGCCCAGGGAGTCGACGACGGCGGTGCCATCGACCGTCGTCAACACCCCGGGCAGGTCGGTGGTCGCCTCGAGGGTCACCCAGCCCGTCGGTCGGCGGGCGCGATGGGCGGCGATGCGGGTCGCCATGTCGGCGTCGGACGGGGTGCCGGTCGCGACGTAGGTCACCCGGTCGGCTGTGCCCGCGGCCAGCGACTCGGCCACCTCGGACTTACCCGAGCGCGTCCCTCCCAGGACCAGCGTGATCATCCCGCGTCTGCCTCCGCAGCCAATCCACTCAACGTTCGTCGTCCCGGTCCCACGGACCGTCGAGCACCGTGAACCCGGCGGGGTTGCCGACGTACGCGTAGGTGAGGGCCCGGACGCCGTCCAGGGTGGTGACGTCGGTCCGGCGGTAGTGCGGCCCCTCGACGACGTCGAGGTGTTCGAGGACGGTCGGCGCCCGTTGCGAAAGGCCGAGGAGCCATCCCTGGACCTGGCGGTCGCCGTCCATGACGAGGGCGGGATAGCCACAGCCGGTGTCGTAGAGGGTGCCGGCGACCGTGCTCGGACGTTGCCGCACCACGTCGTCGGCGATGAGCGGCCAGCGCAAGCGTCCGGGCATCAGCGTTCCGTAGACGAACAGCCAGCGCATCGAACCGGAGCATGACAGGTATGGCATGGCAGACTCGACAAGCTATGCCGCTCGACGTCCCGACCGTGTCCTACGCCCTGCCGGTCGGCGTCGATCCTCCCGGCCTGCTGACCTATTTGGACAAGCGCTTCCCGGTGATCGCCGAACCGGGGGCCAGCCGCTCGTACACCGTGCTCGACACCGCCGACCGCCGCCTTCGGGCCGCCGGTGTCGATCTCGACCTCGAGTCGGGCCGTGGCGGGCCACGCTTGGTGCTTCGGGAACCGGGCGGTCGGGCGCCTCTCGTTGCCGAGGTGCGACGCCCCCGCCGAAATCGCTACCTGCTGCGTGACCTGCCCGCCGGCCCGCTGCGCGAGCGGCTGGCACCGATCGTCGAGATGCGCGCGCTGTTGCTATTGGCGAACGTCCAGGTCCGGGCCCAACTGGTGCGTGTGCTCAATGCCGACGACAAGACCGTGGTCCGCGTCTCGCTGGCCAGCCCGGTGGCGATGATGGGCAGCGGCGAGCCGGGGACTGTGCCGCTCACACCCCGCGTGGATGTCAGCGGGGTGCTCGGCTACCCCAAGCCGCTGGACCGGGTCACGGCGGCGGTGCGGCGGGGCCCGAAGGGGGGTCTGGCCGACGCCCCGATCAGCCTGGCCGACGAGGCCATCGCCGCGGTGGGCGGCGACCCCGAGGGGATCCGTTCCAAGGTTCGAGTCGACATGCGCCCCGATCAGCGCACCGACCGGGCGGCGGTGGCGGTGCTGTGCGACCTGGCGAGGATGGTCGGGGCCAACCTGCCGGGAACGCTCGCCGACCTCGACACCGAGTTCCTCCACGACCTGCGCGTGGCGGTGCGGCGTAGCCGCTCGGTGCTGCGCGAGCTCAAGGGTGCCTTCCCGCCCGAACCGCTGGCCGCCCAGCGCGACGCGCTCCGCTGGATACAGGCGGTCACGGGCCCCACCCGTGACCTCGACGTCCAGCTCTTGGACTGGGACCACCTGGTGTCGGGCATCCCGGTCGAGCGGCACGCGGCGCTGGTGCCCGTCCGAGCGATGCTGGTCAGGCATCGGGCGGCCGCCTTCCGGGCGCTGCGCCGTGAGCTGCGGGGACCCGCCTACCGGCAGGCCTGGGACGGCTACCGGGCGTTCCTGGCGGGCGACCTGGGCCCGGCTCGCGACCGTCCGGACGCCAAGCAACCGATCGTCGAGGTGGCCGGCCGCCGCATCCGCAAGGTCTACCAGCGAATGCTGGCCATGGGCGCCGCCATCGACGCCACGAGCCCAGCAGCGCACCTCCACGAGCTGCGCAAGCGCGGCAAGGAGCTGCGCTACCTGCTGGAGCTGTTCGGAGGGCTGTGGCCGCGTAGCGTCGTCAAGCCCATGGTGCGGTCGCTGAAGGAGCTGCAGGACGTGCTCGGCATCCACCAGGACCGGGAGGTCCAGGCCTCCTATCTGCGGGGGCTGGCGGGCGAGCTGGCGAGCAGTACCGGTGGGCCGGCGGCCCTGCTGGCCCTGGGTGTCCTGGTGGATCGGCTCGACGCCGAGCAACACGATGCCCGCGAGGCCTTCGCCGAACGCTTCGCCGCCTTCGCGGCCGCCGACCAGCAAGCGTTGGTCGCCAAGGTGTTTTCGTGAAGGTCGTCGCCACCTACAACATCAAGGGGGGTGTGGGAAAGACATCGGCCGCCGTCAACCTCGCGGCACTGGCCGCCCAGGACGGGCTGCGCACGTTGCTGTGGGACCTCGACCCGCAGGGGGCGGCGTCGTTCCTCTTCCGGGTGAGACCGAAGGTCAAGGGCGGCGGCGGCAGGCTCGTCCGCGGCCGTAGCGACGTGGTCGACCTGCTGCGGGGCACCGACGTCGAGGGCCTCGACCTGCTCCCTGCCGACTTCTCGTACCGCCACATGGACCTGGCCCTCGATGCCACCGGCAAGCCGACCCGACGGCTCCGGAAGGTCATTGCCCCGCTGGCCGACCACTACGACCTGGCGATGCTGGATTGTCCGCCGTCGATCTCCCTGGTGTCCGAGAGCGTGTTCGACGCCGCCGACACCCTGCTCGTGCCCCTCATCCCCTCCACGCTCACGGTGCGCACCTTCGCCCAGCTGGCTGATTTCGTGGCCGGCGAGGTCGACCGGCGGCCCCAGATCGTCGCCTTCTTCTCGATGGTCGACGGCCGCAAGCGCCTGCACCGGGACGTCGTTGCCACGCTGCCCGCCACCAACCCCGACGAGGTGGTCCAGAGCTCCATCCCCGCCGCGACCGAGGTCGAGCTCATGGGTGTGGAGCGCGCGCCGGTGGTGCTCAGCGCCCCCCACAGCCGGGCCGCCCGCGCCTACCGGTCGCTCTGGGACGAGGTGCGACCCCGCCTCGGCATATGAGGCAGCCGGCTACTCGGCCCGGTCGAGGTCGAGGGCGGCCGAGTTCAGGCAGTAGCGGAGGCCGCTGGGCTGCGGCCCGTCCTCGAAGACGTGCCCGAGATGGGAGCCGCAGCGGGAGCAGCGGACCTCGGTGCGGATCATGCCGTGGCTGGTGTCGGTGACGGTCTCGACCGCGTCGCTGTTCAGCGGTTCCCAGAAGCTGGGCCACCCCGTGCCCGAGTCGTACTTGGTGTCCGACGAGAACAGCGCCTGGCCGCAGGCCACGCAGCGGTAGGTGCCGTCGCCCTTCTCGTCCCAGTAGATCCCGGTGAAGGCCCGCTCGGTGCCACCGCGCCGGGCCACCTCGAACTGCAAGGGATCGAGTCGCTGGCGCCACTCCTCGTCGCTGGTCGGCAGGTCGGACACCGCGAAAACTCTAACCAAGCATCTCCGCCAGGCGGCGCGCGTAGGGCTCGGGGGACAGGCTCGCGGCGCGCTCCAGCGACTCCAGGGCGAAGACCACCTCGGTGCCGTGGCCGCGGCCCTGCAGGGTCACGAGCAGCGAGCACGTCTCGCCGGAGCGGTGCACGACGACCTCGAAGATGCCGCAGCTGCGGTCGACGTAGCTGACCGAACCGATCCCGTGGCCGGCTTCGAGCAGCAGGGCGAATGCCTCCGGCGGCGGGGCGGCCAGCAGCACCGTGTCCTCGCCGACGACCGCGGTTCCGATCCTGGGTGGCGGAGGCGGAGGAGGCGGAGGAGGTGGGGCCGGCGGGCGCGGGGCACCGGTGGGCGCGGCTCCGGTCCCCACCGGCGATCCCTGCCGTCGTGCGCGGCTCAGGACCGCGTAGGCCTCGTTCAGCCGGACGGCCGCCCGGGTGGTCCCACCCGCCCGGTCGGGATGCGCGGCGCGGATGAGGCGGCGGTAGGAAGCCCGCACGGCCTCCCAGCCGTCGCCCTCCGCCACCTCGAGCACCGTGTGGGCCTCGTGGACGTCCATGGGGCTCAGGCGGGTTCCAGGAACGCCGCCATCAGGGCCTGGTAGCTGGCGGGGTCGTGGCTGCCGGCGTGCTCCCGGGCGGCGTGCATGGCCAGCTGCGGCATGCCGACGTCGACGGTGGTGATGCCGAGGCGCGCGGCCGTGACGGGCCCGATCGTCGACCCGCAGGGCAGGTCGCTGCGCATGGCGAACGCTTGCAGCGGAACCTTGGCCTGCTCGGCCGCGAGCGCCACCAGGGCACTGCCCGGGGCATCGGTGGCGTAGCGGACGTTGGCGTTGACCTTGACCGCCGGGCCGCCGTTGAGCGCCACCTCGTGCTGCGGATCGTGGCGATCGGCATAGTTGGGGTGGGTGGCGTGCGCCATGTCGGCCGACAGGCACGCCGAGCGCGCCAACGCTCGGTGCAAGCTGTCGCGGTCGCCACCCCGGGCCGACACGATGCGCTCGAGCACGCTCGGCAGCAGCGACGACGCCGCCCCCCGATCGGAGGTCGACCCGATCTCCTCGTGGTCGAACAGGCAGACGACCCGTGCCGGCCCGTCGCCCTCGACGCCCGTCGATTCCGACACGTCGCACAGCGACTCGACCGCCGCCCAGCACGAGGCCAGGTTGTCGAGGCGCGCCGAGCCGATCAGCTCGTTGTCCCGCCCGACCAGCGTCCCGGGCGCCAGGTCGTGGAGCATCAGGTCCCACGAGAGCACGTCGTCGGCGTCGACGCCCAGCTCCTCGGCCACGAACGCCCGGAATTCGCCCTCCACCGGGGCGGAGCCCGAGGCGACGCCCCAGATCGGGGAGAGATGATGCTGGGCGTCGACGATCAGGCCCTTGTGGGTCACGTCGCGGTCCAGGTGGATCGCAAGCTGGGGGATGCAGCACACGGGCCGGTCGACCCGCAACAGGCGAAGCGTGGCGCCGGCACCGTCGCTCCGGATCGCGACCCGGCCCGACAGGCCCAGGTCGCGGTCGAGCCAGCTGTTGAGCAGCACGCCCCCGTAGGCCTCGACGCCGAGCTGCCGGGCACCCGCTCGCACCACGTCGGGTTGCGGCTTGACCCGCAGGTTGGGGCTGTCGGTGTGGGCGCCGACGATGCGGAAGCCGGCGTGGGGCTGGTGCTCGGCCGGCAACGACCAGGCGATGAGGCTGCCGCCACGGACGACGAACCAGCACCCGGGCTCGCCGGGCCAGACCGCGTCCTCGGCCAGCTGCGTGAACCCGGCCTCGCCGAGCATCGCGGCAGCGGTGGTGCAGGCGTGATACGGGGACGGGGAGGCATCGCAGTAGCCCAGCAGTCGCCGGACGGCGTCGAGCTCGGGAGGAAGGGGGTCGGGGCGTGACGAGTCGGCGGGTGGGGCCACAAGCGGACGATGGTAGGGCCTGCGGGGGACGAGACCCGAGGTCATGGGTTCCGCCATTCCCACGCCGAGGCAATAGGTTCCGCCCTGGGAACCAATGACCTCAGGCTCACAACCGTGGAACCTATGACCTCGGGCGCGGATGCCGTGCACGATCCGGCCGTGGTCACCGCCCCCACGCCCGCCCGGGCCCCGCCGGCCCTCGATCTCGTGATCGTCCACCGCCGGAGACCAACGGCGGCGGCGCGCACCGCCGGACTGTTCCTCGACCAGGGCGTGCCGGTGCGGGTGCTCGTGGTGGACAACGGGTCGTCGGAGACCGATGTGGCGCGCCTACGCGTGTCGCTACCCCAAGGCGTCGACGTGTTGGAGCTGGGCGACAACACCGGGTTCGGACCCGGCGCCAACGCCGGGTTCCGCTGGTTCCTGAGCCACGATCCGGCCCCCTGGCTGGGGGTGGCGCCCCACGATGCCGAGCCGCAGCCCGGCTGCCTGGGCCGGCTGCTAGACGAGGTGGGCGCCCGACCCCGGGCCGGACTGGCGTCGGCCGACGTGGGCGACGGCCTCACCCCGGTGCTCGACCCCTACTTCGGGGCCATCCCGGCCGAGGCCACGGTCGCCGACGGCTGGGAGCCCGCCGGCTACGCCCATGGCACGCTGATGGTCGCCCGACGCCAGTGCCTCGAGGACGTGGGCCTCTTCGACGAGCGCTACTTCGCCTACTGCGAGGAAGCCGAGCTGGCCTTGCGGGCCCGGGAGCGGGGCTGGGAGGTCGGCGTGGTGCGAGGCGCCGAGGTGCGCAACCAGGACGTCGGGTCCAACGCCGACGTCGTCGACTACCTGCAGCTCCGCAACACGCTGCTCATGGTGCGGGAGCACTCGGGCCGCTATCACGCCACCATCCGCCTGGTCATCGCCCTGTGGCAGCTGGGCGTCGGCCTGGCCGTCCCCGCCCGGCGGGGTCCCTACTGGTCGCCGCGGGCGCGGCTGCGTGCCATCGTCGACCACCTGCGCCGGCGCTACGGCCCGCCGCCGGCGGGGCTGCTGGCCCCTTAGAGCGCCTACGAAGAAAGCGGAATGCTACTTGCTCTTTAGATTCAACGCCGCGGCTTCACGAATGAGGTTCTTCAGTGCATCTTCGTTGATATCGTCATGTTCTTTGATGTCGATGGCACGCCTGACCTTCCCGTCAAGGCTGGAGTTGAATAGACCTGAAGGATCGTTCAAAGCAGCACCCTTGAAGAATGTCAGCTTGACCATGTTCTTGTAGGTCTCACCAGTACAGATATCCCCGTTGTGGGACCAGACCGGTGTTCCGGGGTTCGTGGGTTTCACCCACTTCCACTCCTCGACGATGTCGGGGTCGGCTTCCTTGATGATTCCTCGCACTTTGCTGAGCATCTTGCCGCGCCAGTCGGCCAGCTCCCGAATCCTCTTGTCTAACAGTTTGGAAGCATTCGTCGTGTCATTTGCCATTTGGATTCCCTACGCAGTTGAACGCAGCTCAGGTTACGCTCACGTCGGGAGCGTCGGGCGCACGACCCGGCGCTGCAGCCGGCCACGGGCGTCCTCGAATCCCGGCAGCGGCGCCTGCAGGCTCAGTCCCAGCTCGGCGACCCTGGCCCCGACCAGGTCCTCGACAGTGGCCCAGTCGGTGGCGCGGGGACCGTCGATACCACGGTTGTAGGGCTGGTCGAAGACGATGACGTAGGCGCCCGTCTCGCGTAGGGCGACGACGTTGTGGGGAGCATCCTCCACGTAGCAGTCGGCCTCCACCTGGGGCTTGGCGCCCAGGAAGCACAGGTCGCGGTAGGGGATGTTCGTGGCGTCGAGCCAGTCCACGGTGTCGGCCACTGCGGTGGCGTGGCCCCAGTTGACGTACAGGCGGTGCGTGATGATGCGAATCCAGATGCCGGCGTCGGACAGCCTCCAGAGCACCTCGGCCACACCCTCGAAGGCCGGCATGGTCCGGAAGATCCGGTGCTCCAGGACCGCCGCCTGGTGGATCCGCTCGAACTCGGTGGGGGACAGGCCCCACTCGCGGAAGTCCCAGGAACGTTCGAGGGGGAGCGATTCGGGATCGACCTGCCGGTGCCGGGCGACGATGTCGCGCAGGGCGCCGGTGTAGTCGCCGCACACGCCGTCGAGGTCGACGCCGAAGATGAAACTGCTGTCAGTGGCCGTCATGTGTCCGTGCGTCGAGCTTGCCACACCCGATCGACGATCACGTCGGCCACCACCAGCAGGATCGCCAGCCATCCGAACGGGTGCACACGGTCCATCTCGATGGGCCACTCGAAACCGGGCGCCGGCGCGTGGCGCACCTGGATGTAGAGGACGTAGAGGCCGGCAACCCCCAGGGCGAGCGGGCTCGCGAGCAGCAGCCAGCGGCGGAACGTCTCGTGACGCGCCCCCAGGCCGGCCGCCCCGCCCACGACCAGACCCACCGCCGGGCCCGCGACGACGAACCCCAAGAGGCCGACGCCCAGCCCGGTCAGCACCGCCGTGCGCATGGTCGGGAGGGCGCCTTCGTAGCGGAACGCGAGCACCTTCGAGTAGGGCTCGGCCAGGGCCGACGGGGCGATGATCGCGGAGCGGGGCCGACGGATGGTCAGCAGCAGGCACACCGCTGCGGCCAGCGCCGACACTGCGATGGCGAGGTCGACGCGTCGTTGGGGGGCGAACCGCACGTCGACGACGAACGACTCGGCGTCGGGTACGACCTGCCAGCCGTTGGCAAACCCGTCGACCAGCTCGGGGTCGTCGATCCCCTCACCGTCGATGCTGGCGGACCAGCCATCGTTGAAGCTCTGTCCCAGCACCAGCCAGAACGGCTCACCGGGAGTCGCCCCGGAGACCTCGACCTCCACCTGGTCCTGCCCGTCGTGCACGACGGTCACGCGCGGGGTGGCGGCGCCCTCGTCATCCGGGCGGGCGACGCTGGCCTCGGCCACCAGTGGCCCGGTCACCGGAGACGCCGCCCCGCCGGCCGCCGATCGCAGAACCAGTTGGTCGAGGTCAATCGCCAGGAAGTCCCCGGCGGTCGCCCGGACATCGTGGTCGCCGCCGTCGAGCTCGACGGGCCCGGCGCTGTTGCCACAGGTCGCGATGGCGAGAGGCTGACGAGCGAGGGCGGTGTCCATGCTCCCGGTGACGCGCACTGCGACGGGCTCCCCGTCGACGCTGAGCAGGTCGTCCCGGCACCCGCTGTCGAACGTGGCCGGGCGGTCGGGGACGGTCGGTCCCGGCAAGCCGATCTCAGCCAGCGCCGCGGGTTGGTCGACCGCACGGTTGCTCGCCCAGTCGTTGGTGGTCACGGCCCTCATCCCGGTGAATCCCACGCGGAACGTCGACCCCGTCGCGGGCTCGGGCAGCGGCACGTCGACGGTGGCGGTGGCGCCCTGCTCGTCCTGGCTCTCGATGGCGGGCAGCGGGAACCGCCCCAGCGATCGCCCGTCCACCGACAGCTCGATCTCCGTGGGAACCGAGTGGAACCGGTCGGCGACGACCGTCAGCGGGAGGTGATCGGTGGTCTGCGCCTCGGGGAGGTTGACCTCGATCCACTGACGGTTCGGCTCGCGCCGGGCCGTGGTCCAGGCCGTGGCCGGATCGCCGTCGAAGGCGGCGCTGGCGACCTCGAGGCTGCCGACGAGGCTGGTGCTGGCACGGGCCCAGGCCACCGACGCGTCGTGCGGTCGCCTCAGCAGGCCGTCGATCGCAGCGGCGTCGGCCCGGGGCGAGAGCCGGGCGTCGCCGCTGAGCGCGAAGCTGCGGGCGGACGGCAGGGTGAACCTCCGCTGGATGGCGCGTTCCTCGTCGAGGCGGGTGGTGTCGGTGGGGTCTTGGCGCAGGCGGTTGAGGCTGATCGCCAGCGGGTGGTCCATCGAATCGGCCCCCGCCGCGCCGAGCAGGTCGTTGGGCAGGCGGATGATCTCGTCGAGCTGCGCGGCGTCGTCGCCGATCGCCACCTCGGCAAAGCCCACGCTGGAGAAGCCCCCGTAGCGGGGGACATTGTCGCCGGCGGTGTCGGACAGGATCTCGAGCGACAACTGCTCGAACGTGCGCCGGGTGAAGCTCACCACCTGGCCAGGCTCCCCGCGGGACTGGTCGGTGAGGTCGACGTCGATCGCATCGCCGTCGTCGAACCGCAGTCGTACCGATTCGATGAACCGGTTGCGTGGGTCTCTCATGGCCTGGAGCAGCGTGATGTGGTCGGTGGTCGCCGGGCTGGTCAGCGTCAGCTCGAGGCGCTCGCCGCGGGCGTCGGAGAACGCCGCTGTCCGCCACGCGGTGTCGGGGTCGCCGTCGACGGCGTAAGCGGCCCGTTCCTCGGGCGTGAACGTGATGCGGTTGCCGTAGCTGGTGGCCCTCGCCTCGATTCCGCCCTCATAGACAGCCACGGTCTGCGTGTCGTTGGTGGCGTCGGGGAACACCGGCAGGCGGTTGTCACTCATGTCGGTGACGAGCGGCTCCTCGTTGGCGGCCTCGGTGTACCCCTGGGTGTGGCGGATGGTGGTCCAGCGCTCGCCCCGCTTGCGGTTGGAGTCGGTGAGTAGCAGGGCGGCGCCCTCGTCGAGAGCGGCGGCGATCTCGTCCTCGTCAAGGCTGGCGCTGTAGCGGATGAGCTCGGTGCCGTCGATGAGCGCGGCACCGGCCGCATCGACCAGTCCCGCCCCGTCGCCGGCCACGAGAAGGGCGTTTCCGGGCCCGTGGACCGACACGATGGGCACCGGGTCGATGACGGGGAACGCACCCAACTCGGGGGGATCGGGCAGCCGAGGATCGGTCAGGATGGCCAGCTCGTCGTCGAGCTGCACCTCGGGGATGGTGATGTTGGACTCGTGGGGCCCGAACTGGTCCGGCTCGCCCAGGCCAGGCGCCGACGTCATCAGGTCCCAGAAGTTGCGCGGCCGGGGCGTGTTGTACCGCTCGTACTGGAGGTCGCTCTGCACCAGTACCTCGCCCGCCCGCAGCAACCGGGCGATGGGTGCGACGCTATCGGGGTCGGCGGTGCGCTCCTGGAACCGCAGATCGAAGGCGTTGAGCAGGTTGGCGGACGCCGGCGTTCCGTGAGGTATGAGCTCGCGCTGCGCCGAGGGGCGGTCGACCAGCCCGGGCAGGATGGGGTCCACGGTGTTGCCCCAGCGGTAGCTCGCGAAGTCGCTGCCGGGCACGACCAGCACCCGCGTGTCGCGGCCCCCGGCCTCGAGGTGGTCGGCTGCATCCTGCCAGTAGTCGGGGATGTCCTGGCGGCGCAGGTTCTGGGGGACGAACTCGCCCAGCCACAGCGGCGGCAGGGCCAGGACCGCCGCCGCGGCGCCGCCGATCAGGACCCGCCGGTTCCACCGGGGCCAGCGGCGCACGACGCTTGTCACGCCGGCGCCGAGCAGCACCGCCAGCCCCAGCGCGACCAGGGGCACGGCCCGGGGCAGGCTGCGCATCGACAACCCGATGTCCGTCTGCAGGAACCACTTGACCGCCCGCTGCCAGGGCCACAGTGGCCCGTCCTCCCACGGAAAGGCGCCGGTCGCGACGGCCACGCCGGTGGCGGCCAACACCACGAAGTACGCCCGGTGGCGCCACCGGGCCACCACGGCGCCAGCGAGCCCAGCGATGGGCAGCACGTAGGTCAGCGCGAGGAGGCCCGGCGACTGGGTGTAGGGAACGCTGGGCTCGATCCAGGGCCCCAGACGGTCGCCGCCATAGAAGAACCAGTAGCCGAGGCTGCGCAGCACCTCGTGGCTCACCGAGACCAGCGAGACGGTACGAGCGGTTTCCGTGTACCGCAGGATCTCGATCCCGTTGGTCGCCTGCACGGTGAGCCCGGCGATCCACCATGCGGACACCGGGATGGTCAGGACCCCGAGCCGCAGGACCGCGGTGGCCGCCCGGCGCAGCGTCACCTCCTTCGCGACCCACACCGCATGGACGAGCCACAGGGCCGGCGCCAGGCCCACCAGCAGCAGCGCCGTGGCGTTGACGCTGCCGCAGGTGGCAACCGTGAGCGCGAACAGCGCCGGGTACCGCCAGCCCTTGGTGCGCACGCTGCGGATGGTGAACGCCACCAGCCACGGCAACCCGGCGAACGGCAGCAGGATGATCGACAGGCGGGCCACCAGGGTGAGCAGATAGGGCGACAGGGCGTACACGAACGTGGCGACGACCACCCCCGGCCCCCGCCAGCCCAGCGTTCGCAGCAGGTAGGCGACGCCGGCGCCAGCCGCGAAGACGATCGTCCCCCACCACAGGCGTTGCGCCACCCAGTCGGGGATCCCGACGGCGTCCGTGAGCCAGTAGAAGGGTCCTATCGGCCACAGGTAGCCGATGGTCTGGTGGGTGACCGTGCCCGTCCCGACCGATGGGTCCCACATCGACCATGCCCGGCCCAGCAGACGGGCGGGATCGAGGTACAGGTAGGTCTTGGTGTCGGCGCTCACCCAGCCCGGCTGGGTCAGGAGCAGGGGCACGTAGGCGACCGCGGCCAGCGCGAGGTGCAGGCGGACCGAGGCTCGGGCGAGCCTCGGCAACGGGTTCCTCATCGGGGCGAACGGCGGGTCGTCACCTCGTCGGCCACGACCCGCATGAGCGCGGTCGCGGCGGCGGTCCAGCTGAGCTGTGCGGCACGCTCCAGCGCTCCCCGGCTGAGGCGCGCTCGCAGCCCGTCATCACCGAGCACGCGCGCCATGGCGGCCCCCAACGCGTCGGGGTCGCCGGGCGCGAGCACACCGCTGACGCCGTCGATCACCGCGTCCTCGTGGCCGCCGATGCGGGACGCGACTGCGGGTGTGCCGCAGGCGGCCGCCTCGGTGAGCGACAGGCCCCAGCCCTCCCGGGCCGAGGCCGACGCGATGATCCACGCCCGCCGGTACAGGTCGATCTTGTCGGCCTCGCTGATCGAGCCCCGCAGCGTGACCCAGCCGCCGGCGTCGAGCTCGTCGATGACCGACTCGATCAGCGGGCGCTCGAAGCCCTCGCCGACGATCTCGAGCCTGAGGGG
>DASSDL010000081.1:0-48349 GCA_035697145.1 Acidimicrobiales bacterium
CGAGGACTGTCCGTACCGTGGTCGCATGAAAGGGCGCGTCCCGCACTTCGGCGTTCAACGCCGTCACGCGCGCCCTGTCAACCGGTGGGGCTGGGGCGGGCCGGCCCCACCGGAGCTCCTGGCCGCCCGAGGGCATGGTCCGAGCCGAGGAATGGAGAGCGGGCCCCATGCCTGGATCGGATGAACTGGACGGCCTGCCGGAGACCTACGCGCTGGCGCTCCGGCTGCGCGGCGAGGGCCTGGGCGACGAGGCCATCGGTCGCGTGCTCGACATCGAGACCGAGTCCGTCGGACCCCTGCTCGACCTGGCGGAGTCCAAGCTGGCGGGCCTCGCATGCCGTTGCGACCCGGGGAGCATCCCCGGGGATCCGGGCGCCTGAATGACCGGACAGTCACCCGGGTAGCCGGGTCCACCCGCCCAAACGCTCGAGTGGGTGGGGGGATCGTTCGCCCCCGCCGAGTTCGACATCGAGGAGGTGAACGCCCGGCTGGGGCGGACGTGAGGTGTCCCCATCCGGTACTCCAGGCACAATCGGGCTCGTCACGGTCCTGCCTCGATGAGATCGACGACCAGTGGCGCGATCGGCTCGTGCGATCGCCGGCGGTCGGCCCAGGACAGCCACTCGGCGCCACGGTCGCCGAAGACGAGCGCCGCCTCGGTCCGTTCCCACGCGGGGTGCCTGCGGAACGCCCTATCCGCTGGGCCTCCTAGCCCGGTACGAAGACCCCATGGACGGGCGGCGGCGCGGCGCCGACTTCGCCGGCCATGGAGCGAAGCAGGTCGGCGGCCTCGTCGAAACCGACGCAACGCCGGGGCAGGTCGGCGAACGGCCACGACCCGGCAACCAGCAGGGCGAACGCGGCGCGGTACGCCGCCGCGTCGACGCCGAGCGCGCCGAGGACCTTGAGCTCCTTGGCCACGATCACGTCGGGGACAAAGCCATCCACCGGGGCGAAGCCGCGCATTCCGGCCACCACCACGGTGCCGCCAGGTCTGGCCAGGTCGATCGCCTGGCCGAACGCGGCGGGAGCGTTGGCCGTGACGTCCACGACGACGTCGGCGCCTCGACCACCGGTCGCGTCTCGTAGCCCACGGACCGGGTCGCTGCGCGCGACGTCGACAACGAGGTCGGCCCCGAACCGGGGCGCCAACGCCAGCCGCTCGGCGTCGCGCGGGCCGGATCCGGTGACGAGCACGAACCCTGCGCCGGCGTCCTTGGCCGCGGCGACGGCGCACAACCCGCGGATGCCCGGACCCAGCACCGCCACCACCGCCCCGGGCTCGGTCTCCGGCATCTCCACGGCCCATTGGATGCCCGCACCCAGTGGGTTGAACACCGTGGCCAGCACCGGGTCGAGGGGCTCGGGGACCGGTAGCAGCAGCGCGTCCGGCCCCAGGTAGGCCGCTTCGGCGTAGCCGCCCCACAGGCCCGGCGCCCGGTCGACCGGGATCACCCCGTAGAACTCGCGAAACCCGTGCCGCTCGCAGTGACGATGGTCGCCGGCGAGGCAGGGAGCGCACGCCCGGCACGCCTGGAACGGCACGACCGCCACGCGCTCCCCGACCGTCACGCCCCACCGCTCTGCGGCGCCTCGGCCGACATCCTCGACGACGCCGACGATCTCGTGGCCGGGCACGAACGGACCGGCCACCCTGATCCCACCGGTGAACTGCTCGTGGTCGGTGCCGCACAAGCCGCAGGCCTCGACCCGCAGCACGCCGTCGTCCTCGCCGACGTGCGGAAGGGGAAGGCGGCGTGCCTCCAGGCGGCGCGGCTCCTCCAGCACGAGGGCGCGGACTAGGGCGTCGCTCGTCGGATCCGCGGCGCCCGCCGACATCACTTGTCGTCCGGCTTGGGCGCCACGACCAGGACCGTCCCCTGGGCCGCGCACACCATCCGTTCGTCGTTGACGACCTCGATGCGCACCACCGCCGTCCGCTTCGACAGCGCAACGATCTTGGCGGTGGCCTCGAGGTCGCCACCCGTGACGGGGGCCAGGTAGTTGAGCTTGAACTCCGTGGTCGCAGCCCAGGCCCCCCGAGGGATCACCGGGTAGCACACCGTTCCCAGCACGTGGTCGCAGAGCGCCGCCAGCACGCCGCCGTGCAGGTTCCCGAACGGCGTGAGGAGCTCGGCGCGGACCGGGACCACGGCCTTCATCGTGCCCGGCCCGACGTCGACGGGCCGGATGCCCAGCCAGCCCGGCAACCCCGCGTCTCCCTCGTGCGCCGCCAGCAACCCGTCGGCAACCCGGGCGTCGTAGGTCTCGAAGGTCAGATCGCTCATGCCGCCATGATCACCCAGGCGCCGGGCCATCGCCGCCGATGGCCACGGTCACAACTCCCGCGGCACCACATAGGCCAGCAGCGTGGCCACACCCCACGTCATGTCGTCCCAATCGCTTGGCACCTCGAGTGTGACGAGCGCGCCCGTCGGGAGCTTGGTCTCGAGCCGCTCCCGGAGCTCGGGATCACCGGACGCCACCAGGTCGACGGCCAGATCTTGCAGCCCGGGGTTGTGGCCCACCAGCAGCACGGACTCGGTCTGCGACGGCAGCTGCTGCAGCCGGGCAAGCAACTCGTCGCCGCCGGCGTGGTAGATCGCCTCGTCGAACTCCACCGGGGTGCCCGCCGGGACGCCCGGTGCCACGCCTTCCCAGGTCTGCACCGCTCGCCGGGCGGGCGAGCACAGCACCAGGTCGGGAGCGACGGCGGTCGTGCGGAGGTGGCGCGCTACGGCACGAGCCGCCCGGACACCGCGGGGCGCCAGCGGCCGGAGCCGGTCCGGCAGACCGACATCGTCCCAGCTCGACTTGGCGTGCCGCAGGAGCCAGAGGTGCCTCACGATGCACGGTGCCGCTACGGCGCGGCCTCGTGGAGCTCGATGAGGTTGCCGGCCGGGTCCTCCAGGAACGATTGGCGGTTGCGTCCCACGGGCACCGGATCGCTCACGTCCACGCTCTGGCCGCGGAGCTCGTCGACAGCGGCGTCGAGGTCGTCGACCAGCAACGCGAAGTGTTGGCCCCGGGCCGTGGGCGGCGGCGCCTGGATCAGGTGGACCTGCTCGGCGCCGGCATCGAGCCAGACACCGCCGACGCCGAGGTCGGCGGGTCGGTCATCGCGTCGCGCCAGGCCGAGGACGCCGACGTAGAAGGCGACGGCGGCATCGACGTCGTCGACGTTGATGGAGACGTGGTGGACGGCGAGCGGTCGCACCCCACCAGTTTGGCGTCGCCGAACGAACGCCGCCCGCCGCGGTCACCCACCGCCGTCGATCACGGTGAGATGGCCCCGCCGCACGACCCCGCCGACCGGCGCCGCGCCGCCCGAGGCTTTGCGGAGCTCGACGTCGCCGTCGTGCGGCACGGAGCCCGACTGCCACGCCTCCGCCTCCACGGACGGTTCTGGGTACTGCACGGGCTCGACGACCTCGGGCAGGCCCGCGCGCCACACTGCGCTGCGGATGTCGCACGGTCGGAACTGGCCCACGCCCTTGGCCATGGGGGTCGGGATGAACCGGTAGGTGGTGCCGATGGCGTCGATGCACAACGAGCCGCCGTTGGCATGGTGCTCGTAGATCCACACGTCCGGCCGGCTACCGCGGACCACCCGCCCGGCCAGGCGGAACTCGTCGAGATGGATCGGCCACGGCACCCGTCTTCGGCGCGCCTGTTCGCTGGCGAGCAACAGCGGGCGCCACCACTCGAAGAGATGGGGCTTGTCGTGCGGCGGTGTCCAGAGCTGCATGGCGCTGCCTCCTCCTGCGATCGGACACGGTGACCATACGCACGGGGTATGACAGCGAGGCAATGCGCCGGCTCAGGCCGCGGGCATGACGAACGACGCCTCGCGGGCGATTCCGGCCGGACGACGGCCTGCCGCTAGTGCACCGCCGCAGCCGGGCGGGCAGCAGCCTGTGCCGTGGTCGTCGACGTGGTCGTGGTGGTGCTGGTGGTCGTGGTCGCGGTGGTCGTCGTGGTCGGCGCCGTGGTCGTGGTGGGCTGCGTGGTCGTGGTGAGCGGGACCGTGGTGGTGGGCGCTTCGGTCGTCTGGGTGGTACCCGTCGGGCCGGAAGGGCCGGGCGTCAGGCCCGCCGTGGTCGATGGGACCGTGCTGGCCGTCGTGGAGGACGAGCTCGACGTCGGCGAGTCGGCGGGTTCGTCGCCTTCGGTGGCCAGGATGGCCGCCCCCAGGCCGACGAGCGCGAGGATCGCCACGACGAGCGTGGCAATCAGCGCCCGGCGTCGGTTGCGGTGGCCCTGGTCGGTGGGCGTGGTGTCCGGGGCGTCGTCGACCGGCGGAGCGCCGAACACCGTCGGCGCCACCGGAAGCTCGTCGGTGTCGTCATCTTCGGCGACCGTGATCGTCCCGGTGGTCTCGTCCACCGGGCCTGCGCCGACCTCAGGGCTCGCCGGCGCGGCCTCGGGATCGCCGTCGGGGCCGCGATCCGCCGAGGGACCGACCTCGGGGGTGAGCTGCGTGGCGTCCGAGTCGCTGTCGACCTCGGGCTCGCGGTGCGCGTCGTCGCCGTGCGTTTCGGAGGGCATACCCGACCAGGCTCTCACCACCGACGCAAAATGCGGGATCGGCTGGGCTTGGCCGAACGCGGTGGGGAAGAATCGCCGGTCGTGAAGGTGCAGCGGCTCTCCGCGACCGACGGGTTCCTCCTTTTCGATCTCGACGCGGCCACCACGGGCGTCGGCGTCGCCCGGCTGGCACCCAAGGTGCTGCAGGACAGCGCCGCCCTCCTGGCCCGCTCCGTCACCTACTCGTTCGCCTCGTTCGGCGTCGCCAACCACGCCGGCGCGTCGGCGGGCATGAACGCCAGAGCAGAGAACCGTGACGAGTCTGTCAAGGCATTTGTGGACGAGGTGGGGCCGCTCGCCGAGTCGGGCCGCCTGTATCTCGCGCCCGGATTGGGCCTGACCGCCGACGACCTGGCGCCGGTGGGCTGGAGCGAGCCTGACGCCGCCCTCATCGCCGCGGGCGCCCTCGCGGCGGCCAAGGTCGCCGGGCCGCTGGACTGGAGGACGGCCGCGGTGGTGGGCTCGGGCCCGATCGCCGAGGCGGCCACCGGCCAGCTCACCGCCGCCGGGGCCGCCCTTGCCGAGCCCCGCTTCGATGCCGAGTGCGACGTGTTGTTCGTCGCCGGCAAGGCCGGCGTGCTCGACCATCCGACGGCCGACGGCGTCAAGGCCACCGCCATCGTCCCGCTCACCCCCGTGCCGGTCACGGCCCGCGCCCTCGCAGTGCTCGGACGTGGGGGGCGGGTGGTCATCCCCGACTTCCTGTCGATCGCCGCGCCGCTGCTGGCCGCGCACGATCCCGGCGGCGGCGACCCGGTCCAGCGCATCCGCGATGCCACGATCGAGCTGGCGGAGCAGGGCACCGGCCTGTGGTTGGTGGCCGCTCAGCGCGCGGAGACCCACCTCGCCACCTGGACCAGGGAGAAGCCCTTCGGCCGCCCCCTGGCCTGACGGCCGGTCGGTCAGTCCGAAGCCGGCGTCGCCGCCAGCAGCCGCGTCCGGAACAGCTCGAGCACCCGGTCCAGTGCGTCCCGGGTCGGGTGGCCCGGCTCGTCCACGAAGTCCTCGGTCAGAACCGAATGCGCCCGCTTGCGGATGCCGTGGGGATTGTCCGGCGACGAGTCGATCTCGACGCCGACAAAGGCGTCGCCCAGCTCCTGGCGCAGCCGTTCGAAGCGTTCGGGCGAGCAGGCGATGTCGCGCGTGAAGCGCAGGCCGAGGACCCCGACCCCGTCGGCTGCCCGCTTCTTGACCACCGCCAAGTCGTCGTCGCCGATCCCCAGGTCCCGCTTGCGACGCTTCGATACCGGGAGTGGCAGCGACGGCTGGCTGACCACGGGCGCCAGGACGTTGTCGTCGACCATCATCGCCAGGGCGAAGCCGCCGGTCAGGCACATGCCGATGGCGCCGATGCCCGGTCCGCCGCAACGGTCGTGCTCGTGCCGACCGAGCGCCCGCAACCACTCGGTGACCGGCGAGGTCTTGCCGGTCGCCCAGGTGGCGAACTCACGCGACACACAACACCACGTGAACACCTGCGTGGCGTTGCGTCCCGACATCGGCTCGCCGGGCACCCCGAACAGGTGCGGCAGCACCGCCGTGCACCCCAGCTCGGCGACCCGGTCGGCGAACGCCACGACCTCGGGGGTGATCCCCGGCACCTCGGCTATCACGATGACGGCCGGGCCCGTGCCCCGCCTGAACACCCGGCGGGTCTTGCCGCGGTGGGTGAACGAGTCGTCGCTGTAATCCCCCAGCGGCATCCCGACCTACTTCATGTAGATGCTGCGCTTGGGCGAGGACATCACCTGGCGCACCAGGGGTTCGAAGTGCTCGAGTGGGAGCGTGTCGTAGCCCGGGTCGAAGGCCGGCTGGTCGTACTCGTGGCAGAACTCGGCCGTGTAGTCGAACCACTCGTGCCCACGGAACTGCTCGCGCATGTCGGGGTCGAGGCCCAGGTGGTGGAAGAAGTAATAGCCCTGGAAGATGGCGTGCTTCTCCACCATCCAATGGTTCTGCTCGCTCACGAACGGCTTGACGACGGCGGCCGCGACATCGGCGTGGTTGAGCGGCCCCAGGAGGTCGCCGATGTCGTGGATCAGTGCACAGAAGACGTACTCGTCGTCGCGGTCGGCGCGATGGGCGCGGCTGGCGGTCTGCAGCGAATGCTCCAGGCGATCGACCGCGAATCCGCCGTAGTCGCCGCCCAGCAGGCGCAGGTGGGCGAGCACCCGATCAGGTAGACCCGCGGCGAGCTCGATCGCGCCGACGGCGATCTTGTCCCAATCCTCCCTGGTGCCCTCGGTCATGGCGTGGAACGCCGCCCGGGGACGGGCATCGGTCGTGGTGTCGCTCACGTGATAATCCTCCTACTCCCACTCGATTGTGCCAGGGGGCTTGGACGTGATGTCGTACGCCACCCGGTTGATGCCCGCGACCTCGTTGATGATGCGGCTCGACATCGCCTCGAGGACGTCGTACGGCAGGCGGGCCCAGTCGGCCGTCATGGCGTCCTCGCTGGTGACGGCGCGCACGATGACGGGATGGGCGTAGGTGCGTTCGTCGCCCATCACGCCCACCGAGCGGATGTCCGGCAACACCGCGAACGCCTGCCAGATGTCGCGCTCCAGCTCGGCCTTCCGCAGCTCCTCCCGCACGATGGCGTCGGCGTGCTGCAGCATCGCGACCTTGTCGGGCGTGACCTCGCCGATGATCCGCACCGCCAGCCCGGGCCCCGGGAAGGGCTGGCGCCACACGATCTCCTCGGGCAGGCCCAGCTCCTCGCCCACCCGGCGCACCTCGTCCTTGAACAGGCTGCGCAGGGGCTCCACCAGCTCCAGGGTCATGTCCTCGGGCAGCCCACCCACGTTGTGGTGGCTCTTGATGGTGGAGGCCCCGTCGCCGCCGCCCGACTCGATCACGTCGGGATAGAGCGTGCCCTGCACGAGGAAGCGGGCGTCCTCCAGTCCACCGGCCGACTCCTCGAAGATGCGGATGAACAGCTCGCCCACGATCTTGCGCTTGTCCTCGGGATCGGTGACGCCGGCGAGCCGCTCGAAGTAGCGGTCCGCAGCCCGCACGTGGATGAGCTCGATGCGCTGGTGGCGTTGGAACGTCTCGACCACCTGCTCGCCCTCGCCCTGCCGCAGCAGCCCGGTGTCGACGAAGACGCACGTGAGCTGCGGACCGACCGCCTTGTGGACGAGCGCGGCCGCCACCGCCGAGTCGACACCCCCCGACAGCGCGCAGATCACCCGACCGGAACCGACCTGCGCCCGGACGGCGGCCACCTGCTGCTCGATGATCGACGTCATCGTCCAGGTGGGCCGGCACCCGGCCAGGTGGTGGAGGAACTGGCGGAGCACCTGCTGCCCGTGCGGCGTGTGCGACACCTCGGGGTGGTACTGGATGCCCCAGATCCGCCGGCCCGGCGACTCCAGCGCCGCCACGGGGGCACCGGCCGTGGTGGCCGTGGCGACGAACCCGTCCGGGACGCCGGTGATGCCGTCGAAGTGGCTCATCCACACCGTCTGCTCGGCCGGCTGGCCGGCGAGCAGCCCACCGTCCGGCTCGGTGAGCCGCAGCGGCGTGCGCCCGTACTCGCCCTGACCACCCCGCCCCACCTCGCCACCGAGCTGCTGGGCGATGAGCTGGGCGCCGTAGCAGATGCCGAGGATGGGCACGCCCAGCTCGTAGATCTCGGGGTCGAGCAGCGGGGCGCCGTCGACGTGGACCGACTTGGGCCCGCCCGACAGGATCAGCGCCGCCGGCGCCCGGTCCCGCACCTCGGCGGCGGTGATGGAGTGCGGCACGATTTCGGAGTAGACGTGCGCCTCGCGCACCCGTCGCGCGATGAGCTGCGCGTACTGCGCGCCGAAGTCGACGACCAGGCAGGTGTCGAAGTCCTCGGCCGGGCCGGCGGGTCCCGCACGTCTTTGAAGATCTCCCGGTGCAGAGGCGCGATTTTCCTTCAAAGACATGTTGGTCATCCGCCCATCACCACGAGCTCGGCCTTCTGCAGGTCCTTCACGGTCTCGTAGCCGCACAGCGCCATGGCCCGCCGTAGCGCGCCGGTGAGGTTCACGGCGCCGCTGGCGTCGTGGGCCGGTCCCAGCAGGATCTCCGCCAGGGTCCCCGTGGGCTCGACCCGAACCCGCTCACCGCGCGGCAGCGAGGCGTGGACGGCGCCCATCCCCCAGTGCCAGCCCCGGCCGGGGGCATCGGCGGCGGCGGCCAGGGGCGTGCCGATCATCACGGCGTCGGCGCCGCAGGCGATGGCCTTGGCGACGTCGCCCCCGGTGGAGACGCCGCCGTCGGCGATCACGTGGCAGTAGACGCCGGTCTCGTCGAGGTGGCGCATTCGGGCGGCGCGGGCGTCGGCCAGCGCCGTTGCCAGCGGCACGCCCACACCGAGCAGGTCGCGGGTAACGGCCTCGGCCCCCGACCCGGCACCGACCAGCACCCCGGCCGCCCCCGTGCGCATGAGGTGCAACGCCGCCTGGTACGACGTGCACCCGCCCACCAGCACCGGCAGCTCGTAGTGCCGGATGAACGCCTTGAGGTTGAGCGGCTCGGTCGTGCGCGCCACGTGCTCGGCCGACACGATCGTGGCCTGGATCACGAGCAGGTCGGGCTCACCCTCGAGCACGGCGTCGGCCAGCTGGAGGGTGCGGTGGGGCGTGATGGCCACCGCGCAGGTCACGCCGGCGTCCTTGATCTGGGCGATGCGGGGGCCGATGAGCTCGGGCCTGACCGGCTCCGCGTAGATCTCCTGCATCCGCCGCGTGGCGGGCTCCGCGGGTAGCTCGGCGATCTCCTCGAAGAACTTCTCGGGGTGCTCGTAGCGGGTCCACAGGCCCTCGAGATGGAGGACCCCGGCCGACCCCAGCCGGCCCAGCTCCGCCGCGCTGGCCGGCGAGACCACGCTGTCGGTGGGGGCGCCCAGGATCGGCATCTCGAAGCGATAGGCATCGATCTCGCAGGCGACGTCGACGTCCTCCGGATCGCGTGTGCGCCGACTGGGAACGATGGACACGTCGTCGAGCCGGTACGCCCGTCGTGCGGTCTTGCCGATGCCGACGTCGACCTCGGCCATGCATCACCTCGTCTCGCCAGCCGGGGAAGAACCGCAGCTTATCGACGCCCACCCGGAGCACTCGGGACGTCCCCGTCATCGGAGCCGGCGGCGCCTAGACTCCCTCCATGGAGGCACCAGCCAGTCCATTTGCCCCCGATCCCGGCGAGTACCCGCCGAAGTTCGCCAAGGAAGGCCTGACCTTCGACGATGTGCTGCTGCTGCCGGCCGAGTCCTCTGTCCTCCCGGCCGAGGTCGACACCGCCACCCGGTTGACGCCGGGGATCGACCTGGCCATACCGATCGTCTCCGCGGCGATGGACACGGTCACCGAGGCCCCGCTCGCCATCGCGCTGGCCCGCGCCGGCGGCATCGGCATCATCCACCGCAACCTCTCGGTCGCCGATCAGGTGGCCGAGGTCGACAAGGTCAAGCGCAGCCAATCGGGCATGATCGTCGACCCGGTGACGCTGCCGGCGACGGCGCTGGTGTCCGACGCCTTGGAGGTGATGGCCCGCTACCACATCTCGGGCGTGCCCATCACTGACGCGGCCGGCCACCTCGTGGGCCTGCTCACCAACCGCGACCTGCGCTTCATCGAGGACGTCGACCAGCCGATCGACAACGTCATGCGCCGACCCCCGCTGGTGACCGCCCCGCTGGGCACGACCCTCGAGGACGCCAAGGACATCCTGTGGCGCCACCGCATCGAGAAGCTGCCGATCGTTGACGACCAGGGCCTGCTCAAGGGCCTCATCACCGTCAAGGACATCAAGAAGCGCACGGACTTCCCTCACGCCACGCAGGACGAAAAGGGACGGCTGCGGGTGGGTGCGGCCGTGGGCGTCGGGCCCGATGCCCTCGAGCGGGCCGAACGGCTGGTCGACGCCGGGGCCGACGTGCTCGTGGTCGACACCGCCCATGGGCACAGCCGGGCGGTGCTCGACGTGGTCAAGCAGGTGAAGGGGGCCTTCCCGATCGACGTGATCGCCGGCAACGTCGCCACGGCCGACGCGGTGGACGCGCTGGTCGGTGCCGGCGCCGACGGGGTCAAGGCCGGGGTTGGTCCTGGGTCAATTTGCACAACGCGTGTCATTGCCGGTGTCGGCGTTCCCCAGGTCACGGCCACCTACGACTGTGCGGTGGCGGCCGCCAGGCACGGGGCGACGGTCATCGCCGACGGCGGGATCCAATACTCGGGCGACGTGGCCAAGGCCATCGCCGCCGGCGCCGACACCGTGATGTTGGGCGGCCTGCTGGCCGGGGTGGACGAGTCGCCGGGCGAGGTCGTGCTCCACCAGGGTGAGCGCTACAAGGAGTACCGCGGCATGGGGTCGATGGGCGCCATGAAGGCCCGGTCCTTCTCGAAGGACCGCTACTTCCAGGGTGACGTGATCGACACCGACAAGCTCGTGCCCGAGGGCATCGAGGGCCGGGTGGCTTACAAGGGACCCGTCGCCAACGTGCTGTTCCAGCTCGTCGGCGGCCTGCGGGCCGCCATGGGCTACTGCGGCGCTCCCAGCATCGCCGACCTGCAGCGCACCGCCCGGTTCGTGCGCATCACCGGCGCGGGGTTGCGCGAGTCGCACCCCCACGACATCAGCATGACCAAGGAAGCGCCCAACTACGGGCGCTGGTGAGCCGGCTACGCCCGTCCGCGCCCCTCCGCTCACGGGTCCTGTCGCCTCCGGTGCGGGGCCTACCGCCTTCGGCGCAATAGCGCCTCAAGCGGCCCCGCATCCTCAGCGCCACCCGTTCGCTACCCGCCCTCGGCCGGGGAGGATGAAGTGGCCTCGGCCTCCGGCCGAGTCGACACACCTCAGGTGTCGGGGTGATCGAGGTCGCCCCGGCCCAGCGTGCCGGTGACGGCGCCGAGGAGCTGGCGGAGCAGGTTGGCGGTAGCCCCCCAGACCGTGTCACCCCTCAGCTCGAAGAAGTAGATCGGCCGCGGGTCTCCGCCCGGGAAGGTCCAGATCTCCTGGCGGAAGTTGTCGGGTTCGAGCAGCTCGGCCAGCGGCACGTGGAGCACGGCCTCGACCTCGGCCGGGTTGGGGTGCGTCTCGGGCCGGCCGGGCAGCGTGCCGACATAGGGCACGATGAACGACCAGCTGGTCACCGTGGCCAGGTGGTCGAGCTCGCCGATGACGTCGACCGTCGACGGGTCGAGATCGATCTCCTCCTTGGCCTCCCGCAGGGCGCCATCGACCGGGGACTCGCCCGGCTCGACACGGCCCCCCGGAAAGCTCACCTCGCCCTCGTGGGTCCGCAGGCCCCAGGTCCGCCGGGTGAGCACCACCAACGCCTGGCCAGCCTCGTCGTAAATGGGGGCGAGCACCGCGGACGGCCGTGCCGTGGCGTCGGTGAGCTCCCGTTCCGACAGGCGCGCCGGGCCCAGGGCCGTCAGCGCCCGGGCGACGTCGTCCACGGTGGGGCGCCGGCGCTCCGGTGGCAGATTGGCCCACGGCGCCGGACCGCCGGCGCGGGCGTTGAACGGACGGGGGATCCGCTGCTCGCCGCCCCGACCGGGCGGAACCGGCACCGGCGGGTCGGGCGGCTCGTCGCCGGGTCGGGGCCAGCCGGGGAGCCCCCGTTCGGCGGCAGCGCGGGCCGAGACGGTTGCGGCCTCGGGCCACTCGGTCCACGGGGCCTCGTCGGCGTTGGTCGGGCGATCGGGCACGGTCAGGTACCGGACTCTGCGCCCGAACCTGCCGTCTGGGTCACCAAGGTCTCGAGCAGCTGGCGCATCCCCCCGGTCTTGAGGTTGCTCATCACGCGCCCGGGCGGCGTCTCCCCGCGCTCCCACTCCATCCACTGGGCCAGGAGCTTCTGGGGATCGGGGGGCGGCGTCTCCATGCCCGGCAGGCTACCGGCGCGATGCTGGCGGGGTGCCCGTCCGCCGCCTCGTCCTCGCCTCGGCCTCGCCTGCGCGCCTGGCATTGCTGCGCGCTGCCGGGCTGGCTCCGGAGGTCATGGTCAGCGGCGTGGCCGAGCACGGCGTCGCCGGGCTCACGGCCCCCGAGGCCGCGCGCACACTGGCGGAACGCAAGGCCGAAGCGATCGCCCGGCGCCTGCACGGCGCCACGCTGCCGGGGCACCCGGCACCGCTGGTGGTCGGCTGCGACTCGTTGTTCGAGATCGACGGGGAGTTGCGGGGCAAGCCCGAGTCGGCGGACCAGGCACGCGCCTGGTGGCAAGGGCAGCGGGGTCGATCGGGCGTCCTCACCACCGGCCATGCCGTCGTCGACCTGGCGACCGGCCGGCGGACGTCGGGCGTCGCCGACACCCTGGTGCGCTTCGGCTGCCCCTCCGACACAGAGATCGAGGCCTACATCGCCACCGGCGAGCCGCTGGCCGTGGCGGGGGCGTGCACCATCGACGGGTACGGCGCCCCCTTCGTGGCCGGCATCGACGGCGACCACGGCACGGTGATCGGCCTGTCCCTCCCGTTGCTGCGGACGCTGCTGGCCGACCTCGACATAGCCATCACCGACCTGTGGACACGCAGCCCATGAGCGTCGACCGCACCGGCGTCGGGACACCGCTACGGATCGGCCCCCTCCCCGTCTGGCCGCCCGTGGTGCTGGCGCCGATGGCGGGCATCACCAACGCGCCGTTCCGTCGGCTGTGCCGGACGTTCGAGCCGGGCGGGCTGTTCGTGAGCGAGATGATCACCGCCCGCGGGCTCGCCGAGCGCAACGACAAGACGCTGCACATGGCCCGATTCGCCGACGACGAGCCGGTGCGGTCGATCCAGCTGTACGGGACCGAGGCTCGCGCCATCGCCGACGCGGTCCGGTTCCTGGCGGGCGAGCAGCGCGCCGATCACATCGACCTCAACTTCGGCTGCCCGGTCGCCAAGGTGACCAGGAAGGGCGGAGGGGCGGCGTTGCCGGTGCGCCGGGCGCTGTTCCGTGACATCGTCCGCGCCGCGGTCCGCGGTGCCGGCGAGGCTCCCGTCACGGTGAAGCTTCGAATCGGCGTCGACGACCGCTTGCGCACCTACCTCGACGCCGGGCGCATCGCCGAGGACGAGGGGGCCGCGGCCGTCTCGCTCCACGCCCGCACGGCCGAGCAGCACTACTCGGGCCGGGCGGACTGGACGGCGATCGCTGCGCTCAAGGCCGCCGTCACGTCCATCCCGGTGCTGGGCAACGGCGACATCTGGGAGGCCGCCGACGCCCTGGGCATGACCGACGCCACCGGATGCGACGGCGTCGTGGTGGGCCGGGGCTGCCTGGGCCGGCCGTGGCTGTTCCGGGACCTGGCGCTCGCGTTCGCCGGCCGGGAAGCACCCCCGCCGCCCCGCCTCGGCGAGGTGCGGGACGTGCTGCGGCGCCACGTCCGGCTTCTGGCCGACTGGCTCACCGAGCCGGTGGCGGTGCGCGACGTGCGCAAGCACGTCGGCTGGTACCTCCAGGGATATCCGGTGGGCGGCGAGGTGCGCCGACGGCTGACCGTCGCCGCCACCATCGCCGAATTCGAGGCCGAGCTCGACCGGTTCGACCCCGACCTGCGGCCCCTGCCCGGGACGACGGCCCAGCCCCGGGGCAAGACCTCGGGGCCGATCCGGGTGACGCTGCCCGACGGCTGGCTGGCCGGCGCGGACGATCCGTCGCCCGTGGTGGGCGACGAGCTCGAGGCGGTCAGCGGGGGCTGACCACCGTTAGGCCGATGCCAGGGTGCGGGCCTCTGTGCCGGCGGCCTGGGCACCAGGTATCCGCTGGACCGCTTGACCCTCCCGTTGCGGGAGGGCCGATGCTGCCTCCATGGCTTCACTACGGAGAGAGATCCGGCTCGAACGGAACCCCGGCGAGGTCTGGGAGGCGATTCGGGACGTCGGCGCCGTGCACGAGCGGCTGGCACGGGGTTTCGTGGTCGACACGACGCCGGAAACGGACCCGGTCGCCAGGGTGGTGACGTTCGCCAACGGGGCGGTGGTACGGGAGCTGATCGTCGACGTCGACCACGATCGCCGCCGGCTCGCTTACGCCGCCGTCGAGGGGCCCCTGGGCTCCACGCATCACAACGCTTCGTTCGAGGTGGTGCGCGAGCCGGACGGCGGGACCCTGCTGGTCTGGGTGACCGACGTGCTGCCCGATGACGTGGCGCCGGCGGTCGAGGGCATGATGGACCAGGGCGTTGCGGCCATGCAGCGCACGCTCGATGGCGTCGGGGTCGAGTAGAGGGCTGGGGTAGACAGGCGTCGTGGACGTGCTGGTGACCATCGGGCAGTTCTCGAAGATGACCTACCTGAGCGTGAAGGCGCTCCGGCATTACCACGACGTGGGCCTTCTCGAGCCGATGGCTGTCGACCCCTCGTCCGGGTACCGCCTGTACTCCGCAGGTCAGGTGGCCACGGCACAGGCGATCCGGCGGTTCCGCGACCTCGACATGCCACTCGACCGGATCCGGGCCGTTCTGGATGCGCCCGACGTCGCCTCGCGCAACGAGGCCATCCTCGTCCACCTCCGGCACATGCAGGACCAGCTCGCCCGCACCCAGACCACCGTGGGCTCGCTGCAGGCCCTGCTGGAGGACGTCGGTCCTCCCGCCGCCGTCGAGCTGCGCTCGGTGCCGGCCATGCACGCCCTGGCCATCAGCGAACGGGTGGGCTTCGACGAGTGCGCCCCATGGCTCGGTGGCGCGCTCGCGGAGCTGCACAAGGCCCTCCGAGCGTCGGGGATCGATCCCGTCGGCTCGGACGGCGCCCTTTACCCCGACGAGTTCTTCGAGGCCGGCGCAGGCGACGTGGTCGCCTTCGTGCCGGTCGGTGAACCGGTCCTGCGCACTGGGCCGGGGCGGGCGATCCCACGGGAGATCGCCGCCGGCGAGCTGGCCGTGATGGTTCACACCGGCCCGTTCGACGACATCGATCGCACCTACGGTGCCTTGGGAACGGTGGTCGCCGAGCGTGGCATCGCGGCTTCCGGGCCGATCCGGGAGCACTACCTGGCAGACGGCCGTGCCGAGGTGTGCTGGCCGGTCATCAGTTCGGCGGCCTCGTGATCGAGCGGAGGCCATAGAGTCGGCAGCGTGCTGTTCGACGGGTTCGGAACGGGACTGGTCCGCTTCTACGAGGAGTTGGCGGCCAACAACACCCGGGACTGGTGGCAGGCCAACAAGCAGCGCTACGAGCAGGAGGTCCGGGCGCCGCTGGAGCACCTGCTCGAGGACATGCGCCCCGAGTTCGGCGAGGCCAAGGTGTTCCGGCCCAACCGCGACACCCGCTTCTCGAAGGACAAGTCCCCGTACAAGACGGCGGCGGCTGCCGTCATCGGCGCCGCACACGAAGGTGTCGGGACGCTGTACATGTCGATCTCGGCCGAGGGGATGATGCTGGGCGGCGGCGCCTACATGCCGGCGACCGACCAGCTCGCCCGGCTCCGGGAGTCGATCGACGACGACAAGACGGGGCCCGAGCTCGATGGCATCGTCGCCGACATCCGTCGTCAGGGCGGGGAGATCGGGGCGCACGACCAGCTCAAAACGGCGCCCCGCGGCTATCCCGCCGACCACCCCCGCATCGAGCTCCTGCGCTTCAAGGGCATCATCGGCTGGTGGGACCACGAGCCCGGCCGGTGGATGCACTCGACGGCCGCCCGCGACACCGTCGCCGACCGCTGGCGCTCGCTCGGGCCGCTCAACGCCTGGCTGGTCACCAACGTCGGCGCCAGCGAGCTCCCCAGCCGGGAGCGCTGAATCCGTCCGGTCGCCCGCGAGGCCCGCAACGCGGACCGGCCCGCCACCCGAAGGTGGCGGGCCGTCACGGTGCGTGCGCAGCGCAGGCGAAGATGGGGCTTACATCATCCCCATGCCGCCCATGCCACCCATGGGATCGCCACCACCGCCTGCCGGCATGGGGGCGGGTGGCTCGGGCTTGTCGGCCACGAGCGACTCGGTCGTCAGCACCAGGCCGGCGATCGAGGCTGCGTTCTGGAGGGCGGCCCGGGTGACCTTGGCCGGGTCGATGACACCGGCCTTCACCAGGTCCTCGTAGTCGCCGCTCAGGGCGTTGAGGCCGATCGAGCCGGTCTCGTCCTCGATGTGGCGCACCGCCACCGCTCCCTCGAGCCCGGCGTTGTCGGCGATCAGCCGCGTCGGCCACTCGAGCGCCTGGTAGACGGTACGGGCACCGGTGGCCTCGTCGCCCTTCAGCGAGTCGATGACCTTGCCCACGGCGGGCCGACTACGCAGCAGCGCGGTGCCACCACCGGCGACGACGCCCTCCTCGATGGCGGCCCGGGTGGCCGACAAGGCGTCCTCGATGCGGTGCTTCTTCTCCTTGAGCTCGACCTCGGTCGCGGCCCCGACCTTCACCACCGCCACGCCGCCGGCCAGCTTCGCCAGCCGCTCCTGCAGCTTCTCGCGGTCCCAGTCGGAGTCGGTGTCGTCGATCTCGTTGCGGATCTGCTGGATGCGGGCCTTGATCTCCTCCTCGGAGCCGGCGCCCTCGATGAGGGTCGTCGTGTCCTTGGTGACGATGACCTTCTTGACCCGTCCCAGCAGGTCGAGCGTGATGTTGTCGAGCTTGAGCCCGACCTCCTCGGCCACGACCTGGCCACCGGTGAGGATGGCCATGTCCTGCAGCATCGCCTTGCGGCGGTCACCGAAGCCCGGCGCCTTGACGGCCACGCTGTTGAACGTGCCCCGGATCTTGTTGACGACGAGCGTGGCGAGCGCCTCGCCCTCGACGTCCTCGGCGACGATCAGCAGCGGCCTGCCCGTCTGCATGACCTTCTCGAGCACCGGGAGCAGGTCCTGCACGGAACTGATCTTGCTCTGGTGCAACAGCACGTGGGCGTCCTCGAGGGTCGCCTCCTGCCGGTCCTGATCGGTAACGAAGTACGGCGCCAGGTAGCCCTTGTCGAACTGCATGCCCTCGGTGAACTCGAGCTCCATGCCGAACGTGTTGGACTCCTCGACGGTGACCACGCCGTCCTTGCCGACCTTGTCGATGGCGTCGGCAAGCACCTCGCCGATGGCGGGATCGGCCGCCGAGATGGCCGCCACCTGGGCGATCTCGGACTTGTCGTCGATCTCCCTGGACTGTTCGGCGATGGCCTCGACGGCGGCCGACACGGCCTTCTCGATGCCCCGCTTCAGCCCCGTGGGGCTGGCGCCGGCGGCCACGTTGCGCAGGCCCTCACGCACCAAAGCCTGGGCCAGCACCGTGGCGGTGGTGGTGCCGTCGCCGGCGACGTCGTTGGTCTTGGTGGCGACCTCCTTCACGAGCTGGGCGCCCATGTTCTCGAAGGGGTCGTCGAGCTCGATCTCACGAGCGATCGACACGCCGTCGTTGGTGATGGTCGGGGCGCCCCACTTCTTGTCGAGCACCACGTTGCGGCCCTTCGGGCCGAGGGTGACCTTCACCGCGTCGGCGAGCTTGTTGACGCCGGTCTCGAGCGCACGACGGGCCTGGTCGTCGAACTTGAGGATCTTGGGCATCAGCCGCTCACTTCTTCACTAGGGCGAGCACGTCACGGGCCGACAGGACGAGCACGTCCTCGCCGTCGATGGTGACCTCGGTGCCGCCGTACTTGCTGTAGAGGACGGTGTCGCCAACGCTCACCCCGACCGGGATGATCTCGCCGGTTTGCTCGGAGCGCTTGCCCGGGCCCACGGCCAGGACCTCACCCTGCTGTGGCTTTTCCTTGGCGGTGTCGGGGATCACCAATCCGCTGGCGGTGGTCTCCTCGCTCTCACCGGGCTTGACGACGATGCGATCGTCGAGGGGCTGCAGGTTCATGCGTGTCGCCTCCATTGGCGCTCGCTCGGCTAACCCCCGTTGGGTTAGCAGTCTCCCTATGTCGACTGCTAACGCTAGGCCACGCTGGTTAGCACTCGCAACCCCCGAGTGCCAGCACCCTCAGGCCGGTTCCGGCACCGGGTTGCCGGCCACGACGCGCCAGCTCGCACCGGTCGACAGCTCGGCCTGGGGCTCGGCGGTGGTGCTGACGTAGCGGTAGTCCGCCCGCAGCCCGTCGGGCGTCAGCTCGACCACGACGTAGCCCCGGTGGCGGGCCTCGGCGTAGTGCACGGCTGGTGAGGCGCTGGCGATCGCGCCGATGGCGTCCACGAAGGCGGCCGGGAACGACGACGAGATCGACGTGCCGACCAGCTCGGTGGCGACCGGCTCGGTGGTGGGATCGGTGCCGTCCTGGGTCACGACACCCAGCCCGCTCAAGTGGATGTCCCCGGTGATCACGATTGGGTTAGAGACCCCCCGCAGCCGGTCGATGACCCGTTGGCGGCTGGCCGGATAGCCGTCCCACTGATCGAGGTTGAACAGGTCGTCGGTGCCCGGGATCAGGGCCAGCCTGGTCATGACCACCTGCTGGGCCAGGACGTTCCAGGTGGCATCCGACCGCTCGAGCGAGTCACCGAGCCAGGCCTCCTGCTCGTCCCCCAGCATGGTGCGGGCCGGGTCGGCGACCTCGGCGCACGGCGCACCCAGGTCGGAGGGGCGGGCGCACCCCTGGTCGGTGCGGTACTGGCGGGTATCGAGGACGTAGAACCGGGCCAGCGATCCCCAGGCCAGGTCACGGTAGATGCGAGCATCGCCGCCACTCGGCGGGTCGATCCGCAGCGGCAGGTGCTCGTAGTAGGCCTGGTAGGCGGCCGCTCGCCGCTGCCGGAAGACCTCGGTGTCGCTGGCGGAACCGCCGTCCTCGGGCAGCTCCTCGTTCAGCCCGGCGTAGTTGTTGTCGACCTCGTGGTCGTCGGGCGTGCACACCCAGGGGAAGCGCGCGTGGGCGGCTTGGAGCCGGGGATCGGACCGGTACTCGCCGTAGCGCAGCCGGTAGCCGGCCAGGTCGACGGGCTCGGGGGTCCGCCCGGGCCGGACGGCGTCGGTCCTGGGATCGTCCTCGTAGATGTAGTCACCGAGGAAGAACACGAGGTCCAGATCCTCGGCGGCCAGGTGCTCGTGTGCCGTCCAGTGACCCTCCTGCTGGTCCTGGCAGGAGGCGAACGCGAACCGCAACCGGTCCACAGCGGCATCCCCCGCCGGCGCGGTGCGGGTGCGGCCCACGGGACTGGTCAGGTCGCCGACCGTGAACCGGTACCAGTACTGGGTGTCGGGCTCGAGGTCACCGGCATCGACGTGCACCGAGTGGGCCAGCGCCGGCTCGGCGCGGGTGGCGCCCTCGGCGACGACGTCCTCGAAGTCCTCGTCCGTCGCCACCTCCCAGGTCACGGGGACCGGCTCTGCCGGCATCCCGCCGCCGTCGGTCAGCGGCTCGGCAACCAGTCGGGTCCAGAGGATCACCGAGTCGGAAAGCGGGTCGCCGGACGCCACACCCAGCTCGAACAATGACGCCGGCAGGTCGTCTGGAAGGGGCGGGAGGTCGGCTGCGGCCTGTCCGTTCGGCGATTCCTCCGACCCAGCCTCGTCGTCGCCCGAGTCGTCGCCCGAGTCGTCGCCACCGCTGCATCCGGCGGCCACGGCGATGGCGACGACGCCCGCCAGGAAGGCGCGCCGGTCCATCAATGGGCCCGTGGGCGGAGTCACGCCCTGCATACCGCCTCCCCCAGCAACCGGATCTGCAGCCTCAGGCGACGGGGAGGCGAAGGTTGGGCGTCGCGCCGGTGTCGAGCGGGGACGGCCCGTCGGACTGCAGCCGCCACCACCCGGCGGCGGCGATCATGGCGGCGTTGTCGGTGCACATCGACCTGCTAGGGACGAACGGACGGATGCCGTCCTCGTCGCACGCCTCCACGAACCGCGAGCGCAACGAGCTGTTGGCCGCCACCCCGCCGCCGAGGCATAGCCCCTTGGCGCCCACGTCGCGGGCCGCCCGGCGGGCCTTGGTGACGAGCACGTCGACGACTGCCTCCTGGAAGCTCGCCGCCACGTCGGCGGTGGCGACGTCGGGGTGCTTGCGGACGTGGTTGACCACCGCCGTCTTCAGCCCGCTGAAGCTGAAGTCGTAGTCGCGGTCCAGCATGGCCCGGGGGAACGCGATGGCGTGGGGATCGCCCTCGGCGGCGATGCGGTCGATGACCGGTCCCCCGGGATAGCCGAGACCGAGGAACCGGGCCACCTTGTCGAATGCCTCGCCGGCGGCGTCGTCGATGGTCGACCCCAGCATGCGGTAGCGACCGTGGTCCTCCATGTGGACCAGCAGGGTGTGGCCGCCCGATACCAGCAGCACGACCAGCGGCAGCTCGAGGTCGGGCTCCTCGAGGAACGAGGCGTAGAGATGGCCCTCGAGGTGGTTGACGGCGACGAAGGGGACGCCCCACACGAGGGCGAACGCCTTGGCGGCGCTGACACCCACGAGCAGCGAACCCACGAGGCCGGGCCCGGCGGTGGCGGCGACGGCCTCGATGTCCTGGTCCGCCACGCCGGACTCGACGAGCGCCTGGGCCACCACCGGGGTGAGCAGCTCGACGTGGGCCCGGCTGGCGATCTCGGGGACGACGCCGCCGTAGCGGGCGTGGCGGTCGATCTGGCTGGCCACCACCGACGAGCGCACACGCGTGGCGCGCTCGACCACCGCCGCGGCGGTCTCGTCGCACGAGGTCTCGATGCCCAGGATCACGTCAGCCACGGGACAAGCCTAGGGTCGGGACCGGCGGGGGTGTGGGGGGCAGAGGCTCCCGCCGGAGCCCCCCTCGAAAACCTAGATCCAGTCCCCCTCCACGACCGTCCGCCCGGGAACGCCGAACTCGATCTCGTTCAGGCGCGCGGCGTAGAGCTCCGTGTCGACGTCGTTGGCCCACATGACCAGAGCATCCTCGCCGGTCTCGGGGTAGTAGCCCTTGCGCACGCCGGCGGGCACGAAGCCGAAGCGCTGGTACAGGGCCTGCGCCCCCGAGTTGCTCATGCGCACCTCCAGCGTGAGGTTGCGACACCCTCGCTCCAACGCGGCCCGGGCCAGCGCCAGCAGCATGCGGGTGGCGACGCCGTGCCGCTGCCACGCCGGATCGACGGCGACCGTGGTGATGTGCCCATCGTCGACCGCTCGGAACATCCCGGCGTACCCCACCACTTCGGAGCCCACGCGAGCCACCAGGTAGACCCGGGTGGCCCGCTGGCTGATCTCGCCCAGGAACAGCCCGAAGGTCCAGGGACGCGGGTACACCTGCTGCTCGATCCGCAGCACCCCCCGTAGGTGCCGGCGGCGCATGGGCGTGATGCGCACCTCGAGCGCATCCGGGTCGCCCGGCAAGCGCAGGGCGCGAGCCACTAGTCCTGGCTCTCCAGCACGTCGCGGGTGGACCAGTTGATCTCGGCGTCGGGGCGCCGCAGGTACAGGGGCTCCAGCTCCCACGGCTTGACGAAGTCCTCGCGCAGGGCACGGGCATGGGCCAGCTGGACGAGGGCGGCCGCCGACGGATGGGCCAGCCCCTGGTCCCCCAACTCGACGTTGGCCAGATCGGCGAACGCGTCGCAATAGCGCAGGCCGCCGTCACCGACCAGCAGCACCTCCTCGCGGGTGGCCTCGAGGTCGCCGGCCAGGTCGGCCGGCGACGAGATCTGGTAGCCACCGAGGCGCTGCACCCCGCCCGGCACCTGCCGGTAGGTGGCGGTGAACAGCTCGCCCCGCCGGGCGTCGATCGCCGCCACGATCAGGCGGGGGCTCCAGCGCACCGGGAAGGCGAGCAGGTCGAGGCTCGCGACCCCGACCATCGGGATCCGCAACGCGTGCGCCATGGCCTTCCCGGCGGCGATGCCCACCCGGAGTCCGGTGAACAGTCCCGGGCCCACGTCGACCGCCACGCAGCCGATCTCCCCCAGGTCGACCCGCGCCTGGCGCCGCAGGAACTCGATCGACGGTGCCAGCGACTCGGCATGGCGCTTGCCCCGGCTCGAATGGATGGACGCAAGCACGCCCTCGTGCCCACCGATCGCGCAACCGACCTGCATCGTCGACGTGGTGATCCCGAGGATCAGCACGGTGTGACCTCGGACGATCCCGAGCCCGCCCAGGGTGCGACCGCCTCGACGAGCGAGGCCATGCGCCGAAGCCACGACCGACCGGAGCTCCGCAGCACGATGGTGCGATCGTCGTCGGCGGCCCCGAACGTCAGCCGCACCTCGAGCAGATCGGCCGGGAGCATCGGGAGGATGGCGTCACCCCACTCGATGAGCACGATCCCCTCGTCGTCGAGCAGTTCGGACAGACCGAGGTCGACGACCTCGCTGAGCTGGTCGAGGCGGTACACGTCGACGTGGTGCACGGGCAGGCGGCCGACGTATTCCTGCACCAGTGTGAAGGTGGGGCTGGTGATCGGCTCTCCAACCCCCAGTCCCCGGCCGAAGCCCTGCACGAACGCGGTCTTGCCCGCTCCGAGGTCGCCGGCCAGCACCACCAGATCGCCCGGTTTTGCCAGCGAGGCGAGCGCCGCCGCCAACCCCTGGGTCGCCTCCACCGAAGAGGTTCGGGCCACCAGCGTGGCCGCGTCGCGAGGGTCGACTGGCACTCGATCCAGCCTACGGGGGGTTGCAGCCGCGAGGGTCCCCGGCTGGTTGGATGGCCTCGGTGGCCACGGGGCCGACCACGGCGAGGTCACGGCGGCGCATCCCGCCGAGCTCGATCTCGACTGACAGCACCATGCCTTCCTCGATCACCTCGCCGCGGCCGAGCGTGTCGGACACCACCGGGGGCTCGAACCCCATCCCGCTGCCACGCACGAGCCACCGGGTCACGCCGGTGGCGACAGCGTCACGGAGATCGGCGGCCGCCGCGCCCGGGCGGCAGGCGTCGACCAGCCGCCGCTGGGCCGCCACCACCGGGGCACCGTCGTCCGCCCCCGGCAGCGTGCGGCCCACACCGCCCTCATAGCCGTCGACGAGCAGCCCGATGTCGACATGGACGGGGGTCCCCGTGGCTCCGACCGACGACACCGCCACTCCGGAGGTGGGAACGGTGACTCCCCGGCGGGCGGCTGCCTCCAACGCCGCTACCCGGGCGGCGGTGGGGCCACCGCCGCCCGCCAGAGCCGCACCGGCGGCCTCCATGCCCGCTTGGGCGACGGCCACCGCGGCCCGGATGCGGGCCACCTCCGCTGACAGCTTCAGGGCACGCACGGCCCGCATCAGGTCGTCGGCGGGCACGAGCCCGGCCTCGGGGGCGAGCCGTCGCGCCATGTGCTCGAACCCCGGCGACATGGCTTCAACGCCGATCCGCGTCGCAGTGGGCAGGCCGGGGATGCCCGCCAGCGCGCCGGCGAGGACCGCCCCATTCCAGGTCACCCCGTAGAGGTGCTCGAACGGGACCTCGGGCGGCACGCCGTCGTCCCAGCTCGACAGCATGTGGATCGACCGAGCGGACTCCACCAGCACACACGCCGGGCCGAACGGCCGGCTCCCAGCCGTCCACAACGAGCGTGCGCCGGTGGCATAGGCCACGGAGTCGCGGCGGGCGAGCACCAGCACGTCGAGCCCGACCGTGGCCATGGCATCGAACACCCGGTCGCGGCGCGCGGCCCGCAGCTCGGTGTCGTCGGTCGGCGTGGTCGGGGTCATGAGCGCAATGGGATCCTCATGGGAACGGTGGGTAGCGGTGGCCACCCCCCAGGTGACGCCAGCCGTCCTCGGTCACGGCCACGATCTCCTCGGCCCGGTAGCCGCCGACACCGTCATCCCAGATCACCGGTTCGAGCACGAGCACCATCCCCGGCGCCATCACCAGGCGATCGTCGAACTCGGGACCGAGGTCGGTGCCCACCAGGGGCATCTCGGCACTCTCCACCCCCACGCCGTGGGCCAGGTAGAAGTGCGGCAGCCACGGGCGCTCGCCGCCGTTGGCCGCGGCCGCGGCCCGGCACAGATCGCCGCCCGTCACACCCGGCATGAGGATCTCGAGGACCGCGACCATCACCTCCGACCAGCGCTCGAACAGCCGGCGTTCGGCCGCGTTCGGGTCGCGCCCGATGATCCAGGTCCGCCCGAAGTCCGAGGCGTAGCCGAGGTGGTCGATGCCGCTGTCCACCCAGACGATGTCGCCCTGACCGAACGTGGGATCGTCGACGCCGGTGGGGAAGGCGACGGTATCGGTGGTGGTACGGGGTCCGTCCGCGACCGTCCGGGGCATGGGCTGGAAGATGGGATCGATCAGGTTGGCTTCGACCCCCATCTCGACCAGCCGCGCCAGGAAGGCGCCGGCGACCTCGCTGCGGGTCGCGCCCGCCCGGGCGGTGTGCTGGATGGCGGCCATCGCCTCCTCGTTGCGACGCTGGGCCTCGGCGATGCAGGCGAGCTCGTCGTCGGTCTTGGTGAGCTTGGCGGCGCCGATGACGTGGGACGCGTCGGCGATGTCCGCTCCCTCCAGCACGCCCGCGCGCAGCATCGCCCCGCTCTGCTCGTCGACCGCCACCCGGCGACCGGCGAGCGGGCCCACGATCTCGCCCACGGCGCCGGCCAGGCCCGCGGCCCCCTCGTCGAGCTCGGGCCATGCCGCCGGGTGGCGCTCGACGTCGAGCGTGGGGTCGATGTCGGCCGCCAGCAGGTGCGGCCGGTCTTCCCCGCCCACCACCACCGCCACCGGCCGTTCGAAGACGGCGTAGGACACGTCGACGCCCTGCACCCCGGGCAACCCGGCGGCGTAGGTGACGTTGGGGCCGTGCAACAGGAGCGCCACCTCGACTCCCTGGCCCGCCATCTCCGCCTGGAGGCGTGCGTGGCGCTCGCGCCCCATCCGGCCGACGTCGACCGTCGCCGGGTCCGTCCGCCGCTCGGCCAGGATGCGGGCCAAGTCACCCCCCACCCGGCCATTCATAGCCCAAGACTGACGCCAACGTCAGAAACCGGGCCGCCGACGTGGTATCACGGTGGCCTCCGGTTCGTGACGGACGGAGGGGAGGCGCCGCGATGGGCGACGCGATGGCCGACCGAGCGACGGTCGACTTCGACCACCACAACCGGGAGTTCCACGAGGATCGCCACGCTCGCTGGGCCGAGCTCCGTCAGTGCCCCGTGGCCTACAACGCCAACTACGGCGGGTTCTGGGTCGTGAGCGGCTACGACGAGGTGGCCATCGTCTCCCGCGACGCCGAGACCTTCACCAGTCGCTATCTGGCCGAGCCCGACGACGGCATCGACTATCTCGGGATCGCCGGGCTACCACGGGGCCGGATCCCTCCCCAGGGGATCGCCGAGGTGGAGGGGCCGCGCCACGGTGCGCTCCGTCGGGTCCTCAACCGGTTCCTGGCGCCGCCCGCCATCGCCCGCCTCCAACCGCTGATGGAGGTGACGACCACGTGGTTCCTCGACCAGCGGATCGAGACGGGCAGCATCGACCTCGTCTTCGACCTCGCGAACCCGGTGCCGGCGATCCTGACCATGGAGCTGGTCGGGCTGCCCCACGACAGTTGGCCGCACTACGCCGCCGTGTTCCACGGCACGGTCTCCTACCGGCCCGGGAGCCCGGAGCACCACCAGGCGATCGCCAACGTGCCCGGGATGGTGGCCGAGCTCCAGCACGAGATCGACGCTCGCCGGCGCCAGCCGCGGGACGACCTGCTCACCCAACTGGTCGAGATGGAGGTCGACGGCGAGCTCGACGGGGGGAGGCGGCTCACCGACGAGGAGCTGGTGTCGGTCCTCTGGAACCTGGTGGCCGGGGGCCTCGACACGACCACGTCGCTCACGTCGCTGACCCTGTTCCACCTCGACGAGCACCACGACCTCCGCCGGCGCTTGGTCGACGAGCCCCACCTGCTGGGCGCCGCTACCGACGAGTTCCTGCGCTACTTCTCGGTGAACGAGACGCTGACGCGCACTGTCACCCGCGACGTCGAGCTGGGTGGCCAGCAGTTGTGCCGCGGCGACCACCTGATGCTGAGCTGGCTGTCGGCCAACCGCGACGAGCGGGCCTTCGAGCGGCCCGACGAGGTGGACCTCGACCGCGAGCGGAACCCGCACCTGGCATTCGGGGTCGGGCGGCACCGCTGTATCGGGATGCACATGGCCCGCACGATGTTCCAGGTTCTCGTCCGCCAGGTGCTGGACCGCATGCCCGACTATGAGATCGACCGGGACGCCACGCGCTTCTACCAGGGAAACCCGCAGCTGAACGGTGCGGTGCGCATGCCCGCCACCTTCACCCCCGGCCCCGTGGTCGGTCCGTCCGAACGGCCCTTCTGAGTTTCGTTCCGCAACCGGAGGTTGCGAAACGAGACTTTGGCCGCCGCCCTTCGGCGGCGTCGGTTGCCTGTGGTGGGCTCCGCCGGGAGGCTCTGCCCCCCACACCCCCCGCCAGGTACTCAGTCCGCCAGCGTTCGGATGGCCTGGGCGACGACGTGGACGGCCAGAGCGCGCACGACGTCGACGTCGGCCTCCACATGACCGGTCGCCGCCGCCACGAAGGCGTCGCCGTCGGCCCGCGTGTGCGCCGGGAACAGCGCCCGGGCCAGGCCGTCGTGGCCACCCTGGGCCACCAGGTTGCAGCCCACCTTGTCGAGGCGGGCGTTGGTGGCCACCACGCCGATCGTCGTGTTGCCGAAGTCGGTTCCCGTCACCCGGGCCGAAGCCACGTCACCGGCGGCGATGTCGAGCGCCGTCCGATCCTCGGCGCCGGGTGTGCCGACGGAGTTGACCACCACCAGGGCGGCCACCCGCAGGTCGCCCACCTGCGCACCCGCGGAGACCAGCCCGCCGGCGCGCCGACCCCCGGCCGGGTCGAGCTTGGCCACGGTGGCCCCGGTGCCGGCGCCGACCGTCCCCAGCTCGACCGGACCGTCAGTCGCCGCCTCACATGCGGCGTAGCCCTGTTCGGCACCTGGACGGACGGCGGGGTCGCCGACAGCCAGGTCGAAGATTGCGAGGGCCACGACGATGGGGACCGGGCCCGCCGGGGTGCCGAAGCCCAGGCCGCGCTCCTCGCAGAACCGCATCGCGCCGTCCGCCGCCGCCAGGCCGAACGCCGAGCCGCCCGTGAGCACCACGGCGTCGATGCGGCTCACCGTGCGCCGGGCGTCGAGGAGCTCGAACTCGCGTGAGGCCGGAGCGCCACCGCGAACGTCGCCCGAGGCCACGGTTCCGTCCGGAAACAGGGCCACCGTGCAGCCCGTGCGCGCTGCGGCGTCGGTCCAGTGGCCCACGCGCAGGCCGGTGATGTCGGTGATCATGGCCGCCGGCCCTACCGGTAGCGTCGGGCCACCCGGGCGCCGATCGCACACACGACCTCGTAGGAGATGGTGCCGAGGCGGTCCGCCCACTCGTCCGGCGTGATGTGCTCGCCGCCCTGCTCGCCGAGCAGCACGACCTGCTCGCCGGGGACGACGTCCGAGTCCGGACCACAATCCACCATCAGCTGATCCATCGTGACCACGCCCACGATGGGGCACCGTTCGCCCCGGACCAGCACCTCCTGCCCCGCCAGGGGCAGCGAGCGGAACACGCCGTCGGCGTAGCCGATCGGCACGGTGGCCACCACGGTGTCCCGGGTGATCTGGTGGCGGTGCCCGTAGGACATGCGCTCGCCCGCCGCCACCGGCTTCACGAACGAGATCTCGGAGGCAAGCGTCAGGGCCGGGAGGAGGTCCGCGGCCTGCGGCGCCAGCGCCGGCGCGGGCGGGATGCCGTAGACGGCGATGCCACATCGCACCAGGTCGTAGCGGGCCTTGGGGTGGGCGATCGTGCCCGCGGAGTTGGCCATGTGGACGATGCCCGGATCGATCCCCGCCGCCCGCAGCTCGGCCACCACCGCGTCGAACCGGGCGATCTGATCGTCGGTGAAGGGGTTGTCGGGCTCGTCGGCGACGGGAAGGTGGGTGCACACACCCTCGAGCCGCAGTTCCGCCAGCTCCCCGATGGATCGAGCCAGGGCAACTGCATCAGCCGGGGCCGCGCCCACGCGGTGCATGCCGGTGTCGACCTTGAGGTGTACGTCGACCGCGCTCGCCCTCCGGGACCGCACCGACTTGGCCAGGGTGGCGATGAGCGTGGGGCTGTAGACGGTGAGCCGGGCCCCGGTGGCGATGGCGTCGTCGACCTCGTCCAGGCGCGGCTCCGACAGCAGCAACAGCGGGACCTCGATGCCGGCATCGCGCAGCCCCACCAGCTCGTCGACCTGCGCCACGCCGAGCCAGTCGGCGCCCGCCTCCACCGCGGCGCGGCCCACGGCGGCAGCGCCGTGCCCGTACCCGTTGGCCTTCACGACGGCGCAGAACCGGGCTGGGGCGGCTATGGCGCGGAGCGTGCGGACGTTGCGCCGGATGGCGCCGAGATCGACCTCGGCCCACGCGCGCGCCACTAGTGGACCCTCGCGGAAGTCATCGTGGCGTCTCGCCGGTCAGATCCGCCGCTGGGCTGCGTCCTCGTCGTCACCGCCGCCAGGGCCGCCGGAAGTCCTTCGACGACGTCGGATGCGATCAGCCCGCGCGCCGGTCCCTCCTGCGCCGCCCGGGTGTGCAGCCAGGCCCCGGCGGCGGCGGCGTCGAAGGCATCCACCCCCTGGGCCAGCAGCGCGCCGATGACGCCCGAGAGCACATCCCCGGTTCCGGCCGTCGCCAACCGGGCATCGTCGGCGACGTTCAGCCGCACCCACCCGTCGGGATGCGCGACCGCAGTGGTGGGACCCTTGAGCAGCACGATGGCCCCGACGGCCGCGGCCAGGCCGCGGGCGGCGGCGATGCGATCCGGTCCCGGAGGCTCGCCCGCGAGGCGGCCGAACTCGCCGTCGTGCGGGGTGAGCACGGTGGCGGCATCGCGGCCGCGGCGACCAATGACCTCGGCCGCCTGGGTGCCGAGGGCCGACAGGCCATCGCCGTCGACCACCAGGGGCACCGGGGCGCTGCCCACCAGGTGGTGGATGGCGGCCACCGCGGGTGCGCCTCGCCCGAGCCCGGGGCCGAGCACCAGCGCGCCCATCCGACCCAGCTCCTCGATGACCACCGCGTCCCAACCGGCGGCCGCCACCCCGATCCCCACCGCCTCGGTGGGCAGGGCGGGATCGAACTCGAGCCCGGGGGTGGCGACGCGCACCATCCCCGCAGCGGCGCGGTAGGCGGCGCGGGCGGCCAGGTGCGCGGCGCCGGTCATGCCCGGCGAACCGGCGGCGAGCATGACGGCCGCCCGCCACTTGTGGGCGTCCGGGGGGCGGCCCGGGACCCACCCAGCGACGTCGGCGGCCTCGACCGCGCCGACCCGGGCGCCCGACACGTCCAGCCCGATGTCGGCCACGATCACCTCGCCCGCCAACGCTCGGCCCGGGTGGAACAGCAGCCCGGGCTTGAGCGCGGCGAACGTGACCGTGCGGGCGGCCCGGACCGGCCGTCCGCCGGCCTGGCCGGTGAGCCCGTCGACCCCGCTGGGGATGTCGACGGCCAGCACCGGCGCACCGGTGGGATCGGGGGCGACGTACTCCCCCCGAAAGCCGGTGCCGTACGCGGCGTCGATGACCAGGTCGCTGGCCGGCAACGCCGGCGGCGCGTCCGGGGCGGCGATCACCTCGACCCGGACACCGCGCCGCTGGAGGCGGCGGGCGGCCTCCCGGCCGTCGTTGCCGTTGTTGCCCTTGCCGGCCACGACGACCACCCGGCGGCCGTACGTGCCGCCCAGGAGGGCGAGCGCCTCACGGGCCACCGCGGCACCCGCCCGGCCGATCAGGACCTCGACCGGCTCGGGGGCGGCGGTGTCGACCGCCGCCATCTCGTCGGGGGTGAGGACGGGCAGCATGGCCCTCCGAGGGTAGTGGGGTGGCTCGTAGCGCCCGACCGGTCCGGGGTTCAGCTGCCTACCGCGATCACCAGCGCCTCGGCCACCGTGGAGGTGTGGGACAGGCTCATGTGCCAGCGGGCGACCCCCCGCGCCGCGGCCAGTTCGGCGGCGGCGCCGTGCAGCGCCAGCGACGGCGCCCCGGACTCCGCCCGCACCACCTCGATCTCGCGGAAGGCGCACGCCCCCAGGCCGACGCCCATCGCCTTCAGGACGGCCTCCTTCGCCGCAAAGCGGGCGGCGAACCGTTCGACCGGGTCCCGCCGCTGCCGGCAGTACGCCTGCTCGTCCTCGGTGAACACACGGGCGGCAAAGCCGGGGGTGCGCGCCAACACCCGGCGCATCCGGTCGACCTCGCAGAGGTCGATGCCGACCCCGAGCACGGCGCTCACCGCCGATCGTGGGTCATACCGCCCGCCAGCGGTCGGCGAGCTGGCTGATGGGCTCCGTGAGGAGCACGTCGACCGGCAGCGCGGACAACAAATCCTCCCGGAACGTCGGCTCGGTCTCTAGCACGGCATCCCGCAGCACCGCATAGCGGTTGCGGTACCCCTGCAGGACACCCCTGACCGTCGGCGCCGGAAGCTGGTCGGCGAAGCGCACGTGCAACAGCGTGATGCCGGTGGCCTCGCCGTCCTTCACCTCGGGCACGATGACGATCGGGCGACTGTCACCCCGTCCCCGGCCGACCAGCACCTCGCGCTCGTAGGCGACGCGGCGCTTGGTGCCGCGCAGCTCGGGTGAGCGGTCGGTGCGGCTGGCGATGTCGCGGGCGATGCCACCGCGGTCGACCACCGTGATGGTGGCGGCGCCCTCCGTCGCCTCGTCCCCGGCCCGGCCCTCGATGCGGTAGCGAGTGAATCCGACCACGGCGGCGATCGCGGGGCTGATGTCGGCCAGGGTCCGTAGCGTGCGGTAGGTGAGCCAGTCGCGCGGGGCCCCGGCGTCCAGCACCGACCGCACCAGCGGGACCTCGAGCAGCGTCTCGTCGCTGCGTGAGATCCCGACCGTCACGGTCTTGGCCTGATGCTTGATGGCGTCGACGGGGCGGGTCAGCTCCTCGATGGCGAGAGTGAGCGCCGCCGTCAGGTCGTCGACGATGACGGCGGGCGTGCCCACCTTGCCCTCGTCGATCTGGTAGGCGTCGAGCGGGACGACGCCGAGGACATAGCGGAAGAGCTGGGTCAGGCGCACCGCGGTAGACGCCTCGAGCTGCCCGTCGTAGCTGCCGACCCGGAGCCCGTCGGAGTACCGCCGGGTCACCGGTTGCAGGTCGGTCCGCAGCCGCCGCAGGACGGTCTCGCCGTCCCGGCCGACGACGGCGCCGGGACGGTCGCCGCCCACCGTTGCCGATTCGATGGCGGCCCGGGCCTCGCGCAGGGGCCGGGCCAGGGCGTCGATGGCGAGCGCCGCCTCGTAGCCGAACAGGTGGCCCGCCATGGCCGATAGCACGAACGCCAACGCCGGGTGGGTGGGGGGAACCGGCAGCACGTGGAGCGCCGAGGCAAACCGGGCCTGGCCGTCGGTGGCGATGACGACCGGCGACGCCTTGTGTGCCCGATAGATGGTGACCTCCTTGGCCACGTCGTCGGCGGTGGATCCTTCCAGGCCGGCAGCACATACGACGATGAGTGGCTCGGACGACAGGTCGATGTGCTTCTTGTCCTCGGTGGAGTCGGCGGCGATCGACTTGTAGCAGAGCTCCGACAGCTTTATCCGCACCTCGGCGGCGGCGATGCGGTTGGCCCCGTTGCCGACCACCGCCCAGTAGCGCTTGGCCGGCGCCAGCCGGTGGGCGGCCTCGGCGATGAGAGGCCGGCGCTCGATGACCTCGGCCATCGCGTCGGGCAGGTCGCGCAGGGCCCGCAGCACCGTCTGATCGACACTGCCACCGACCTCGTCGCTGATCGCCGCCGCCAGCAACAGGCCGGCGGCGACCTGGCTGTAGAAGGCCTTGGTCGATGCCACCGACATCTCCACGTCGCGGCCGTCCGAGGTGTACAGGACGCCGTCGGCCTTGTCGGTGAGGTCGCTTCCGCGCCGGTTGACGATGGCCACGACCTTGGCGCCCCGGGACCGGACCAGGTCGACCGTGCGGTTGGTGTCGGTGGTGGTGCCGGACTGGCTGATGGCGACCACCAATGTGTCCGACATCGACGGCCGCAGTCCGAAGCCCGACAGCTCGGTGGCGGGCACGGCGTCGACCTTCAGGTTGGTGGACCCGCAGAACTGGTCGAGACCGGCCGCCATGGCGCCCCCGGCCACTGCCGCGGTCCCCTGGCCGATCACCACCACCCGGTCGATCTCGCCCCGGCGCAGCCCCCCTCGCACGGCGTCCGGCAGCACGTCCGATCCGAGCGCCACGGCCATGTCGCCGTCGGCCTCCCGCTCGATCAGCTTGCCCCGCAACGTCTTGCGGAAGCTGGTCGGGGCCTCGGAGATCTCCTTGAGCAGAAAATGGGGGAACTCGCCCCGGTCGATGTCACGAGTGGTGATCTGCGCCGTGGCCATGTCGGCCTCGGTGACCGGCAACGGCGTGCCGTCGTAGGCGAGGCGCTCGATGCCCTCGAACGTGCCGGCTCGGCTGCCGTCGAGCACGACGATCTGACCGCGGCTGGCGGTGGGGTTGTCCGGATTGGCCGGGGTCTCGCCGTCCATCCGCAGGTAGCGATCGGTCAGCTCGATGACGCCGTAGGGCTCGCTGGCCACGATGTAGGCGGCGTCGGCCAGTCCCACGTACAGCGCCTGGCCGCTGCCCCGCAGCGCCAGGAGCAGCTTGTCGGGTTCGGCGGCGGCGCTAGCGGCAATGGCCACCGAGCCCTCGAAGCTGGCGACGGTGTTGCGGAAGGCGGTGGTGAGGTCGTTGCCCTCGGCGAGGCGATGGGAGACGAGGGTGGGGATCACCTTGGCGTCGGTGGTGATCTCGGGGGCGATCTGCAGCCCGTCGAGGGCCTTGAGGTCGGCGAAGTTGTCGACGTCGCCGTTGAGCGCGGCGACCACGTAGGGACCGGTTGGGGTGCCCGCCTCGGTGCTGTCGACGGGATGGGCGTTGGGCTGGCTGATCATCCCTACCGAGGCCCAGCGAGTGTGCCCCAGCACCGTCGCCAACGCCGTGTCGGCGGACACCGCCAGCCGCAGCAGCTCGTCGGACCGGATGGCGTCGCGCAGCGCCCTGGTGTTGTCGCCCAGCTCGCCGATCTCCGCCGCCGCCTTGTAGACGAACGACAAGCAGCCGTCGACGGCCCGCACCGCGCCGGATCGGAACAACGGATCGGATGCCCCCCTGAGAGCCAGCATGCGGGTCACGGCGGCGCTGCTCAGGTCGAGACCGTGGCCCCGCACCAGGACGTGCAGCCCGGCAGAGTCCCGTCCCCGCACCTCGAGCCGATCGATGGCCGCCAGCGCCTGCTGGATCGCGGTGTACGCCTCCGTCGCCGCCCACCCTGGTTCGCTGCCGGCGAGGTCGGCGACCGCTCGGGCGGTGCGCACCCGATCGCGATCTATCGACCACACCGCGTCCTTGAGGCGCACGACTGCGGCATTGACCGCCTCCAGTGGGTCCTGGTCAGCATCGCCCTTGGGCCCGCCGGAGCCGGCGTCGAGGCCGGCCTCGATGGCGTTGATCGTTTCGCCCAGCTGCGCTGTCAGCCCCTCGACCTCGGCCAGCAGCCGCCGATCGTGCACCAGGGCCCAGACCCCGTCGGTCCCGCGCAACCGCGCGTCGCTCGCCTCGAGCCGCTCCGCTGCCCGGCCGCAGGCCTCGACCAGCGGCAGGTCGGACGCCAGCGCCTCCGCGGCCTCGTGCAGCGGTCCGGTGACCTGGACCGGAGACGGCGCAAGGCGCGCGCCAGGCGGACGAAGGACTGCGATGATCCCGCACATGGGCGACGAGTCTACGACGGGCGCCGATCAGGCCCGCCCGCCGGCAAGCCGGCAATGTGACCCGAATGTGAGGCCCAGCGGATGGGGCGTTTCGCAGGCACCCCGCGTGGGAATTTTGTTGCCGGGTCGCAGCTCAACAGCTGGGCCTCCCAGCAGCGCTGACCACCGAGAGCCAGGATGACGTACCTATCCGCGCACGTCTAAGTGATGAAGGGGGCCGTCGGCGGCACCGGCTCCGTCACCCCGCCAGCGACTCGACGGCCTCGATCAGCTCGTCGGCAGCGGCCGTGGCATCGTGCTCCGTGGGCGCCTCGACCATGACCCGCACTAGGGGCTCGGTACCGCTCGGGCGCACCAGCACGCGACCGTGATCCCCCAGGCGCGCCTCGACGGCGGCGATGGGGCCGGCGAGGCGCTCCGCGATGGCGGGATCCCGCTCGGCCACCCGAATGTTGCGGAGCACCTGCGGGAGCCGCGTCATCGCCTCGGTCGACAGGTCGGCGAGGCTGCGGCCCGAGCGCACCACGACATCGAGCACCTGGAGCGCGGTGAGCAGGCCGTCGCCGGTGGTGGCGAGATCGCGGAAGATCACATGACCCGACTGCTCACCGCCCAGGTCGAGGCGCCGGGACTCCAACTCCTCGAGCACGTAGCGGTCGCCCACCTGCGTCTCGATCACGTGGATGCCGCGCTTGTCCATCGCCAGCCGGAACCCGAGGTTGGTCATGACGGTGACGACCACGCTGTCGCCGGCCAGCACCCGCCGCTCGTGCCGGTCGATGGCGCAGATGGCGATGATGTGGTCGCCGTCGACCAGTTCGCCGGCGGCGTCGACGAGGAGCACCCGGTCGGCGTCACCGTCGAAGGCCACACCGACGTCGGCCTTGCGCTCCGCCACCACCCGGGTCAGCTCCTGCGGGTGCGTCGAGCCGCAGCCGGCGTTGATGTTGGTGCCGTCGGGGTCGGCGTGGATCACCTCGACATCGACGCCCAGGTCGGACAGCACCCCCGGGGCGACCACCGACGCCGCACCGTCGGCGCAGTCGACCACCGCCCGCAGTCCGGCCAGGCCGCGCCCCGCCAGCGAGCCAGCCACGGCAGCGCGGTACCCGGAACGCGCCGACGCCGACACCGGCCGGACCGCGCCCACCCCGGCGCCAGTCGGCGCGCCCAGCGCGTGCAACTTGGTACCAGCCAGCAACCGTTGGAGCTCGTGCTCCAGCCGCTCCTCGACGTCATCGGCCAGCTTGCGTCCGCCGGCCGCGAACAGCTTGATCCCGTTGTCGGGAAAGGGGTTGTGCGAGGCCGACACGACCGCGGCCGGCGCCTCGGAGGTCACGGACCACCACGCGACCTCCGGCGTGGGTGCCACACCCAGCAGGTCGACGTCCACGCCCTCGCTCACCAGCCCGGCGCACAGCGCGGCCTCGAGCATCGGCCCCGACCGCCGGGTGTCACGGCCGATGGCGAAGCGGTCGCCGCCGAGCACCCGGGCGGCAGCGCGTCCGAGCGCCAGGGCCAGCTCGGGGGTGAGCTCGGCGTTGGCCACGCCTCGCACCCCGTCGGTCCCGAACTTCAGCATCAGACCCTCCACGATGCTCTACATCGCAGCACGAGGCACAGGGGGGAGTGGAGCGCCACGGGCGCTGCCAAAGCCTCGGTTCGAAACCTCTGGTTTCGAACCGAAACTCAGCGCTTGGAGTACTGGGGGGCCTTGCGGGCCTTCTTGAGGCCGTACTTCTTCGACTCCTTCTCGCGCTGGTCACGCGAAAGGAAGCCGGCCCGCTTGAGCGTGGTGCGGATCTCGGGGTCGAGCTCGACCAGCGCCCGGGCGATGCCTAGCCGCAGCGCACCGGCCTGGCCCGACACGCCGCCGCCAACCAGGCTGGCGTCGATGTCGTAGGCCTCCTCGGCGTCGGCGACGCGGAGCGGCTCAGAGAGGATCATCTGATGCGCCTTGGACGGGAAGTAGGCGGCGACGTCGCGGTCGTTGATGGTGATCGTCCCGGTGCCGGGGCGGATGCGGACCCGGGCGACGGCGCCTTTGCGGCGGCCGGTGGTCTGCGCGAGCGGTGTGGCCATGTCGTGTCTTCCTACCAGGCGGTTCAGGCGGTACGTCGAGCAGCCCCGGCCACGTCGAGAGGCTGGGGTTGCTGGGCGGTGTGCGGATGGGTGGGTCCGGCGTAGACCTTGAGCTTGGTCAGCATCTGGCGGCCAAGCCGGGTCTTGGGGAGCATGCCACGGATGGTGCGGCGCACCGCCTCCTCCGGCCGGCGCTCGAGCAGGTGGGCGAAGGTCTCGGCCTTGAGCCCGCCGGGGTATCCCGAGTGGCGGTAGACGGTTTTGCGCTCGGCCTTGCCCGCGGTGAGCACGACCTTGTCGGCGTTGACGATCACGACGTGGTCGCCGGTGTCGAGATGCGGGGTGAAGGTGGGCTTGTGCTTGCCGCGCAGCACGCGGGCGACCTCGGTTGCCATGCGGCCGAGCACCAAGCCGTCGGCGTCGACGACGTACCAGGCACGCTGGATCTCTGAGGCTTTCGGGCTGTACGTGGGCACGCGTGCCACCTTCGTGCGGACTTGCGAGAGCGGGCGCGCAGCGCCCAGAGCGACGTACCAGCCTACGGGGACGACCCGCGAAACGGCAAGCTGACGGTACGGCGCAGGTACCGTACGGGACCACATGCACGACGTTCGGGGACGCAGGCGCGGGAGTGCCGCAGCTATCCGCGGCGCGACGGTCAGCCTCGTTGGCCCGTCCGGATGGCGTGCCACGGCAACCACCGCCGGCGCCGGCCTGCTGGCGCTGAGCTGGCTGTTGCTCGACGACCGGCGAGAGGTCGTGCCCGACTGGGAGGCCGACGCCTTCGAGGCGGTCAACGGCCTGCCCGACTCGCTGCGGTGGCCGCTGTGGGCGCCCATGCAGCTCGGCAACTTCTGGATGTGCGCCGCCGGAGCGATCGGCGTCTATTCCGCCACGCGGCGCGTGCGGCCCGCCCTCACCACCGCAGCCGCGGTCGTGCTGGCGTGGGGCGCGGCGAAGGGCGTGAAGAACGTCGTCGAGCGCGGCCGGCCAGGAGACCTGCTCAGTGGCGTGGAGCTGCGCGAATCGGGCATCCACGGCCAGGGCTATGTTTCGGGCCACGCCGCCGTCGCCTTCGCGGTGGCGACGGTGGTCGCGCCCCTACTTCCGCGCGGCTGGCGCTGGGCACCATTCGGGCTCGCCAGCGTGGTCGCCCTGACCCGCGTCTACTACGGAGCGCACCTACCGCTCGACGTGGTCGGTGGTGCGGGCCTGGGGGTGATGTGCGGCGTGGTCGCATCCGTGGCGGGCGACGCGACCGTCGCCCGCCGACGCTGAGACCCCCCGTTCCACTTGCCGACCGCGGCGACGGCCATCATCCGGCCCCGGTGCTCGGGTACGACACCGCCCACAGGCACAGGCCCTGAGCGGGCGCTAGCGCCGAGGCCTTCGACCGGTCCCGCCCCGCCAGGATGCCGAGCAGCTCGCCGGCGTGCTTGCGGGCCAGGCCCACGTCCACGAGGGTGCCGACGAGGCTCCGGATCATCTGGTGGCAGAAGGCGTTGGCCTCGATCTCGAAGCGCAGCACGCCGTCGCCCATGTCGGTCCAGCTTGCGCGGCGCACCTGGCGGACCAGCGAGGCCTCTCCGCCCTCGCGGTCGCGATGCCTGGGCTTGCGGCAGAACGCCGAGAAGTCGTGCTCCCCGACCAGTGGATCGCAGCCCAGCCGCAGCAGCTCGATGGCCAGTGGGTTCGCGACATGCCAGGCCAGCCGGGCGAGGAACGGATCGGGCTCGGGCCGGTTGACGACTGTGTAGCGGTAGGTGCGGCCCACGGCCGAGCGCCGGGCGTCAAAGTCGTCGGGGGCCGGGCCCAGGTCACGCACGACGATGGCCGGTGACAGGAGGCGGTTGAGCGAGCGGGCCAGCGCCCGCGGGTCGAACCGGTCGGCCGGCAGGTCGAAGCTGACCACCTGGCCCCAGGCGTGAACGCCGGTGTCGGTCCGCCCGGCGCAGGTGAGCTCGACCGGCGCCCGGGTCACCTTCCGGATCGCCTCCCCCAGCGTGCCCCCCACCGTCCGGACGCCCGGGTTGGGGGCGAACCCGTGGAACCCCGAGCCGTCGTAGGCGATCGTCATGCGAACGCGCACCACCGGCCCCCGAGGGGCCGCGAGCTCCACGGCATCAAAGAGAGTCATGACGACGAGGCACCGGGGGGAGTGTGAGGGGGGAGGCCTCCGGCGTCGCCATCACTCGACTCGAAACATCCGGCTTCGAGCCGACTAGACCAGCTCGATCCTTGCCATGGGGGCGTTGTCGCCCTGGCGGGGGCCGAGCTTGAGGATCCGCGTGTAGCCGCCGTTGCGGTCGGCGTAGCGGGGCCCGATCTCGGTGAACAGCTTGTGCGTCATCTCCCGGTCGCCCAGGTAGGCGACCACCTGGCGAATCTGGTGCAGCTGGGCGTCGGGATCCGCGTCGGCCTTGCGGGCCTTGGTGATCAGCTTCTCGGCGATGGGCCGCAGCGCCTTGGCCTTGGCCTCTGTGGTGACGATGCCCTCGGCGGCGAACAGGCTGGCCGCCAGGTTGGCCATCATCAGCCGCTGGTGCGCGGCGTCACCGCCGAAGCGGCGGCCCTTGCGGGGGGTGGCAGGCATCGCAGAGTTAGTCTTTCGTGTGCAGCGACAGGCCGCGCTCGTCGAGCTTGGCGATCACCTCGTCGAGCGACTTCTGCCCGAAGTTGGTGATGGCAAGCAGGTCGTCCTCGGTCTTTTGGACCAGCTCGCCGACCGTGTTCACCTGCGCCCGCTTGAGGCAGTTGCGGGGACGCTCGGAGAGGTCGAGGTCCTCGATGGGCAGGTCGAGGTCGGGCGATCCGGCGCTGGTGACGGCCAGCTCACCGAGCTCGAGCCCCTGGGGCTCGTCGCTCATGTCGGCCACCAGCGACACCAGCGACCGCAGTGTGTCGCCGGCCGAGGCCAGGGCGTCGCGTGGCGAGATGGAGCCGTCGGTCTCGATGTCGATGACCAGGCGGTCGTACTCGGTCGACTGCTCCACGCGGGTGGGCTCGACGTCGAACGACACCCGGCGCACCGGGGCGAAGATCGAGTCGACCGGGATCACGCCGATCGTCTCCGACGCCTTGTTGGCCTCCGCCGAGCGGTAGCCGCGGCCCTTGTCGACCGTGATGTCCACCGCGACCCGACCGGACTTGTTGAGCGTGGCCAGGTGCAGCTCGGGGTTGAGGATCTCGACGTCTGACGTTAGCTGGATGTCGCCGGCGGTGAGGTCGGCCGGGCCGCGCACATCGAGGCGCAGCGTGACCGGCTCGTCGGCGTGGCTGACCAGCACGATGTCCTTGAGGTTGAGGATGATGTCGGTGACGTCCTCGACCACACCGGGGATGGTGTCGAACTCGTGCAGGGCGTCGTCGAAGCGGACCTGGGTGATGGCGGCACCGGGGATCGACGACAGCAGTGTGCGTCGCAATGAGTTGCCGAGGGTGTGCCCGAAGCCGGGATCTAGAGGACCGATGGCGAACCGCTGACGGTTGCCCTCTTCCTCGGCGATCGGCTCGACCGTTGGGCGCTGCATTACCAGCATGGCGGGAGGCTCCCTGATGGCTTTCGGGGGACTACTTGCTGTAGAGCTCGACGATGAGCTGCTCGCGCACGGGCACGTCGATGTGCTCGCGCAGCGGGTACTCGCGCACCTTCACCGAGAGACCTTCGTCCTCGGAGTCGAGCCACGGAGGTGGCGTGCGGGCCAGCACGTCACGGTTCCATTGGATGACGATCATCTGCCGCGCCTTCCCCCGCAGCCGGATCACGTCGCCCTTGCGGACGCGGTAGCTGGGGATGTCGACGCGCTTGCCGTTGACCTCGACGTGGCCGTGGCCCACGAACTGCCGGGCCTGAGGCCGGGTCGATGCCCAGCCGGCGCGGTAGACGACGTTGTCGAGGCGACGCTCGAGGAGCTGAAGCATAAGTTCGCCGGTGACGCCCTTGCGGCGGCTGCTCTCCTCGTAGAGGTTGCGGAACTGCCGCTCGTTGAGGCCGTAGGTGAACCTGGCCTTCTGCTTCTCCTGCATCTGCAGCAGGTACTCGGAGGCGTTGCGCCGGCGGCTGCGGCCGTGCTCGCCCGGCGGGTAGGGGCGGCGCTCCATGGCGCGGTTCTCGCCGGCCGTGCCCCAGATGTTGGCACCGAGGCGCCGGGAGACACGGGCTTTGGGACCGGTGTAACGAGCCATCGCGCAGTTACCTCAGACGCGGCGCCGCTTGGGAGGGCGGCAGCCGTTGTGGGGGACAGGGGTGACGTCCTTGATGCCGGTGACCTCGATGCCGGCGTTCTGGATCGAGCGGATCGCGGTCTCGCGGCCCGATCCCGGGCCCTTCACCTGCACGTCGACCTTGCGCACGCCGTGCTCCATGGCCCGGCGGGCGGCAGCCTCGGCGGCCATCTGGGCCGCAAAGGGGGTGGACTTGCGGGATCCCTTGAAGCCGACGTTGCCGGCCGACGCCCATGACACCACGTTCCCGCCCTGGTCGGTGAACGTGACGATCGTGTTGTTGAAGCTGCTCTTGATATGCGCCACGCCGTGGCCGACGTTCTTGCGCTCGCGCCGACGGGGGCGACGGCCCCCGGGGGACTTGGGCTTGGCCATTTACTTGCGGACCTTCTTCTTGCCGGCGACGGTCTTCTTGGGCCCCTTGCGGGTACGGGCGTTGGTCTGGGTGCGCTGGCCACGCACGGGCAGGCCCTTGCGGTGGCGCAGGCCCTGCCAGGCGCCGATCTCCATCTTGCGCTTGATGTCCTGTTGGATCTCGCGCCGCAGGTCACCTTCGACCTTGAACGCGGTTTCGATGTGGTTGCGGATGCGGGCGACCTCGTCGTCGGTCAGATCGCGCACCCGGGTGTCGGGGTTGATGTCGAGCGCGCGGCAGATCTCGGCGGAGCGGGTGCGGCCGATGCCGAAGATGTAGGTCAGCGAGATCTCCAGCCGCTTCTCGCGGGGGATGTCGACGCCGGCGATGCGTGCCATTCGCGCTTCCCCTAGCCCTGGCGCTGCTTGTGGCGCGGGTTGGTACAGATGACCTGCACGCGCCCGTGGCGGCGGATCACCTTGCACTTCTCACAGATTGGCTTGACGCTGGGTCGGACCTTCATACGTCGGTTCCCGTCACTTGTAGCGATATGTGATGCGACCCCGGCTGAGGTCGTAGGGGGTGAGCTCCACCTGCACGCGATCCCCCGGCAGGATGCGGATGTAGTGCATGCGCATCTTCCCCGAGATGTGTGCCAAGACCTTGTGGCCGTTTTCGAGCTCGACCCGGAACATGGCGTTCGGGAGGGGCTCGACAACGGTCCCCTCGAGGACGATCGCGTCTTCTTTGGACTTCGGCAGGGTTGCTCCTCGTACTGCTGCTGGTGCCGAGGCTCGGGCGCGCCTGGACAGCCGGAAGGGCACCAAGAGCCGACTGAACATGCTAGCGCGGCACCTCACCGGGGAAAACTCCGCGCACGAACATGTAATCGCCCGTCCAGCGGACGACACCGCTGCCGGTCGGCGGCGTTGGCTACCGTAGCCGCCTCGGGGCGAGCCGGGGTGCACGAGGCGCGGGAGGGGACCATGGGCGACCATCAGCGATCAGCGGACGGAGTCACGCGCCGGCGTTTCCTGGCCGGCACTGGCGGCGCCCTGCTGTCGCTGCCCCTGGTCGGCGCCGCCAAACCCCGTGACGGGCGGCGTCCCCTGCGCCCGGGCCCCAACGTCCCCGGTGGGCTGTTCTCGCTGGGTGTGGCGTCGGGGGATCCCATCCCAGGCGGCGTGGTGCTGTGGACCCGCCTCGCACCGGAGCCTCTCGCCGGGGGCGGGATGCCGGCAGTCGACGTGCCGGTCCGCTGGGAGGTGGCCAGCGACGAGCACTTCCGGCGGGTCGTGCGCGCCGGCAGCGCCACGGCGTCGCCGGCCTTTGCGCACTCGGTTCACGTCGACGTGCGCCACCTGCGCCACGATGCCTGGTACTTCTACCGCTTCCGCGTCGGGGACCAGGTCAGCCCGGTCGGCCGTACCCGAACGGCGCCCGCGCCGGGGCGGGGCGATCGCCTGCGCTTCTTGTTCGCGTCGTGCCAGAACTGGCAGGACGGCTTCTGGCCGGCGTGGGCCTTCGCGCCGGAGGAGGACCCCGACCTGGTGGTCCATCTCGGCGACTACATCTACGAGGGAGGGGTCAACCCCGCCGCGGTCCGCCAGCACAACAGCGTCGAGATCACGACGCTGGACGCCTACCGCAACCGCTACGGGCTCTACAAGGGCGACCCGGCACTGCAGGGCATCCATGCCGCCTGCCCATGGGTCGTGACCTGGGACGACCACGAGGTCGAGAACAACTACGCCGGGCTCCTGCCCCAGGTGCCGGCCGAGGCGCCGGGGTTCGCCGCCCGGCGCGCCGCCGCCTACCAGGCATGGTGGGAGCACCAGCCGGTGCGTCAGCCGCCGCCGAGCGGCCCGGACCTGCGCATCCATCGCGCGGTCAGCTGGGGACGGCTGGCCCGCTTCCACGTGCTGGACACGCGCCAGTACCGCAGCGACCAGCCCTGCGGGACGACGGACTTCGGCCCCACCTGCGATGCCCGCGCGGCCCCCGAGCGCACCCTCCTGGGTGCCGAGCAGGAGGCCTGGCTGGGCCGGAGCCTGCGGAAGTCCAAGGCCACGTGGGACGTGCTGGCCAACCAGGTCGTGGCCACCGCCATGCCCCTGGCCGGGTCGCTGTACAACCTCGACCAATGGGACGGCTACGCCTCCGCCCGGACCCGCCTCCTCGACCTGCTCGCCGCCGCCGGCACCGACAACCCCATCGTGATCACGGGCGACATCCACGCCGCCGGCGTCGCCGACCTGGTCGGCGAGAACCCCGATGCCACGCCGAGCACGGAGGTGCGGGGCACCGAGCTGGTCGGCACCTCGATCAGCTCCGGTTTCGACCCCTCCCTGGCCGCGATCGCCGAGCAGCTGATCTCGGCGCTGCCCCACGTGCGCTGGGCCGACACGCGCCACCGGGGCTACGTGCGCTGCGACGTCGACCGCCAGCGGCTCCTCGCCCGCTACCAACAGGTCGAGACGGTGCTCCAGCCCGATGCCCCGGTCACCACCGGCCGGACCTGGGTGGTCGAGGCCGGCGTCCTCGGTCCCCAGGAGGCCTGACGGCCGATCCCACGCGTTTTCCCCGCGGGAACGGTCGTCGTGTCGCACGATCTGGCGGACAAAACGCAAGTTCAGCGCCGGTTCAGGCGAATCCGCCTACGGTGGACGCTCGATGCGAGTGCTGGTCGTCGAGGACGAGGACCGACTCGCCGCCGGCCTGCGCGCCGGACTCGAGGCCGACGGTTTCGCGGTCGACGTGGCGGCCGACGGCACCACCGGACTGTGGCGTGCACGCGAGGAGCCGTACGACGCGATCGTTCTCGACATCATGCTCCCGGGGCTCAACGGCTACCGCGTGTGCCGGACGCTCCGGGACGAGGGCGTCTGGACACCGATCCTGATGCTCACCGCCAAGGACGGCGAGTGGGACGAGGTCGAGGCGCTCGATACCGGCGCCGACGACTACCTCACCAAGCCGTTCTCCCACGCTGTCCTGGTGGCGCGCTTGCGGGCGCTGCTGCGGCGCGGGGCCCAGGAGCGCCCGGCGGTGCTGGCGGCCGGGGACCTGCGGATGGACCCGGCGACGCGGCGGGCCTGGCGGGGGGAGGCGGAGATCGAGCTGACGGCGCGGGAGCTGGCCCTGCTCGAGTTCCTGCTGCGACGGCGGGGCGACGTGGTGGCCAAGCGCGAAATCCTCGACCACGTCTGGGATGTCGACTTCGAGGGCGATCCCAACATCATCGAGGTCTATGTGCGGCGGCTGCGCAACAAGCTCGACCGCCCGTTCGGCCGGGCTGCGATCGAGACCGTGCGGGGCGCGGGATACCGGCTGGCGGCCGATGGCGGGTGACGCCGGATCGGGCGCCCGGCCGGGCCGGCGATCACCCCGGTCCCTGCTGCGCCGGCTGCGCGCGAGCTCCGGCACCGTGCGGGTTCGCACCACCGTCGCCGCCACCGTCCTCGTGGGCCTCGCCCTGCTCGCCGGGGGGGTCGCGCTCGTGTGGGCGATGCGCGACGCGCTCACGGACGAGGTGCGGAACGTCGCCCGGGTGCGCGCCGCCGACACCGTGGCGGCGCTCGAGGCCGACACCCCTCCCTCGTTCGTGGCGGCCGGACTGGACCAGGATGACGACGACGCGTTCATCCAGATCCTCGACGGCGACGGCAACGTGGTGGCCGCCAGCCCACTGGTGGCCGGGGACCCGGCGGTTGCCCGGCTGGACCCCGGCCAGTCCGCCGAGGTCGCCGTCACGGGCGAGGACGACGAGTTCATGGCGGTCGCCGCCGACGCCGGTCGCTACACGGTCATCGCCGGCCGGACCCTGGACACGGTCAACGAGTCGACCTCGGTGGTCACCAATCTCCTCGTCATCGGCCTCCCGATCCTGCTGGTTGTGGCCGCGTTCACCACCTGGCTGGTGGTCGGCCGGGCCCTGGCGCCGGTCGAGTCCATCCGCCGCGAGGTCGACGCCATCTCCTCGGCCGACCTCGACCGGCGGGTACCAAACCCGCCCGGTAACGACGAGATCGCCCGCCTGGCGACCACCATGAACGGCATGCTCGAGCGCCTCGAGCGGGGCCAGGCCCGGCAGCGCCGCTTCATCGCCGACGCCTCCCACGAGCTGCGCTCGCCGGTGGCGTCGATCCGCCAGCACGCCGAGGTCGCCCAGGCCCACCCCGAGCGCACCACCCTGGGCGCGCTGGCCGAGACCGTGGCCGCGGAGAACCTCCGGGTCGAGCGACTGGTCGACGACCTACTGCTGCTGACGCGCGCCGACGAACACACGCTGCAGTTCCAGCAGCGCCCGGTCGACCTCGACGATCTCGTGTTCGAGGAGGCTCACCGCCTCCGCGAAGCCACGCCGGTGCGCGTCGACACCACCCGGGTCTCCGCCGGGCGGGTCAGCGGCGACCGCGCCGCCCTGTGGCGAGCCCTCCGCAACCTGGGGGACAACGCCGTCCGCCATGCCACCTCCCAGGTGGCGTTCGCGCTGAGCGAGCAGGACGGCGCCGTGGTCCTCGATGTCGACGACGATGGGCCCGGTATCGCGGCGGCCGACCGGCAGCGGGTGTTCGAGCGGTTCGTCCGGCTCGACGACGCCCGGGCCCGCGATGCCGGGGGTAGCGGCCTCGGGCTGGCGATCGCGGCCGAGGTCGTCGGTGCCCACCGCGGCACGATCACCATCGTCGACAGCGGCCTCGGTGGCGCCCGGTTCGAGGTCCGGCTGCCCGCGATCGACGGCCTGGAGGACGAGCCCGAGTGACTCGATATGGTTCAGCGTGGGTTCAGGGACCGCGTGCGATCCTCGTTGAAGACCTGAGGAGGCAATCGTGAACCGCAAGACCACGCTCATCGGCTTGGGCGCCGCTGCCGCCATCGTCGCGGCTGGCGCGGGCGTCGGCGTCGCCGCCGCCGGTGCGGGCGACGACAACGAGGCGCCCATCACGGGCGACGCCCTCGACAAGGCCAGCGCCGCCGCTCTCGAGTCCACGGGCGAGGGCCGGGTGACCGAGACCGAGGTCGGTGACGAGGAGAGCTACTACGAGGTCGAGGTCACGCTGGACGATGGGAGCCAGGTCGACGTCCAGCTCGATCGGAGCTTCAACGTCGTGGGCTCGAGCGCCGACCACGAGGACGGCGACGGCTCCGGCAACGACGACGACTGACCAACGCCCTATCCGCTGGGCCTCTACGGCAGGGTGAGGATCTCCGGCCCGTCGTCGGCGACGGCCACGGTGTGCTCCCAATGGGCCGCCCACGAGCCGTCGAGGGTGACCACCGTCCAGCCGTCGTCGAGCACCATCGTCTCCCCGCCCCCGGCGCTCACCATGGGCTCCACGGCGAACACGTCGCCCGCGGCCACCTGCTTTCCCTTCCCCCGCCGGCCGACGTTGGGGACGTCAGGCGGTTCGTGCATGGCCGTGCCGATGCCATGGCCCACGTAGTCGCGCACCACACTGAAGCCACCGGCCTCGACCGTGGCCTGCACCGCGGCGCCCAGGTCGCCCAGCCGGGCGCCGGCCACCAGCTCGGCGATGCCGGCGTCGAGCGCCGCCCCGGTGACGTCGACGAGCCGCTGGGCGTCGGCGTCGATCGCCCCGATCCCGGCCGTGAACGCGGCGTCCCCGTGGTAGCCGTCGACGACGGCGCCACAGTCGATCGAGACGATGTCGCCCTCCTCCAGCACCCGGCCATCGGGGATGCCGTGCACCACCACCTCGTTGGGGCTGGCGCAGATCACCGCCGGATAGCCGTGGTAGCCGAGAAAATTGGACCGGGCACCCCGCCGCCCCAACACCTCGCGGCCGATGGCATCGAGCTGGAGCGTCGTGACCCCGGGCCGAAGCGCACTGCGGATCCGGTCGTGCATCTCGGCCACGACCCGGCCCGCCCGCCGCATGGTACGGATCTCATCGGCGGTGCGGCGACCGACGGTGTCCGGCGCACGCGTCTCCCGATGTCCGCGCACTCGGCCTCCTCCTTTCCGACTCCGGGCCCTAGCTGCCGCGGCGGAGGTCGATCACCGCAGAGAGCCTGAGCGACACCTCGTTGGTGCTGCCCAGCCCGTCGACCATCTCCAGAAGGCGCAGCTCGCGGTACCAGTCGATGAGTGGCGCCGTCTCGCGCTCGTATTCGGCCAGGCGCTTCTCGATGGCGGGCGGCGTGTCGTCCTCACGCTGCTCCACCTCGCCACCGCAGTTGTCGCACACGCCGTCGTAGCGCGGTGGCTTGTCGACCGAGTAGTTGGCCCCGCAGTCGGCGCACACCCGCCGGCTGGCCAGGCGCTGGAGCACGACCTCCTTCGGCACATCTAAGTCGATGACCAGGTCGAGCGGGCGGGCGACGGTGATCTCGGCCAGCGCCTTGGCCTGGGGCACTGTACGAGGAAAGCCGTCGAGGACGTAGCCGCGCCGCGTGGTGTCGTCGTGGTCGAGCCGTTCGTCGACGATCCCGATCATGACGTCGTCCGGCACCAGGCCGCCCTCGTTCATGATCTCGGCCGCCTTGCGGCCCAGCTCGGTCCCTTCCTTCACCGCGGCGCGCAGCATCTCGCCGGTGGAGATGTGGGGTACCACGTAGTGGCGCGACAACCTCGTGCACTGGGTGCCCTTGCCGGCACCCTGCCGGCCCAGCATGACGAGCCGCACCCCGGCCGTCACCGGGGCGGTCCTTCCACCACTCGAGCGCACCCCAGGCCGCCTTCCTGGGGAAAGGTCACTGCAGGAACCCTTCGTAGTTCCGCATCATCAGCTGGCTGTCGATCTGCTTCATCGTCTCGAGCGCCACACCCACGGCGATGAGGATGGACGTACCCCCGAAGGCGAACGCATTGACGTCGGCGAGCGCCAGCAGCAAGGTCGGCAACAGGGCGATGGCGGCGATGAACAGCGCCCCCGGCAGCGTGATTCGGGCCAGGATCCGCGACAGGTAGCGCTCGGTCTGCGGACCGGGGCGGATGCCGGGAATGAAGCCGCCCTGCTTACGGATCGTGTCGGCCTGCTTGTGCGGGTCGAAGGCGATGGCCGTGTAGAAGTAGGCGAAACCGATGATCAGCAGGCCGTACAGGACCATGTAGAAGGGCGAATCCTGCTGCAGCAGGTTGTCGTCGACCCAGCGCTGCACCGTGACGCCCCAGCTGCCCTCGTCGGAGGGCAGCACCTGGGTGGCCAGCGCCGGCAGGTAGAGCACGGAGCTGGCGAAGATGATCGGCACGACGCCCGACTGATTGACCTTGAGCGGGATGTAGGTGCTCTGACCGCCGTACATGCGGCGGCCGACGACCCGCTTGGCGAACTGCACTGGGATGCGCCGCTGGCCGTTCTCGATGAAGACGATGCCGACCAGCACGGCCAGGAACAGGATGACCAACGGGATGAGCAGCCCCAGCCCGCGCTCGGCATTGATCTGCGCGAACTGGGAAGGGATGCTCGACACCACACTCGCGAAGATGAGCAGCGACATGCCGTTGCCGATGCCGCGCTGGGTGATCAGCTCGCCCATCCACATGAGGAGCGCGGTGCCGGCCGTGAGCACGATC